>CAYNVP010000038.1:0-17240 GCA_964400665.1 uncultured Pirellulales bacterium | reverse complement strand
CTTCGGCAGGAGCATCGACTTCAAAAACGTAGTAGTCATTATGACAAGCAACATCGGAGCAGAGCTGATTAAAAACAGCGGCGGATTCGGCTTTGGCAAGAGGACCCCGGAGGCAAACTACGAAAAAATGAAAGATGTGCTCCACAAAGAGGTCGAACGACACTTCAGGCCTGAGTTTCTCAATCGCATCGATGACATCATCGTCTTCAGGCCGCTTTCAAAGGAAAACCTGCAGACGATTGTCGAGTACGAGCTTGCCAAGGTATTCAAACGGCTCACAGAACACGGCCTTAAGCTCGAACTGACCGCCGGGGCCAAGGAATTCCTTATCGAAAAGGGCTACAGTCCCGAATTCGGCGCTCGCCCGCTGCGAAGGGCCATTGAACATTACATTGAAGACCCGCTCGCGGAAGCGGTTCTGCGGGGTGAATTCAAAGGAAAGAATCTCGTCAAAATCGATGTCCAGGATGAAGAGCATCTAAAGCTCGAGGGCGTCGAGATTCGTGAGCCGACCAAGAGCGAAAAGGCGCCCGTCTGAAACGAGACAGGATACCGAAGGCTCACGAAGCAGATTCGCTGAGAACCGATTACTCCGGGGCCATTTCTGATTTCACGACGCTTCGCTGACGGATCGGAAGCATGTCAAAAACTCTTTTATCCATCCACTCGACCCGGCCATCCAGCCGAAGCACAATCGCACCGGGCCGGAAAAACAGGGAATGATATTTTTTTATGACATAGGCGAGAATTTCATCGGGCGGCGAATCAAACTGTATCCACTGTGCCCTGTAGTGCAGAGTGCCGAGCCGGACCTGACCCTCGAGCGTCATTTTTATGCTGTCCGCATATGACTTGGGTGGTATCGAACCATTCTTCTGTTTGTAGTCACTAACGATTCGTCCAAGGTGTTCCATTGCCCGCATCGCCTCGGAACGATTAACCTGATTTTTCAGCTCAATCATCCCAACGACCGCCACAGTGGTGATGACTATTACAGTAGCAAAATTTACCAGAACGCGTTTTTGCCGTTTGTTCATAACCGAACCGTCCGCTTTTGAGCCTCTGATACTGTTCTCACTCGGCCGTCCCGAACGGACAATCTGCCTTCGCCGAACAGTCGAATTGCCTCCGGATATGCGATACACTCCTCTCTAAAAACCCTCGCCGCCAGTGTATCCGGCGTATCGTCGTCGTTCACGGGACAGCACCGCTGCACGATGATAGGCCCGTTGTCGTATTCGTTTGTGCAGAAATGAACCGTGCAGCCACTCACTTTGCATCCCGCTTTTAACACGGCTTCGTGAACGTGATGCCCCCACATTCCCTGTCCCCCGAAGCTCGGCAAAAGGGCAGGATGTATGTTCATCACCCTGTTCTCAAAGCGGGGCGGAATCTTCCACAGACATAACCACCCGCCCTGCACGACAAGCTCCACGTCTGCGGCCACAAGCTCCTGCTCTATGCGCCTGCTGAACTCATCTATATTCGGGTAATCTTTTTTGCGAATGATTTTGACGTTCAGGCCGGCGGCCTTGGCTTTTTCAACGCCCGCAACCGTCGAGCGTGAGCTTATCACGACGGTGATATGGGCATTGAGCTTGCCTTGCATGATTTGCTCGAGCAGGTTCATCAGCGTCGTGCCCCCGCCGCTTATAAGCACGCCCAGCCGAATCGGCCTTGTCTGCTTGGTCCCCTTGGCCTTCATTTCGAAGTCCCCTTCGATGTCGAGGGCGCGATTTGCAAGCATGTCGGCCTGTTTGTTGTCCTCTCTGAAAATATGAAGCACCTGCCAGCTTTCGAAGCCGGTGAGCACCTCGATGGCCTTGGCAAAAAGAGGTCTTATTTGCTCGCTTTTTACCTTGTATTGCCCGTTGAGCTGCCTGACCAGGAGCTCACTGTCGCTGTAAACGGTGATTTGCCTCGCCCCGAGCGATTTGGCCGCCTCAAGCGCCTTGTGGATGGCCATATATTCCGCGAAATTGTTCGTCGCCTCGCCCAGGAAAAATGCCTTGGCCTCTAATTGTCTGCCCGTTGGATCGGTCAGCACATAAGCCGCAGCGGCAGGGCCGGGGTTGCCCCTGGAGCCACCGTCAATATGAGCAATTATCTTTTTCGTCAATGTTCCGCCTCCACGCCCCTGCTCGCATCAAATTGAGAATTTAGAACTAAGAATTCAAAACTCGGCTAAATTCACTTTTCTGAATTCTTAATTTTTAATTCTTAATTCATTTATTCTTGCGAAATGCTGAGCACCAGAATACGCGTGCAGATGGGACAGCGGATTACTTCGTCCTTGGTCATAAGCATATTCACACACTCGGCCGTGACACCCATAAAACAGCCCCCGCAGGTATAAGCGCCCGTTCTGCCTCCCTGCTGCTCGATAACCGCGACGGCCTCGCCGTCGTATGTCTCGGCAACCCGCTTGAAAATCTCCAGATACTCGGCAGGCACCTTCCCGGCCGCATCGTTCCACTCGCACTGAATCTGGTCTATCTCGGCCTCGTATTTTATCGCCAGTTGCTCGGATTCCTTACGGACCTGCTCGAGCTTGGCCTTCTGCTCATCTATCTGCTGCTGGATTTTCTGGCACTCCGTCTGGTCGGCTTCGATATCCTTCATCAGCTCCAGAATCTGCGTCTCAATCTTGGAGTTATCGGCCCGCGTAGTGTTCAGTTGTGTCAATACCGCCGCGTATTCCTTGTTTGTCCTCGCTGAATTCAACGACGCTCTTAACTTGGTAATCTCCTCATCCCTGGTCTTCAGCTCCAGTTCCAGCCGGTCCGATTGTATCGTTATAAGCTGAATCTCTTCCTTCTTGGCTTCGAGGGCGTTTTGAAGTGTTCTAATCAGGTTTTCCTGGATGATGACGTTTCTGCGACACCTGGCAAGTTTTGCTTTAGCCGCTCGCAGGCGGTTCTCAACACTTTGAAGCTTTATCAGCGCCTGTAATACCGAACCCATCTATCGCCTTTCAAAACAGCATACCAGAATCTCAGTCCTTCAATTATGCGCATTGTGACCTTCTGTTGCAAACGGTTTCTTGAGATTTTTTGCCCAATCTTCCCAATCACACCGGCTTGGCACGACTGAACTCGCTTGTCCTGAGCAAAGCTGAAGGGCCGAAGTCAAAAACGTCCTTCTCCGCACCACCAGTCCTCGCCGGTAATAGGGAAGCCGCGATTCGATATCTCGCCGAATGTGTAGTATATCCGGCCGGCAAAGAATACCGACGGCGGGTATCTGCGACATTCGCCCTGCTTGGCCTTTTCCCCGTGCTCAGCAAGCTGGCTCCACCATCTGCATTCCCTGCACGCTGTATAAGTGTGTCTCATGTCTTCTCCCTCCGGCTACGGCTCGGCAATTCAGGGTGTATCTCAAGCTTATGCTGGGCCTTCGCCGAGACGAGCCGTTATATCAGTATTCTATCCCTGACTCGCCAATACATTGCCGAAAAATCAAGGCTCGCCGACTTAGTATTATAGGACTTTTTTGCCTTTGAAAGCAAGGGGAAATTGCTGGGGGGTTGTATCGTCCATCGTGGTTTCGTTGACGAGAAACGAGTGACGAGAGACGATAGACGTGTAGGGCCGCTTATGCATAGGAACCGCTCCCGCAGAGCCGCTCGATATCCTTCGCAACGATATCCGCTATGACGGGGTCCCACTCTGTAAGCGGCGTCTCTCGTCTTTCATCCATCGTCCATCGAGAGACGACAGGCGTGGGAAGAGTGACGACTGAGGACGGGCCTTTACGATGTGCAGCGATTAGCCGACGCTGCTCGGCCATTATGTCCTCGGCCAAATCGAACTGCGGAATATCACTTCCACCTTCGTTTTCGATTTGGCTGCGCCGTGCCCCGGGTATAATGTCCTTCGCCCGCAGAACATCGCGCCTTTGGTATGTTTTATCAGCGTCGAATTGTTTGCCATTTGCAACCATTTTAATCTATCCCAGTCGTTACTTTATCCATCTTAACACTTGGACTGGCATGATTCAAGAGGCGATAAAAAGAAGGGCTTGTCCTCTGACAAGCCCTTTACAATTGAGTTGGCTGGTTTTGCCGGCTTGATTATTCTTCCTGTGTAGTAGTTTCGACCGGCTCAGGCGTAAGCTGACTGGCCTTCGATACCAGGTCAACAAGCTCTATAACGTCGGCATTGCCCTTGAATTCTTTTGCTAAGTCCTGCGCCTGCCTGAGAACCGTCTCTAACTTCGTTCCTTTGGCCCAGTAGCTGTGGCGAAGAATTTCGGCAAACTCAGCCACGGTCGCGGCAAGCCGGAATTGCCTGCTCGAACCGTCGAAGCTGCGGTTTAATTTACCGGTGCCGATTGAGCTTTTGAACTCGGTGACAGCATCACTGTCGGCGTCTTTGTACCGCACGTGTGTGGTTGCGATATTACCTTTCTTGCCCGGCCAAAGCTTCAGCTCATACAGAGCCGTCGCCGAATGACCTGCACCTACTTCGCCGCCGTCGTATTTATCATCCCGGAATTTATCATCCGGCACGTCCCTGTTCTCATAGCCAATCAGCCGATAGCTTCGCACAACGTCGAGATTGAAATCGACCTGCACCTTTACGTCTCTGGCGATAACTTCGAGCGTTCCGGTGAGGTTGTCCTCGAAGATGCGTTTTGCCTCAGCGATGCTATCAATGTATGCGTAATGGCCGTTGCCCTTATCGCCTAACTGTTCCATCAGCACGTCATTGTAGTTACCCATCCCGAAACCGATTGCCGAAAGCGTAATACCCTTGTCCGCCTTTTCCTTAATGACCTTGAGGATGTCGTCGGCGCCCGTTTGCCCGACGTTGGCCACACCGTCCGAGCAGAGTATAACGCGATTGATGCAGCCCTTTTTGAACGCCTTTTCGGCCATCTCGTATCCGATTCTGATTCCCTCTTCTGCGTATGTCGAGCCGCTCGGTGTAAGCTCCTCAATCGCCGTCAGGATTTCGTCCTTTTCGTCAAGCCCTTTGTGGCCCATCAGCTTTTTACCCCTGCTGCCGTATATGGCGATGCCGATTTTGTCGTCGGGACGAAGATTTTCGACCAGCATACGCAGCGATTTTTTTACCAGACCCAGCCGGTCTTCACGCGCCATCGAGCCGGATACGTCAATCACGAATGTCAGAATCGCTGGCTTGCGATTTTCGTCACTTACTTGTCTTCCTTTAAGAGCTAGGCGAAGCAGGTAACTGTTCTGCCGGCCGGTCCCGAACTGCCACGGCGCTGCCTCCGCGTATAATGCGAAATCATCTTCCTGCGGCGCCGGATAGTCATATTTGAAGTAGTTCACAAATTCCTCGACCCGGATAGCGTCATTCGGCGGAAGATGACCGTCGTGGAGGTATCCCCGCGCGACCGTGTAGCTGCCCGTATCGACGTCGATTGCAAAGGTCGATAAATGGTCATCCTCGGTATCGATGAAGGGGTTAACGCCGTAGTTCTTGAAAAACATCGCGTCCTCATCTTCGCCGTTTGGCGGCGTCGTCCCACCATGAGCCATCGGTGGCTGACATCTCGGTTCTCTTTGAACAGGGCATGGAGAATACAACTTAACTCTATATTCGCTGCCTCCATTCCCCACTAACGATTTCGAGCTGGCCGGTATTTTACCTAAGTAGAGCCGTATTGAATCCGCTTCCTTACTTTCGCTGGGTATCCCCGACTTATCAATCACCCCAAGCGCCCGTGCCCGGTCTCCGGTTGTCCCTTTTGCAACGACCAACTGTTCATTTAACCTGATTGCATTCGCCACGGCCTGCTTCAATTCCAGTAGCTCTGTGTTATTCGGGTCTGTCGCAAGGGCCAGCTCAAGCTGTTTCAAAGCATCCTCATAACGTTGCTGATTCTGGAGGTTTGTCGCATTTGCCAGTATCTCAGCAACCTTTGCCTTAGACAAACCAGTTGCGACGATTCCTTGCGTTTTGAATTGTGTGGTCGTCGGCTGCTCAACTTTTGCTTTTGCCTCTGCCTTTTTGCCGACCTGTGTGTACTCTATATGTGCTTGTTTTAGCGCCGGACTTGCTTTTGGTTCCTCTGCCGGCGGCTGCTTTGTCAATGCGTCTTCCATTCTTTCTTTTAAATCACTCCTTACATCCGCCCCTTTGCTCACAATTTTGCCTGGTTGATGCCTCACTCTGTTTTGACCTTGCATCACTAATGCCGCCAAGACGCCGCAGGCGACAAGTATCGCCGCTGCGTATGCGAATATCTTTTTAGCAGTCATAATTGTGCTCTTTCTTTCTCGCGCAGGTGTACCGGCACCGTGTAATTCATCGATTGCCCGGTTTATCAGAGAATCGGTAAATGTCTTGTTTGGCTGATTAGTATCGCCGGCCAGCTTGACTAACCGCGAGATATTTTTTTCCAGATTTTCATTTTCGGATTTCATTTTTTTCTACTCCTGTTTATCTGCACGCGCCGCTATTTGGAGCCGGTCGCGAAGAGAGTTCCTGGCCCTGTAAAGCAAATCTTGCACGGCCTTTTCCGTAATCTCCAAACGTTTGGCAATCTCACCCGCCGAAAGACCCTCGATATACTTCGCCCTTAAAACCGACTGATGCCTGTCTTCGAGACCTGCAAGGGCGGTGCGCACAATATCGGCGGTCTCTTTATTTTCCAGCAGCTCGTCCGGCAATGGCTCGGTATCAATCACGTCAAGGTAGGTGCTGATGTCGCCATTTATGCTTGGCCTGCTCGCCCGTCTTCGTATTTCAAGCCTGATGTTGTTGCGGGCGATGCCGAATATCCATTCTTCTGCGCCGCCTTTTTCCGGGTCATAGGTGTTTCGTCCGCGAACCGCGTCGAAAATGGTCTTTTGCACAAGCTCCTCGGCAAGCGAGGGATTAGGCCGGCTCTTCAGGAACATCCCATAAAGTTGCGGAATAATCCGCTGTAAAAGTGCTCGCCATACCTCGCTGTCGCCCTCGATGAGTCCCGCCTGTTCTTGTTGTTTCGGCTGCTGTTCCACCTGCTTCCTTTATTCTTAACCGGTTCCGGCTTTCATAAGATATTATGCGCAGAACGCTCCCATTACTCACATTTTTTTGGAATTCCTTTTAACCTGTCAGGTAAGTTTAGCCGTTTTTTGCAGGCCCTAAAGAAAATTGTGCGAACTCGCCCAGGGGGTAATCCTTCAAAAGTCCATTAATCTCGGCGACCGTTACTGCTTTGACTGCCTTTACGTCCTCTTCAATCGGCCGATACTGCCCCAGATACGTCCAGTTGAAACCCAAATCAACCAGCCGGCCCATCGGCAACTCGTTTTTTATCACAAGCGCGCTTAACACCTTATTTTTGGCTTTTGTAAGCTCCTCCTCTGTCACGCCGTTTTTAGTAACATCCGCGAATATTTTACTGACTGTCTCCATCGCCCTTGCTGCATTTTCGCTGCTGCAGCGGATATAGGCGCAGTAAGCGCCGGTGCCGTCCATTGGCGCAAATTCCATAGATGCGGTCTCGGCTGTTGCCTTATCCACCAGCTCCCAGAAAAATCTCGAACCTGTCCCGTCGCCGACTATCACGCCTAAAAGCGACGCCGCAAACCGCCTCTTGTCCTGGAAGCTTACAGACGGACTCATCAGGCAAATATGTTCTCGCGCAAGGTTGGCTTTTTCGACTCGCTGTTCTCCGCGGTTGCCTCGCGTATCACTGAGTTCCCTTTTGACATCGCGCCTTTCCCACCCATCGCAGCCGGCTTCGACTATGTCCTTAATCTCATCCCAGTTAAAATTCCCTGCGAATGCCGAAATCATATTGTTCGGCGCATATCTTCCGGCGAAATATCCCCGCATCTGCTCGCTCGTCAAGCCCTCTATTGTCTCTTCAGTGCCCAAAACGCTGTGCCCGCAGGAATGCCCCCCGAAATAAAGCGCTCTGCATCTTTCAACCACATCGTAATTCGGCTGGTCCTTATACATCGCGATTTCTTCCTTGATGACCTGCTTTTCGATGTTGAAGTCCTCCGTTCGCAGGGCGGGCCTCATAAGCTCTATCCAAAGCTTCGTTATCTCTGCCAGATACTCCGGCAGTATCGCCGCGTAGAAAATCGTGTTCTCCTCGCTTGTAAACGCATTATATTGCGCCCCCATCCTGTCAAAGGTCTCATTGACCGCAAACGGACTATAGCCCTCGGTGCCCTTGAAGACCATATGCTCTAAGAAATGCGACACGCCGTTTATACGCAGGTCCTCATCACGGCCACCGGTCCTCACGAAAAAACCCACAGCCGACGATTTGGCGCTTTTGTTTACCTCGCCGATTACCGTCAAACCGTTTGCCAGCTTGTGACTCTTGAATTCCATATCTGTTTTCCTTGTGGCACGGCCATCTTGGCCGTGCACGGGCTGGAAGCCCGTGTCACTCGCTACCCAATCTTTATTTCTTTAGGGCCGATTGTCACAACCGTGAAATCCTCGAACCTGTTCCTGCGCAGAAAATCCAGCACCGAATCGACGCTTGTTTTTTCTATTTCCGCCTTGATTTCATCTAAGGTCCGCACCCTGCCCAGCATATAATAGTCCGCTGCAATCGCCCCGGCCCTGCTGCTCGATGACTCGCTCTGCATAATCAGCGACGATTTCAATCCGACCTTCGCACGCTGCATTTCCTCTTCGCTTGTCCCCTCTGCCAGACGTTTGAATTCGCCGACTATAACGTCAAACGTCTCCTGCGCCTTGTCCGGGGTCGTGCCCGCGTAGCACGCTATTCCTGCCATTTCTTTTAGCGAATGGTATTGCGCACCGACCGCGTAGCAAAGCCCGCGTTTTTCTCTGACCTCGGTAAATAATCTCGCTCCCATCCCGCCCGACAGCACCGCCACCGCAACACGCGCATTGTAATAATCCTTGTCTCCCGGCCTGACCGTCTGCGTCATAAGGCCGATGTGGACCTGTGCGCCCTCATTCGGAATGTGTTTATAGTGACAAGGTCTGGCCCCTGTTGTCAGTGTTTTAATCCTGCCTTGTTCTCCTGTTGTGAAAAGCTTTTCCATCCGGCCCGCGACCGTATCAAAATCGTATTTGCCCGCTACGGAAAAAATTCTTCCGGACGAGCTGAAAGTTTCCGCGATAATCTGCCTTACCTTTTCTGGCGTAAGTTTTTGCAGTTGGTCGATTTCGCCTACGTTGCTTCGGCCAAGCGGCTGAGGATAAAACTGCTCCCGCAGCTTCAGCATAACCTTGTGTCGCGGGTCGTCGTCCAGCCCCAACACGGCATCAATTGCCAATTGCTTGGCCGGTGCAAATTCCTTGTCTTCCAGTTTCGCCCGAAGTATAACGTCACCATACAGCTCAATCGCCGCCGATAAGTTGCTCGATTCGAGGGCCGCGCCAACTCTGATATGGGCGGTATTGACCCCGGCCGAGCGATGAAGACCCAGCCCGTCGAGCGCATCGCCTAACTGCCTGTTGTCTTTTTCGCCTGCACCCCGGAATATCCAGTCCGCTATCACGTTGGCTGCGCCGCAGCAGCCCTCGGGCATAATAGCGGCGCCCGCCGGCAGCATAAATCCAAACGCCGCCGACTCCACCGACTCCATCCGCTCCCCGAGCAGTACCATTCCATTGCTTAGTATGTGCTTGTCAGTGCCTTGTCCCATCTTTGAACCTTAAAAAGAATCCGCGATTCTAACAGCCGCAGGCCGTCCTTTCAAATGCGAAAATGCTTTGTAGCGGGAAATACCTGTGCTATGGAATTTTGTGTGTGCAAACGATATTCGTTTATGGTAGAAGGACGGCTTTTGTATCGGGCTGGATTAATGGCTATGTGGCTTTATCTTGGTGTATTTTCAGCGCTGTTCTTGGGCTTGTATGATGTCAGCAGGAAACACGCACTGCGGGCCAACGCCGTTATACCGGTCTTGTTTTTTGCGACGCTCGCGGAGATATTGCTCCTGTTGCCTGTGGCTGTTCTTTCGCCATTGTCGCCTGAGATGATGACTCGGCTGGGTTTGTATATCCCCCAGTTTGACGGGGTGGCGCATCTTCACTTCTTCGCAAAGGCGTTAATCGTCGGCTCAATGTGGCTGCTCGCCTATTTTTCGATGAAACACCTGCCTATTTCAATCTTCTCGCCTATCGCTGCTTCCGTACCTGCCTGGACGCTTCTTGGCGCGATACTGGTCTTCGGCGAACGGCTGACGGCGTTGCAGTGGGCCGCTTTCGGCGTCCTTTTCATCTCTTATTTTATCTTCTCCGTATTAGGAAGCCGCGAAGGAATCGTCTTTCACACCAACAAGTGGGTCATCTTTCTGTTTATGGCCGTCCTGCTCGGCGCGGCAAGCGGGCTTTATGACAAGTATCTCATTCAGACGCTCGGGTTTTCGCCGCTTGGTGTGCAGGTCTGGTTTATGCTGTATATGATGCCTTTTTTGGGCCTTGTTCTGGTCGCGTTCTGGCTGCCTCACAGGGAAAAATTCAGGCCCTTCGAGTGGCGCTGGAGCATCCCGCTTATTGGCTTCTGGCTGGCAATTTCTGACATTGCCTACTTTAAGGCAATCGGCTGCGAGGGGACATTAATTTCTCTCTTGGCCGCCGTCCGAAGCAGTTGTGTGGTTGTCTCATTCTTGGCCGGCGCCCTCCTTTTCGGCGAGGTCCGGATGCGCAGCAAGGCCATTGCCCTTGCCGGCGTCCTCGCCGGCGTCTTTATCCTCTTCCTCCCCCATTCCCACTAAACTTCCGCCGTCCTCGCTGGTATATTCCTACTCTTCCTTGTACCCTAAACACTCACTTATGCTCAGAAATAAAAATCATGGGCGAATGGTCCTGGTAGGTAAAGGAATTTAATGCAGGGCCTTATTATAGATTCGCACATCGTCGATAGTTCCGCCAAAGTAACTATCTATGATTGAGTCGACTGACCTTGCTCCTATCGCCAAATTCTTATCTGGAGTGCCGATTGGATAACCGATGTTGGCGTAATCCGTTGCGGAAAGTTGTCCATTGGAAAATGGTTTAGCCCTTAAAAAAGCGGTGGGCCAAGCGTATGCATTGCACTGCATATAGAGTTATCCGCCGCGTCATACACGCACACTATCCAGTTCAGGATCCTGCCCGTAGCGGCGTATGTATCGACATCCACATCATAGATAATGTTATCACCGATAATAGTCACACGCCAGCCATTGGCCCTGCCTCCCAGTACACCATCTGCCAGGCCTAAGGTTAGCGGGATTGGAACCCTGTTGGTGCTGTTGAAGCTGCTATCGCTGAGACAAATAAAGCGCACTTCGAGGTCTTCGGTCGGGGTAACGTCGTCGGTAATACCGCTTGTGTCGACCACTATCTTGTGCCACCACCTGTAATCAACCGGATAATCCATAAACTGGAACTGCCCGCTGGTATCGTACGTATCGGCGACGACGTAGTTTACGTCCGGCGATATGATAAACGTAGGAGCGGGCGCCGGAGCCGTTGTATCTGGGGGCAACGTCTCAAGCCAGCAAGTTGACATAAAATAAAGGTCTTCGAAACCTACGGAACCGTCGTATCCGAAATCCGCTCCATCACACCAGCCATTGGCCTCCGAACATGACTCGTTAAGCCACGCAGAGGCAAAAACCGCAAGGTCATTGAAGTTGATAATATTGCTATTATCTATTTTCAAGTCCGCCCTTCTGCACATATCCGGTATCGGGTAATGATAACCGAGGTCCACAATACCAGTATCGGGCGAGCTGTTTGTAGCAGTAGAATACCCTATCAATCCGAGGTGCGAGGCAAGGTCTGAGCCCGCATCGATACACGGGCTATCTATCGATTGTCCCGCCGCAATTTGGCTCAAGTAATAATTGCCTTCAGGGCCTGAAACAAAGCAGGGGTCGGAATTAATATTGCCGGTTCCAGGCCATCCGCCTAAGATGTCACTATAGGTAAGAATAATATTTGTATAATCATATGGATATATCTCGTCTGTTGAATTGCCCCATATGATGCTGTTCGTAATCGTCCTTATTGGCGAGCCGTATATATAGAAGTAAATGCCTCCCCCGTCTTGAGCAGCCGAATTATCTGCGATTGTGCAGTTAACCAATGTCAAAACACTGTAAGCATCACAGTAAATACCACCGCCTTCCCCATAATATCCCAGAGCAGTATTATCACTTATAATGGAGTTAGAAATCGTTGCAGCGATTGCGGAGCGGCCGCAATAAACACCTCCTCCCCATCCCCAGTTGCCAACGGAGTTATCGCTGATGATGCAATTTGTGATTATCGGATTGCTCCCGCTGCCTATATAGATTCCGCCTCCCAGGCAGAAACAAGGAGACTCCGGCATCAGTTCCGCATGGTTGTTTGTCACGATGCAGTTTTTTATTGTCGGTGATGAGCCGTCTATGTAAATGCCAGCCCCACCCTCGCACATTACTTCTATATGAGCGTTAGTAATGGTCAACCCTTCGAGTATGGAATCTATACTCTCGTTGTTGACAAATTTGAATCCTCGATGATTGGTTCCTTCGCAGTCGACGATTGTAGAGGCAACAATACATGGATCGCTCGGGTCGATGCTGCGAACTGTTATGGCCTTGCCAAGAAAATCGATATCCCGATTTTCAGGCCCTGTGTATGTATTCGGCTCGATAATGACGACATCACCGTTGTTGCAGTCATTGATTGCCGCCTGGATTGTGGAATACTCGCTCGGAACATGCCGTTCTTCGGCTGTGGCCGTACCCGCAAGCATAAAAATACCGGCTAAAATCGCGAAAAATACCCTGCTCCTCATTTTTATATCATCCAAAAGTAATTTATATACCTAAATCCCTATATAGCAGAGTATTTACGAAAAGTCAACGAAAAATTGTTTGATTGACCGTGCTATTTGCCTAACTGCTTTTTAGCCGCCGTCGTTACTGCTTCGGCGGTTATTCCGAATTTCTCGAAGCAGACCTTGCCCGGTGCCGATGCCCCGAAGGTTGACATACCGACAAATGCGCCTTGCAGCCCAAGCCATTTCCGCCAGCCGAGTTCAACGCTGGCCTCGACTGCAACCCTCGCCTTTACATCAGGCGGTATCACCGAATCACGATATTCCTGACCCTGTTTTTCAAACAGCTCCCAGCAGGGCATATTAACCACGCGCGCCCTTACTCCTTCGGCCGTAAGCTTCTCGAAAGCAGCCAGCGCAACCGAGACCTCCGAGCCGGTCGCCAATAGCAGGACTTCGGGATTGTCCGCGTCAATCAAAACATAAGCGCCTTTGGTAAGATTATCCGCCGAAGCGCATTTTGTCCTGTCGATGACGGGGACGCTTTGTCGGGTAAGCAATAATGCCACTGGCCCTTCGCGATATTGCAAAATAAATTTCCACGCCTGTGCCGTCTCATTCGCGTCGGCGGGTCGAATTACCAGCAGATTAGGTATCGCCCGTAACGCCGCGAAATGCTCAACCGGCTGATGCGTCGGGCCGTCCTCACCGATGCCAATGCTGTCGTGCGTCCATACAAAAATCGTTGGGTATCGTGATATCGCCGCGACCCGCACCGCCCCTCGCATATAATCGCTGAACACCAGAAACGTCCCGCCAAACGCCCGCGCTAAACCGCTGACGGATATGCCGTTGAGTATCGCGCCCATCCCGTGCTCGCGGACGCCGAAACGCAAATACCTGCCGTCGAGCGAATTCTTCTGGAAGTCCTTCACGTCTTTCCATCGCGTATTGTTGGATGGTGTCAAATCCGCGCTGCCTCCCAATATGAAGGGTATTTGCGGCATAAGCGCGTCTAACGTCTTGCCCGATGCCGAGCGGGTCGCAATCGCATTTGGTTTGCCGTCTTTTATAAGGTCGAATTTAGGCAGTAACGAGTCAATATCAACTGTGATTTTGCCTTCCGCGGTGTTTTTGAATTGTTCCGCAAGCTCAGGATACGCCCCGGCGTATTTCTTGAACAGCCGATTCCACTTTGCCTCAGCCCGCTTGCCTTTTTCAACCGCTTGGCGCGTATGAGTTAATACCTGCTCGGGGACATTGAATGTCTTTTCGGGGTCCCAGCCGAATTTCTGCTTGGTCTGCTTTATCTCATCTTCACCCAGCGGCGCCCCATGAGCGCCGGCTGTGTCCTGCTTTGTCGGACAGCCGTAGGCAATGTGCGTGCGAAGCTTTATCAGCGTCGGCCTGCCCTTTGCACGTTTAGCCCTTTTAAGCGCCTTTTCAAACGTCGCCATATCATTGCCGTCACCCGGCGCCTCGATGACGTTCCAGCCGTATGCCTTGTATCGCTTTGCCGCGTCCTCTGTGAATGACAATTCTGTATTGCCGTCGATGGAGATGTGGTTGTCGTCGTAAATCACAATCAGGTTATCCAGCGCCAGATGACCCGCCAGCGAGCTTGCTTCGGATGATACCCCTTCTTCGAGGTCGCCGTCACTTGCTATAACGTAAATCTTGTAATCAATGACGCCAAAACCCTCGCGGTTGAAATAATTGGCCAGGTGCTTCTCAGCAATCGCCATACCGACGGCGTTCGATATTCCCTGGCCCAGCGGCCCCGTTGTCGCTTCGATTCCCAAATCAGGATGATATTCCGGATGACCCGGTGTCTTGCTGCCCCACTGCCTGAAATTTTTCAGGTCCTCCAGCGTCATATCGTAACCAAACAGGTACAACAGCCCATACAGCAGCATACAGGCGTGCCCTGCCGACAATACGAATCGGTCGCGGTTGTGCCATCTCGGATTGACCGGATTGAATTTCAGGTGCCGCGTCCATAAAACATAAGCCGCCGGCGCCAGAGCCATCGGCGTCCCGGGATGCCCCGCCTTGGCCTTCTGTACCGCGTCCGCCGACAGAAACCGTATAGTATCGATACAAAGTTCGTCTAAATCCGTAACACCCTTGACCCTTACACCTTCGCCCATCGTTACTTTCCTATAAATTGACATTTACCGTTGAATTTCAGCGACAAAAACGAACAAGGACAATAACTTAAAACTCCTGCTTTCGCAACGCTTTTGTCGGCGGTCAAATTTGACAAAGCAGCCGTCGGAAGGGTATAATAGCATCCCGCTTTTGCATAAAGGGACGTATGGTGAATAATCCCGGCTTGCACAAATGCTGCTGAAAACAATGATGGCTTTTGAGAGGATACAAAAAATGAAATCAATGAAACGCCGTGACTTTCTGACGCACTCGATAGCAGGGTCGGCGGGCCTTATTCTCGGCTCAAAACTCGCCCTCGCCGCAGAAGCCCTCAAAGCAGAACCAAATGTGCCTCAAACCGCCGCCAAAATGTTCGACCCGTGGGAAATCGTCTCGCTCGGCAATACCGGCTTGAAGGTCTCTCGCGTCGGCTTCGGAACAGGTATGCACGGCGGCCGCCATTCCTCCAATCAGACCCGCCTCGGTAAGGAAAATTTCGAACGCCTCTTGCGTCAGGCCTACGACCGCGGCTGCCGCCTCTTCGATTGCGCCGATATGTATGGCTCGCATCCTTACATCATCCCCGCACTAAAAGGCATCCCACGCGAAAACTACACCATTGTCACTAAGATGATGATTTGGGACCCCCCCGAAGAGGAAAAAGAAAAACCGCTGGTCACCGTTGACCGATTCCTCAAAGAGCTGGATACCGAGTATATCGACCTGCTCCTTCTTCATTGTATGATGCCGCCCGACTGGAACAAGACCCTTAGGCCGTATATGGATGGTTTGAACGAAGCCAAAGAGCTCGGCAAAGTCCGCGCACTCGGCGTCTCCTGCCATTCCCTCGAGGCCCTGCAGGCCGCATTAGATGACCCCTGGGTCGAATCCGTCCACGCAAGAATCAATTCCGAAGGCGTTGATATGGATGGCTCGCCCGATGAGGTCGTTCCCGTTTTGAAAAAAATCCACGACGCCGGCAAAGGCGTCGTCGGTATGAAACAGATTGGTCAGGGCGAGTTCCGTGACGACCGCGGGCTCCGCGAAAAGACCGCCGACTTCGTATTCAACCTCGGCTGCGTCAACGCCGTCGTCGTCGGCTTCGAATCTATCGACGAAATCACCGACTACGAATCCACCGTCCGAAATACTGTTCGTAAGACGGTTTAATAAATGTGGTCATTGCGAGTGCAGTGAAGTTTACCCGCCGCAGGCAGGACGTCGGTATAACCTCCGAGAGGCCCCTCTACCTTATGGCGAGAACTTGCGCACTTTTGTCAAACAAATATTCTGAACATTTGTTTGAATACGAGTCTCAGCCGCTATGGTCCGGGTGTCAACCACCGGGAAGCTAAGACCGCAAAATCTACTAAGTCAACAATGCCGTCTCTGTTGAGGTCGGCACTCGCTTGTCTCACCTGGCAGCGGATATTGACTGTCCCATCAGCACATTTCGCAGTCATAACTGTGTCGCAGACCATACCGGGCGGGCAATCACCCTCACAGGCAGGACATGGCTTGCCTGTTTCCATGCGTGTTGTTTCGGTGGTTGTGCCGGAGTAGCCATCGAGGGGACTGCCGGGACATCCATCAAAGTCAATCTGATAGGTGATGTCGAAGAAGCTGTCGACGGCGAAGTCGCCTGAGGGCAGCTCTGTCAGCACGGTCTGGCCGTCGTTATCGGGGCCATAGTCGAAATAGGAACCGCCCCTGATACGGAAGGTGCAAAAATCCGGGTCGCCGAACAGCTCGCCGGAGAGATGGTAGATTCTGTTGGCGAATGTCTGGACGGGGTCGCCGGGATTTCTTGGGCCGGTATGCATCTCGCCGAAAACAGGTACCGACAATATGCGATTGTAACCTGCTAAATCCCCCGTGCCTGTAACGTGCAGTTCGAGTGTCGCCTCGAAGCAGTGTCCGTCACCGCCGCTCAACGTGCCGCCGGCTGTCTCGCATTCGCCTGCAGAAAGACTCAGCGAGCAGGTTGAACAGGATGCCGGACCGTCGCAGCAGACAAAATCCTTCAGGATTCCGTCCATCTCGATGGTAGTCCCGACGGGCAGACCGTCGATAATCTTAAACGGTTCCTCGGGCGTAATATACTCGCATCCTATCGGCGGCAATGTGGCTGTGCCCGAGCCATTGTCCGGCTGAACACATGATTCAGCAGCAAAGGTGGCGGCTGAAACGAGCATAAACACTGTCACCACTAACATCGTAACTACCGATTTTAATTTGTTCGACGTGTACATAATATCCTCCTTATCATTGCTTCCCATACCACGAGTGACCACAGGAAGCCGGTTACATTATATATCGTATTATATCTTATGAATCCGCCGAAATACAAGAAAAAAACGACTTATCATCTACAG
>CAYNVP010000037.1:0-17523 GCA_964400665.1 uncultured Pirellulales bacterium | reverse complement strand
CAGCGGCGATGAATGCGGTTGTTTTGCCTATGGATTTTTTCGTGCGCATAATAAGCTCCTCTAAAAAAAAAACGTAAATACAGCGGTTTTTTCACCTTGCTTTTTAACAACCCCCATCAAGTCAACTACAGTTATACCGAGGAGTTATCGACGTTATAGCAGGGCAGAATTATCTACAAACAAAATTGAACGGCCGGCGACCGAAATGTTCACTGTAATGAGCGCTATGAGGCAAGGTCGTGTGTTTATGACAGCAGTTATGGGACGCGGCTGGAATGGTTAGGTTGTTGGAGGGGAAAGGTTTTTTTCGGCTAAAATCGCCGATGCCGAGCCGGCTACCAGCAGGATTCCGAAGACCCACTGCAGCGGATTCAACGCCTCGCTGAAAACAAAGTAAGAAATGACCGCAACAACAAACGGCTGGGCAAGCTGAACAAGCGACGGCGTCGTCGAGCCGAGCCGGCGAATGGATGTGTAATACAGAACGTGGCCGAGGGCAATACCGGTAACTCCGGAAACAACGGCCACGGCCCAACCCGCCAACGGCATTTCGAGGCACTTTTGCGGCTTACCAATAAACAGCGTCAGAACAAATAACCCCACCACGGTATAAACGCTGACGACCGAAAAGCCGGTCCTCGAATCAATGCCTCGAAACGCGATTTTCACCGCCACCGCGTAAAAACCCCATATAAGACCATAGAGCAGGACTATTGCGATTCCGATTTTCGTGTATGACTGCATGAAAGCGGGGTGAAAAAGCATCACGCCTGCCAGACCGACCACCGACAGGAGAATGCTTAGTCGAAAAAGCCGGTTCCCCAGCAGCCGTCTCTCATCCGCGAAAAATATAATCGACAGTATTATGACCCAGAGAAACGCCGTCGTGGCTAACAGCGACGCAAAACCGGGGTCGATGTAATAAAACGCCGCCGCCCACAGGGTTTGCATAATAATGTTGGGTATAAAAGGCAATAGCGCCCGTTTCCAGACTGCCTTCGGCAGACGTCTTGCCCTTGCCTGACCAAGCAAAAAAGGCAGCCAGAACAGGCACGCCGCGGCATATCTGAGGAGGTTCTGTGTCCATAAATCGAGGGGGCCGGTCAGGTACTTGATAAACAAAGGCGCGCTCGACCAGCATAAAAGAGTTCCGATACAGCTCAGTGTGGCCGGCAAGCGTTGGGGGCTGGATGTCGTTTTGCTCATCTTTAATGGAGAAAGGGATTATCTGCTTTTTCCCGCCCGATTGTAGTTTGCGGGCCGTGACCCGGATAGACGATTGTTGCGTCAGGCAGTACCAGCAGTTTTTGTTTTATGCCTTCAATCAGTTGTCCCATATCGCCGCCGGGGAAATCCGTCCTGCCGACGGAATCGGCGAAAAGAGTGTCTCCGACAAATATGACCCCCTCCTGCTCGGCGTAAAGGCAGATTCCGCCGGGCGTATGACCCGGCGTGTGTATTACGCGCAATTTGATGCCCGCCCGGTCGATTTTGTCACCCTCTTCGACAAGGCAATCGGCCTTTTCAGTGCTGAATGAACCACCCGTCATAAAAGACAAATTGCCGACCGTATCGGTCAATAGTTCCGCGTCGAGCTTGTGGATATGGGTCGATAGCGTTGGGAATTTTTCCCGCAAAGCGTCAACGCCTGCGATATGGTCGATGTGGCCGTGAGTGAGGACCACCGCGTCCGGCGCAAGCTTATGCTGCTCGAGGAAAGCCAGCAGCGGCCCGACGTCAAGCCCCGTGTCGATAATCAGACAGTCCTTTGTCTGCTCGTTATTTCGCAAAACGTAGCAGTTGGTCTCGAATTCCCCAAGCACCAGCCGGTCAATTTGCATTTGCTTCTACCCCTAAAGGGCACGATGCTATTATCGAGTTTTTTATTGGTTTCCGCCTGCGGCGGGCCCGCCTCGTTGAGACGGGTAAAATTGATGATTGATTATTTATCAATATCAGCCATAATCATCAACAATCAATTATCGATTATCAATTTTAATTTGAGAGATTCGAGTGAAGTCATTTAAACGCGTATTCGAATATATCTGGCCGCAATGGCCCCGCATCATCGTTGTCGTGATAAGCGCGATATTGGTGTCTGCGTTACTGTCGATTAGTATTATGACGGCTATTCCGATGCTGAAGGTGATGACGGGCGAGGAAGGACTTCGCGGCTGGCTCGATAGAAAGGTCTGCGAGCTGCGTTATGGGATGACTTTTTTTGTCCCACAGAGCGTCGATTTCACGCACAATAAAACGGGCGAACTGGCGAATTCTCTGCAGATAACCTCGGTGGCCAAAGACAGCGCCGCCGCCCGTGTCGGATTGAAACCGCAGGAAAAAATCATCGCTATAGGCAGCGCCGAGCCGGCACAAAGCTCCCTTATCAACCTCGTAGATTCGCTTGCAAACGCTGCAGGCCCGACGACAACAATTACCATCAGCCGGCTCGATGAAAAAACGGGTAAACTGGAACAAGACCGGCTTACGCTCGATACGGCGTGGAAAAACGACGTTCGCGGGCGTCTTGCGCAGCTTGCTCTGAAAGCGGCTCATCTCGTCCCGATTGAGCAGACGGCAAATGACAAAACTAAAGCTATCGTCTTTATAATTCTGGCAATTGGTGTTGTCACAATAGTCAGGTGTATAGCAAAATTTTACCAGAGCTACCTTGCTCAAAAAATCGTCCAGGTCGGTATCAACCGGCTCAGGGAAGACGCCTTCGTGCGCGTGATGGATATGCCGATGAGTTTTTTCGCAGCCGAGCGCCCCAGCGACGTGGTCAGCCGGCTTATTCGCGATACCGGCGCTATGGGAAACGGCATCAAGGTGCTGCTGGGCAAGGGGCTTCGCGAGCCGCTCAATGCCATAGGCATGCTGACCGCCGCCGCTTTGATCGACTGGCAGCTTTCTCTCATTTTCCTGTGCGGGGCGCCGCCGACGTTGTGGATGGTCTCGTTGCTCGGCAAAAAGATGAAACGGGCCTCAAAAAGGTCTCTTATGGCCTGGTCACAGATGCTTGCCAAACTGCAGGAGGTTATGACGGGCCTGAAGGTCGTCAAGGTTTATAACCAGCAGAAATATGAGCATTCGTCTTTCCACGGAATAAACAAAAGATTATTAAAACAACTGCTGAGGATATCGAAGGTCGATTCGGCGACCAATCCGGTTCTCGAGGTGCTCGGGATGGGGGCTATGTCAGCCGCATTGATAGTTGGCGCAAGCTGGGTCACCAGCAGCAAGATGGATGGAAGCACCTTCATTGTGATGCTCATTCTGCTGGGAGGCGCCGCTGACGCCGTCCGCAAGACAAGCGATATCTGGAACAAAATCCAGGAGGCCGACGCCGCCGCCGACCGTGTATTTGTTATGATGGATGAACCGCTGGAAATAGAAAGGCAAGGCGCCGCTGAACTGCCGGCGCTCAGGGAAAAAATTGAGTTCAAAAACGTTACGTTTACCTACCCCGGCGCTTGCCAGCCGACCCTGAAGGGCATCAACCTTAAAGTGCAGGCCGGGCACAACATAGCTATAGTCGGTCCCAACGGCTCAGGCAAAACGACGCTGGCCAACCTCATACCGCGTTTTTACGACCCCGACAGCGGGCAGATTCTGATTGACGGCAAGGACATACGAGATGTGGCGATTCGAAGTTTGCGCAGCCAGATTGCTATAGTGACGCAACAGATAGTAACATTCAACGACACGATAGCGGCCAACATCGGCTACGGCAAACCTAACACAGATAGACAAGAGATTGTCGAGGCAGCCAGGAGGGCTTTTGTCCATGAATTCGTCGAGCTTCTGCCCAATGACTACGACACCGTTATAGGCGAACAGGGGGCCGGACTTAGCGGCGGACAACTGCAGAGAATCGCCATTGCCAGGGCGATTCTGAAAAATCCCTCGATTCTGATTTTCGACGAGGCAACCAGCCAGGTTGACGCCGACAGCGAGTCCAAGATTCACAAGGCCATCGAAGAAATTATGCACAGCAGAACAAGTTTCGTTATTGCGCACCGGTTCAGCACGATAATCGCAGCCGACGTGATAGTCGTGATGGATAAGGGCAAAATCGTGGCACAGGGCCGCCACGATGGGTTGATGCAAACCTGCCCCCTGTATCAACGCTTGTATGAGACACAACTGGTCAGGGCATAGCCTGCTCGATTTTTTGTGATTGCAGTAAATCAGGTCATCTTGTCGATGAAAATAGATGCGACGTAAACACCGGTAACGCTTGACACGACTTTTAACGGGCTGATTATGATTAACCTCCAAAGACAAAAAATAGCACACGAGCTTTTCAAACGGTACCAGGGCAATCCCATACTGACGACACACGACTGGCCATACGCCGTCAATGCTGTTTTTAACCCCGGCGTCGTCAGGATAGATGGCGTTACACTCTTGCTGGTCAGGGCGGAGGATATGCGGGGTTTTTCCCACCTGACCGTCGCACGCAGCGCCGACGGTTTGACCGACTGGAAAATAGATTCGGCCCCCACTTTGGAGGCCGACCACGATTCGAGGGAGGAGAGATGGGGGCTCGAAGACCCGCGTATTATCTGGCTGGAAGAGCAAAAGCAGTTTGCGATTACCTATGTCTCTTTTAGTGAAGGCGGCCCGGTGGTCTCGCTGGCGATTACGAAAAATTTCAAGACCTTTGCCCGGCTCGGCGGACTTTTGCCGCCCGAAGACAAGGACGCCTGCCTTTTACCACGAAGGTTCAAAGGCCGCTTCGCCCTGATTCACCGCCCCATCGTCAGGGGCGAAGCTCATATGTGGATTAGTTTTTCGCCGGACCTCAAGCACTGGGGCGACCACCGCGTTTTGATTATGACCCGCTCGGCCTACTGGGATTGTCATCGTGTCGGGCTTGGCTGCCAGCCGATTGAGACCGAAGCGGGCTGGCTTATCTTCTACCATGGCGTGCGGGATACGGCCGCCGGCGCCATATACCGCGTCGGGCTAGCCCTGCTGGACCTCCACGAGCCCTGGAAAGTGCTCAAAAGAAGCGACGAATGGATACTGGGGCCACAGGCCTCTTACGAAAGAGTAGGCGAGGTCGGCGACGTCGTGTTCCCTACGGGGGTGATTATCAATAAGGACACCGATGAGCTTCGCCTCTATTATGGTGCTGCCGACTGCACGGTTGCCGTCGCGACCGCCAAACTCAGCGACATCCTCGATTATACTATGTCCTGCCCCGACGGCGAAAGCTGAACCGCTCGGAATTGAATATCAAAAATCAAAGTGTTCCCTTCTCAGTCGATTTGCGCATCGCAGTTGCCGACGGAGGGCATTGATGGTAGAATCGTATCGCAGAGTTGCGTTTTTGAACAATATATGACTTCAGGTAAAGGGGTTGGTGTGAGTTGGTTAAAATTTGCGATTGTTCAGCTTGTTCTGCTCGCAGCGGCGTTTAGCATTGCGGCCGAGCCGGCCCGGCCGGATTCTTCGGAACCGAATCTCGGACAGCCCGAACAGCAAAAACCAAAAGTGCTGCGAGAGGTCGCACAGAACTGGATTCTGGTCGGTATAGCGCAATACAAAAGGGGCCTTTATGAACAGGCCGAAGAATCATTCCTCAATGCCAGAGGACTTCAGGAGTATCTGACCGCTGAAGAGCATAAGCAGCTTGAAGAACATCTGGAGAAAACTCATCAGGCCGTTGTTGAAAAACAGGATGTCCTTGAGCATATAAAGACAGCCAACGACCTTCTCAATCAGGGTCAGCCAATCAAAGCAAGGGCCTATTACGAAAAGGTGCGTAACAGTCCTTATCTTACCGAGCAGCAACGCAGTCAAATCGACCACGAGATTCAAAAAGTAGATGCAAGTTTCGACAAGCAGATGGAAGAAATAACCGAGCTGTATAACCACAGCGTGGAGCTTTACAGGGCAGGCCGGCTTGACAGGGCCAGAGAGGGCTTTGCGGAGGTTACAAGACATGGCCTACTCATCGCTCCCGAGGGTCGGTCTGCCGAAGATTACCTCATTCAGATAGATAGTATTCTCACCGAGCGGTTAAAACACCCTTCACCTGTAGAGTCGGTTCCCCCTCCGGCATTACCAATTGCTGTGCCGCCGGCTGAAAAACCGGAAAACGGCAAACAACGGATACAAAGCGCTCAGGAGCAAGTGGCTGAGGTTGCGGCGATTGCTGAACCGACGCCGACGCAACCCGAACCTGCTCTCGATGCGAGGACAAAAATCCTTCGCACCTACACAAAAGCCGTAGTCGAAGATGCCATAGCCCGGGTCCAGCGGCACATTATCCGGCGCGATTTCGACAAGGCAATCGATGTGGTTCGCAACGCAACCGATGTCGTCAGGGAAAACCGCTCCTTCCTCGGTGATGAACTGTTCGCGCAATATAGCATTCTGCTCAAGCAGCTTGTCGATAGAATCATCGATAACCAAAAGTCATCGTGATAATCAAAAGCAAGTGTCGTATCTCAAAGCATTCCAATCCTGCAGAATTGCCCGGATTAACAACCGCTGAGGCACTAAAATTTTCTATTTTACCAGGCAAAGCAAATTGATTAATCCAATAAAAAAGCTTGATTTCAGTGTTGTGATATGTAACAATATAGGACTTTGGATGACTCGGTGGTTTTAGATGCCCCAAAACGCACTTCAGGGAAGATTTTTTACTTGAAAAAATGGGTATTTTTGTATAAACTGACTATCAGAGGTATAACCTTTCCTAAAGCGGCGGGTATAGACATTAGTTTTTAGGAAGCATAGTAACCCTGTAAAATAACAGTATTTTGGAGGAGGTCGGCTTTGAACACGCTAAGATTCTCAGCAGCCCTATTGGGCAAAGCCCTCTTATCGGCCTTAGTGGTATCTATTTTGACAGTAACAACGATTTCAGCCGAAGATATGTCACCAAAGGCAGACAAAGGGGAAAAAGAAAAGGTAGTCCGTCAGGTAGTAGACAACTGGATTCAGATCGGTACCGAACAATACAAACGCGGATTTTACGCCGCTGCAGAAAAATCTTTCCTGCGGGCAAAGGATTACGAAGCGTATCTGACCACCGCGGAGAGGGATATGCTCAACGAAAATCTGCAGCAGGCCCACAGGGCTGCGCTCGAAAGGGAAGGCGCGCTGGCCGAAATACGCGTTGCTGGCGAGCTGGTCGAGCAACAGAAGTTTGCCGAGGCGAAGGCGCATCTTCAGACCGTTTTGTCCAGTGAGTTTCTCACAGACGACGAACGCCAGATAATCAGACGGCAGCTCGAAATCGTGGGAAAAGAGCTTGAGAAAATCGAGCCCTCAACGCCGGGGCCCGTTGCCGTTGAACAGCCGAAGATGCTACAACCGGCTGTCCCCGTCGAGGCCAAAACCGTTGCAGAACCTGCTCCGAGTATTGCTATGGCCGAAAGGGAATCAGTGGCGGCCGGGACAGGAGAACCTCAACAGGAGCAAACCGGCTATATCGGCGTCATTAATCGCCGGAGAAACATAATTCGCGGCCGGGTCAAGGCCGTTGTCAATGATGCTGTAGCCAAGGCAGGGGAATTTATCGGCCAGGGGCAATTCGACAAGGCCAAAGAAACCGTCGATGCCGCCGAGAGAACAGTCTACGAAAATCAGCAGCAGCTCGGTGACTATCTGTTTAATCAATATACCGGTCAGTTAAAACAGCTGTCGGATAGAATAGAAGAAGGTAGCAAACTCCAGGCGCAGCAGAAAGAGGAAGAAAAGCGGACAAAGGCCGAGCAGTCACAGCAGGAGTATAAGGAAAAGATGGGGGCCGAACGCGAAAAAAGAATCGCCGACCTGTTCCATAATGCTCTCAACTTCCAGAGGCAGCAGCGATATGAGGAGGCCCTCGGTCAGCTTGAAATGCTCCTCGCCATAGACCCACAGCACAACCATGCCCTCATATTAAAGCAAACACTCGAAGACACGGTCAGCTTCCGAAAACAACTCGAAATTGAAAAGGAAAAGGACAGGGAAAGAGTCAACATAGTTATGAAGACGGAGGAAGCGGCGATTCCTTATGCCGAGGAGATGACTTACCCGAAGAACTGGCGTGAGATTGTTGCCAAACCGACGCGTCAGCCCGAAGAGGCGGTCGGCCAGGACCCCGCCGATGCCGCCGTCGAAAAACAGCTCGACGAGATTGTGGACCTCTCGGGGCTTTCGCCCGAAATGCCTTTGCGCGAGGCCGTGGAGATACTTCGTAACTCGGTCGACCCGCCACTGAAGATATTTGTAAACTACAGCGACTTGTATAACAATGCCAACATAGACCAATCGACGCCCATAAATATGGACCCCTTAACGGGTGTCCGCCTGCGCAGGGCGCTGGAGCTTCTGCTTCAGTCCGTCTCAGCCGGAGTAGCCCGGCTCGACTACACCATCAGCGATGGCGTAATTACCGTGGCGACTGAGCAGTCCTTGCCTCCCAATCAGGAGGTCAGGGTTTATAATGTCACCGACCTCGTCGGTCGCCCGGCGGATTATTACGTCAGTGCCGCCGGCGGTGCAGGCGGCGGCCGTGGCGGTGCAGGCGGCGGTGCAGGCGGCGGCGGCGGCGGCGGTGGCGGTGGTGGCGGTGGCGGCGGCGGAACCTCGTACTTTTATGAGGAGTTTCAGGAATCCGAAGAGGAACTCGACAGGGAAACCCTGCGGGATGAAGCTACTGAACGAATGAATAACCTCATTTATCTTATCCAGGACACGGTTGCTCCCGATAGCTGGCTCGATTTCGGCGGGACGGCAACCATTACCGCTTACGAAAACAAGAAGCTCGTCATCCTGCAGACACCGGAGAATCATCGTGAAGTAGAACAATTGTTGAGGGATATGCGCAAAGCACTCGGCCATCAGGTCGCCATCGAGGCCAGGTTCCTCGTCGTCGGTGAAAACTTCCTCGAAGAAATAGGACTTGACGTGTTTGGCAATCTATATCTCGGTTCACATTTCGGTACATCCCAGTGGCGTTTTGACACCTTCGAATTGGCTGAGCCTGAGCCGACCGGCATATCCGGCAGTTGGGATATCGGCTCCAGTACCGTTCAATTCCCCCCGGGTTACCCCCCGGCTGACCCGATGTTCATATCCACCGGCGGTATGATGGGTTTCTTTGGAGGCAGCTTCGGCGGCATACTTGACAACCTCCAGGCAAACTTCCTTATCAGGGCGACCCAGGCCAAACGAGATACCGAAGCGCTTGTTGCTCCGAAAGTCACCGTGATGAGCGGCGAGTCCGCCACGTTACAGGTGAGACGCACCATTCGCTACCCCTTACCCCCGACAATCAGTGTTAGTGGTGTGGGCGGCGTGGGTAGTACAGGCGGCGCAGGAGGTGGCGGCGGATATGGCGGCGGCTCCACGTTTCAGCAAAATTACATGGAGATACCAACGGGCCCTACGCTTAACATTACACCGACTATCACGCCCGACAGAAAGCACGTGCTGCTGAACATTGTTGCTGAGCTGTGGGACTTCCTCGGTTACGAAACCTCATTGGTCGAGACGCCTATCCCGGGCGGTGTCGGCGGACAGCCCACCAATGTTTTTTCATACAACGTAACGCTGCCCCAGACCGAACGTTCGAGGGTCAAAACGAGAGTCAATGTGCCTGATGGCGGCACCCTGCTGCTCGGCGGATTAAAGAGAACCGCCGGAACTGAAAAAGAAGTAGGCGTGCCCGTGCTCAGCAAAATCCCGATTATCGGAAGAATTTTTACCAGTCGCAGCAAAGTCGCTGACCAGAAAATCCTGCTGATTCTGGTTAAGCCAACAATAATCCTGCAGGAAGAGACCGATAGCGAGGCCCTCGCGGCAATGGAGGCCCAACGCTGAATTCGTAATTTAGGAAGGAATAATAACTGATTTTGTGTTGTATGAGGATTCCTATGAAACGCAAAATTGTGTTTTGTGCAGTGGTTTTATTGTTTGTGCAAGGAGCAGTTTCAGCGAGGACTATTCCAGTTCCTTCGAGGACGTATCCAACAATTCAGAGCGCCATCAGTGACCCCCTCACCGTCGATGGAGACGTTATAGAGGTTAAGCCGGGGGTATATTCGGGCCCTGGCAATAGAAATCTTGACTTTTTTGACGTGAACGAGTTAAACATAACTCTCAGAAGCGAAATCAATCCGGCTAATCCGAACTGGGATACCATCAACTCAACCATAATCGACTGCGGCGGCATGCCTGGGGGCACGAGCACTGCGAACCGTGCCTTTCATTTTTACAGCGGTGAAGGCAGTAACATCAAGGTAATCGGTTTTAAGATTATAAAAGGTTATGCCAGAGGCCCCAAGGGCGCTGACGGTGCAGGGGGATTTAGTGGTGAGGTTTGGCGAGATGAACCGACGGGTGTGCCCTGGCAGACCGCTCCGGATTTTAATAACCCTCCCCCCGGCTTTACGATAGATGACCCGTGCACGTTACCGCCGAGGGCGCTTGACGGCGACAATGCTGTTGGCGACGCCTACGGGGGCGCAATACTCTTTGAGAACGGGAGCTCTCCCACAATAAAATACTGTGTGTTTGAAGACTGCACGGTTACAGGGGCTCAGGGCGGCAGGGGGGCGGATGGCCAAAACGGGCCATGGTATAATTATACCTGGTCTGATTTTAACTGGGCTCCCGGAGATACCTTTCAGCAGTTGGCTGAAGATGCAGAAATCGAGGAGAATCTTGATGGTCAATGGGGCGGCAACGGCGGCGACGGCACCGGCACTGGTTTCGGCGGTGCGATTGCGTGCTTAAGTGGCAGCAGCCCCCTGATAAACAGCTGTATTTTCAGGAACAATTCGGCCCAGGGGGGTCGCGGCGGCGACGGAGGCAACGGCGGCAACGCTGCTTACGATCCGGATTTCGAGGATGGCGACGAAGGCTCCGGCGGCAATGGGGGTAACAGTTTCGGCGACGGAATTGGCGGCGTGGTTTATGCTGCAGGCGACTGCAGTCCCGTGATTACTGACTGTAATTTCGAGGGCAACTCCGCCAAGACGGGTCCGCGCGCCGAGGGAGGAGAACGTGGCCAGGGAAACATAGGTGACCCGCGGGCACTCATTGGCGCGACGGGCGAGGTGTATCCTGGTAGCCCAACAATTATTGCGGGCGGTGTGGCGTATTTCGCGCACGGCGCGAATGCTCAATTCACCTATTGCAGGTTCGTTGAGAACAGTGCCTATTTTGCTGACCCGCTGGTTGAGGGGGATATTGCGGGCTATACAGTCGGCGGCGCAGCGTATTTTGAGGGCGAAAACGACATATTAATCGATACCTGTAGTTTCATAGACAACTCCGGCGGCGCTCTCTATTGTGGTTGGAGTTCCAAGCTCGTTGTCAACAACGAGTATGCCGTGTCTATCGGTCAGCCTGGTCGCAAAAATATCTTTTGGGGAAACACTCACCCAGCTTCCTTTTACTACTCCTTCAACCCGGGGATGGGAGGCGCCATTTACATCGACAGCGGCTGTTCTGTCGATATCAACAACGCCAGTTTTGGCGAAAACTGGGCAGCAAGTGACGGCGGCGCAATTAAGAGTATAAGCGACGTGAACATCACGAATTGTGTGTTTTCGGGTAACATAGCAGACGGTTTTGGCGGCGACTACATACTATATGGCTACGGCGGTGCTGTCGACGTTTACTCCTACTCCGGCTCGAACCTCGATATAAATATAATCAATTGCAGCTTCGTGGGTAATGAGAGTGTATGGGGCGGGGCGCTGTCCTCCGAGATATTTACCGCGTCGCTGCTGAACTGCTTTTTCCTTGACAATAAGGCAAAGATGGGAGGAGCGCTCGACCTCGGGCTGGGGGATGTCGATATTAATTCATGCGTGCTGAGGGGAAACCGGGCCACGGATGACGACGGCGGTGCCGTCAGTTGTCGCAGCACGTCGGCACAAATCGAAAACTGCGAATTTTTCGACAATTCAGCCGAGAGTTTTTACGCCTGGGGAGGCGCTATTAATTTCTACGGGGACGTAAGCCCGGACAGCCACATAGTAAAGAACTGTCTTTTTGTAGGTAACTCGGCGGGCTTCAACGGCGGGGCAATATCCTGTGCATCGGGAGTGAATCCCCAGATATTAAACTCCACGTTCAACGGCAATATTGCGGATGAATTTGGCGGCGCAATATTTATCAACTGGGATGCGGATGCGTTTATTAGAGATTGCATAATTAGTAACAATAACAGGCACGCAATCCACGAAGAGGACTTCGGCGGCAACGCCATTACGGAATACTGTCTGTTCTATAATAATCCTGACGGCCATTATTATGATTCCTCAAATATGTTTGTATATGGAGACGTAAACCTCATTCCGGGCAGTGTTGGCAACAAACCAGGCGCCCCCCTGTTTTTAACGGGGCCGCTTGGTGATTATTACCTTAATCAGGACGATAGTCCCGCGATAGATAACGGCAGCGACCTTGCCTCGAATCTTGGTCTTGACACGCGAACTACCGCGACGGACGACTCTAATGATACCGGCCAGGTTGATATAGGTTATCATTTCAGAAAGGCCGCCGACACGCCGACGTATCAACTAACCACAAGCGTTGTCGGGGGGCACGGCACAATTTCACCGGGCGGCACTTACTATGCCGGAACGATTGTCACCGTTACTGCTCAGCCGCAAAACGGCTGGTTTGTCAAGCAGTGGACGGGAACCGAAGACGACTCGCAAAGGACCGTGACCGCAACGGTTGTGATGAATTCGGACAGAAACGTTACGGTTGAGTTCTACGCGCCACGGATTCTCTACGTGGGGGGCGACACCGGCTACCCGACGATTCAGGCCGCCATCGACGATGCACAGGAAGGGGACATAATTCAACTGATGCCGTCGAGCCAGCCCTATTACACACAATGGGGCTCTCAGATAGTCGGCACAAATATCACTATAACAAGCGTTGACCCCACAGACCCATGCGTGGTGGCTTCAACGGTCATCCAGCAGCTAAATGGTCCGCAAGGCAACGTGGGACCTGCGTTTATAATCGCAAATGTAGGTCCTCTTACGCGGCTGCAGGGCATTACTATTCGCGGTTTCCGAGCTCGTGGATTGGACGGTCTTGATGGCGACCCGCAGAGGTGGGGATATGACGGTAGAGATGCAGAAGATGTAGCTGGAAGAGCTTTTATTTTCGTCAATGCATCGCCGACTATTGAAAATTGCGTGATAGATGATTGCAACTCCATCGGCGGCGACGGCGGAAACGGTGCAGGCGGCGACGATGACCATCCGGAAGGCGGCAACGGCGGCTGGGGCGGTTATGCGCACGGCGGCGCAGTAATCTGTGAAAATAACAGCAGCCCCGCGTTTAAAAACTGCACATTCTCCAACAATAGCGCAACGGGAGGCAACGGCGGCGACGGCGGAAACGGCAACGAAAACCCGTGGGGCTACGGCGGACGAGGCGGAAGCTGGCACTATGGCGAAGGCTATTTTTTACTTTATCCTATATATCCTATACCTTGGGAAGATTTTGAAGGTCCCATCGGCGCACTGCCCAAGGATTACAGCGGGGGGCTTGGAGGCGCGGTTTACGTTGACTCCGGTTGCGCACCTACCTTCGAAAATTGCACCTTCGTCAATAACTTCAGTTCCAGCGGATTGAACGGAATCTGCGGCCAGAACGGTCCACCCGAAGACACCAGGGACGAGCCGGCTACACGCTACAGAATCGACAATGTCGGCGGAGCGGTTTACATCGCACAGGGCGGCGCCGCTGAATTTACCGGGTGCACCTTTACGGGCAATACCGCCGATCGTGATAAGTTACCTGCAAGCAACGATTCGTTTACCGGCTTCGGTGGGGCGGTCGGGGCCGAATATGGCGCTTCGGTGATTGTCGATAATTGCGTATTTAACGGAAATACCGGCGACATCGGCAGCGGCGTTTACTCCGATTCCTCATATCCCGAAATATACAACACCAGCTTTTCAGAAAATATCGCCTATCACGGGGGCGGCGTGCTAATGACGGGCGGGACTGCCATAATCTCCGGTTCTGTCTTTACAGCCAATGAGGCAAATCAGCCCGACAGCGTAGGAGGCGCAATTGCACTGCTCGGAGCGGACGCTGAAATTACCGACTGCAATTTTACGGCCAATGCGTCGAGCGGCTCAGGCGGCGCAATCTATGTCTCTAACCAGGATATCAACGGCATCGAACTTTCAGGCGGCAACAGCGTCCTGATATGGAATTGTCTTATTGTCGGCAACTCGGCTGGCCAGAACGGCGCCGGTATAGTTGCCGCCTGGCACTCCGACCCTAACATTATCAACTGCACCATCGCAGACAACGTCGCCGAGCAGGGGTTGGGCGGGGGCATATATGCCGCCTACAACAGCTATACCCAGATAATCAACTCAATACTCTGGAACAATATGGCGACGGGCGGGCCTCAGATTGCTGTCAGAGATGGCTCCAATCCCGCTTATGTTAAAGTTACTTACAGCGACATAGAGGGTGGTGCGGCTCTTGTGCAGGTTGACCCCGGCGCAACCCTCGAATGGGATATTCCTACAGGCGACCCTGCTTATCCGACCAATCTCCATTTAGACCCCTTGTTTGCGACGGGGCCTATGGGAGAGTTCTACCTTAGTCAGACCCCTGCGGGGCAGCCACAGACAAGCCCCTGCGTTGATGCCGGCAGCGACGGGGTAGAGCCGCTCGGCTTTACGCTTTACACGACGCGCACCGATGAAGCGCCCGACAGGGTCACCGTGGATATGGGGTATCATTCCCCGGTTTTTGAGCCGTGCAGATTTGTCGAACTGCTTAAAGACGGCATCGTTGACATGAATGATCTGGCCTTGCTGGTCGAAAGATGGCTGGACACTGGTTGCGGCGATGCGAATGAATGGTGCGACGGCGCGGACCTTTCTTATGATACTGTTGTTAACTTCAACGACTACGCTATTTTGGGGAGTTGCTGGCTGGCGTATGACAGCAACGCACCAACGCCCGATCCGAGCCAGTGGGCAATCGAACCTTATGCCGCATCTTCCAATTCAGTCAGTATGCGTGCCGTAGAATCGCTGGATTTGCTGTGGGGTTTCCCCGTTCAGTACCGCTTCGAGTGCGACAGCGGCGACTGCCACAGCAGCGGCTGGCAGCCCGAGCCGAATTACACCGACAGCAATCTTGCTCCTGACACCGAGTACAGCTACAAGGTGAAGGCACGTGATACCTCTTACAAAGGCAATGAGACCGAATTTTCGGTCGTTAGTTTCGTAACGACTACAGTCGGCCCGGGCACTGATACGATACCGCCGACGCCCAATCCAATGACCTGGTCTGTTCCGCCTTATGCCGACACCGATACGTCAGCTACGATGGTTGCAACGACCGCCATTGATAACAGCGGCGGAGTCGTTCAGTATGATTTCGATGAGACGACCGGCAATCCGGGCGGAACCGACAGCGGCTGGCGAAGCGACCCGTGCTACGTCGATACGGGACTCGACCCCGCCAGTCAGTATTGCTACAGTGTCAGGGCACGCGACCCATTTAATAATATCACAGACTGGTCAACGGAAATTTGCGTAAGCAACCTCGGCGACCCCAATCCGCCGACGCCGGCTCCCACGATTATCATATCGCCGGACGTAAACTACGTCGCCGCCAATACGTACGATACCAGCGGGCAGTTCCAGTTTATGGAGTACCCGGTTGATTACAGGTGGTGGCATAAGATAGTGGCCAGCGTGGCCGGTATTACCGACGACGTTACCCCAACCGAAGACCTCGAAATCCGCTTTATCTGCAGCAACAACAGCTTCAGCAGCGCCAGCAGGGTGCCTGGCCCGATAACCCTCGGTCTGCCGGATGGCGTACTGGGAAGCAGGGCCGCTGGTTGGCGGGTGACTATCATCGGAGATACCATTGTTTATGACGTGGATGTTGACACGTATGCCGTTACGGGCAGGACCCTGAACTGGAGGGTGTGTGTGTATGATGCTGCGGGTAACCCGATATGCTCCGTCCCGCATACGCTTGGTCCACCGCCTCCTCAGTAGTATGGCTATGCCATTTTGAAATCTTCAAAATGAAAGGCCCCGGCAAGAACCGGGGCCTTTTTTTATTGCAGGTAGTCACTGTGCGTATTGTATTTCTTTCAGCCGCTGGTAGCCGTAGTGTGCCAGCAGATGGTCCAGCAGAACGATGGCGGTGTAATTTTCCGCGACGGGCCAAATCCTCGCCGTGATAGTGGCGTCACGTCTGGTTATCGCAGCAAGTTGCTTGTTTTCGAGGGTATATTTGTCGATTGTGTGCTGCGGTTTGGCGATTGTCGGTGTTGGTTTGACGGCAAGGCGGACAATGATTGGCTGACCAGAAGTCAATCCCCCTGTGATGCCGCCTGCGTTATTTGAATCAAATACGACCGAGCCGGCCACGGCCTTCATCTGGTCGTTGTCCTGACTTCCGGTCATATCCTTCACGGCCATACCGGCGCCGACCTCGACGGCCTTGACGGCGCCGATACCCAGCATTCTGCCCAATTCAGCGTCGAGCTTGTAAAAGACGGGTTCGCCAAGCCCAGTAGGGACGCCGAGGGCAACCACCTCGACCAGGCCGCCTGCCGAGTCGCCGCCTGCCGAAATTTTGTTGCAGGCCTCTGTCATTGCCTGCGCAGCGGCGATATCCGGCGAGTTTACAATTGCGTGAACGCCGTATTTATTTTTGATTTCTTTGGCGCCCATTTTGGGAGTTTTGTCGCGTATAGCGTCGATTTCCTCCTCGATTTGGGCAAAAACAGCCACCTTTTCGAGAAACCTCATATCCATATTGACTCGGCCTTTGACGTAAATTTCCTGGTAGAACGGGTCGAGGTCGCATCGCATCTTCTTGTAGTTTTCGGTGTATTGGAATGCCTTGTTATGTTCAACATCCGGGCATCGCACGCCTGCGATTTCCTTTACATAAGCAAAGACCCTGATGCCGCACTTTTTGAGGACCTTTTTTGCGACGCAGCCGGCCGCGACTATCGTTGAGGTATATCGCCCGCTGAATATACCCGCTCCGATAGCATCGTCATCGGGACCGTATTTGATGAATGAGGCCCACGATGCGTGACCCGGTCTCGGCGTGCGGTTGGTGTCCTGATACTGCTTTATGTGTATGAAGTGCCGGTCGAGGTTCGGTATCAGAATCGTAAGCGGTGTGCCGTTGGTGTGATTCTTGTTGCCCGCACCTTCGATTGTATCGGCGGCGTTAAGCCCCGAGTAAATTATGGGAAGGTCCGGCTCTTTTCGCGGGCTGGAAAGCTCATCAGCACCGGGCTTCCGCAGGAGCAAATCCCCGTAGATTTCCTGCTCACTGAGCAGCATTCCCGGCGGATGGCCCTGCACAATAGCAGTCAGCCCCTCCTGATATGAGCCGCCCGCAACCGTTACCTGAAACATTCTCCCAATGTGACAGCCAATCATTTTCTTTTGTGCTCCTGAGATTCAATTAGTGTTCGGTTTCAAGCAGATATGTATAGCTCTATTTATAAAAAACTTCAAACCTTTCCCAGAA
>CAYNVP010000036.1:0-17897 GCA_964400665.1 uncultured Pirellulales bacterium | reverse complement strand
GTGATTTTCGTCGGCAGGTCGTTAGTGCCGATGGGCGGTTCGGATATGATGGAGGCAGCCGGCTTAGGCAAGTGCACGGTTTTCGGCCCGCACGCCTTTAACTTCAAACAGGCAGTGGATGAATTGCTAAAAAATAAAGGCGCAATAGAAGTTCGAGACAGTGAAGAGTTGCGTGAAATTGTGCAAAAATGTCTGAATAATCCTGGATATACAATCAAAGTCGCCAGCACCGGCCAGCAAATCATAAAAAATAACCAGGGAGCAACTTCAAGAACAATAGCCCAAATCACTAAGTTGATAGAGAATTAGCCCCGCAATTTTTTGGCGAGGGCGGTGATGTGGTCAGGGGAGGTGCCGCAGCAGCCGCCAATGATTGTTACGCCTGCTTCATAGATTTTTTGAGCGGCTGCGGCGAACTCGTCCGGCGTTACCTTATATACGGTTTTCCCGTCAATCACATCGGGTTTGCCGGCGTTTGGTTCGGCAAAGACCAAGACGTCCGCATTAGAAGCCCGCACTGCCTCAACGAAATTTTTTGCCAGCTCGACATATTCATAGAGGGTAGCGGAGCCGCAGTTAAAGCCAACTGCATCGGCGCCGGCTGCGACAAGGGCCGGGACGGCTGCCTCCACGGTAGCGCCCATCATTGTCCTGAAATCGTCGCCCTTTTTGTCGAAGGACATCGATGCCAATACCGGCAAATCAGCACCGGCTGATTTGGCCGCCTTTGTTGCCAGAATCACCTCATCGACCGCGGACATTGTTTCTATGATGAAGCCATCTACACCACCTGCCAGAAGCGCTTTTGCCTGGTCGGCAAAGGCAGCACCGAGCTGGTCGGGCTTGAGGTGCCCGAGGGGTTCGAGAAAATCGCCGCTTGGCCCGATGTCACCGAGGACATATTTATTCGGCCCTGCGGCTTGTCGGGCAAGATGGGCGGCCGTCGTGTTAATCTCCGTCAGGCGATTTGCCATACCGTGGCGGGCGAGGGAGAAGCCATTGCCGCCAAAGGTGTTTGTAATGACCGCGTCACTGCCTGCCTCCAAATAGGCCTTATGGATTCTCATAATCAGGCCCGGCGATTCGATATTAAGCAGCTCGCTGCACTTTCCCGGTTTGACGCCATGCGCAATCAACTGCGTCCCCGTAGCGCCGTCGAGGAGAAACAAGCCCTGCTTCAATCTGTTTTTAAGACGTGTTTTACTCACGAAGGACGACCTTTCTAATTGTATTTGTAATTTAAATTTACGGTTTATTCGAGTATCTGTTCGACCGCGGTGCCGTCGATTATTTTGTAAACGTGTTCAAAGCCGCGAGGTTGTGGTCGGACAAAAAGTCGCTGCCGCTGCTTGTCACTGACCTGTGTCGGCTTGATTGATGTGAGCGAAATTCGGGCCGAATCATCGCCTCCATCGTCTGCGACGGCAATTATCTTTATCGAGGTTGGAGCGAGGAAATCCTGGTCAATCTGTTCGTAGTCGGCAAACTCCGCGCGACCAACAAGCTTTCCTGCCGAATCGAGATGTTCGATTTTAGAAACAACGTAGTCACACGGCTCAATATATACGCGTTTGAGCACCGTTCCTTGTTCGCTATGCAGGACGAGCACATCAAGGTTGCCGTCTCGGGTTAATGACCAGCGGCCATCCTGCAGATTCACATTACCGAAGGCCTCAAGTAAAGTTTTGGGACTTAAAGCCAGGCGGTCCCAGTCGCCGTCCTGCGACCAGCTTCCCCACCAATACGTGCTGATTTCTTTGGGTTTCAGCCAAAACCAGAATTCATCGGCGTTTGAGCCAAGCACCAAACCAGTTGCATTGAACGCCACATCGCCCTGGAGATAAATTTCGTCCGGGGGATTAATCCACAGTTTAACCGGGAAGTTCTCTTTATGCATTTTTCCTTCGAGGCGGTAGCGCAACAGGCATCGTCCAGTTGCGCGTATCGGCGGCATCCGGCGGCTGCGGGAATTCAATGTTTGAATCGCCTCGGTGACATTGGCTTTGCCCGGACAATGTTGCAGCGGCCGCCGTATCTGGGCCGCGCAGCCACAGAGAATCAATACACCAGCAGACAATACAATTCGCTTCGACAATTACAGCTCCGCCTGCAGAATCTGGCCTATTTGTGTGGTCAACTGAGTGACCTGTGAATCGTCAAGATTCGGATTGGTCACTTCAACAAAGTTCTGTGTGCCGGTTATGCGCAGACGCCAAGTATCCTTTCCGTCATTTGTTTTAGACGAATCGTATTTAAGGCGGCGTCTGCGCATCAGGACGAGGGCCAGCACAAAACGGAAATTTATTTTTTCCTGTTCGGTCTCAGTGCCCAGCCGGTCAAAAAATGCCATCAGCATATCGTCATCGACAAAGAGGTGTTTCTTCTGGTCGGGCTGAGGCAACCTGGTCTTCCAGTAACAAAAAACAGTCGGCTGGTGCTGTGTCCAGTACTCAGCACAAAAATCCCGCCTGGCAAAACCCTGCTCGGTCTGCACTAAGGTCGCGTAGTATTCTTCTCCCGGCGCAATCACTTTACCGGTGGCACAGCATTGCCCCAGCGGTTTATCTATAACCCACTCATCCATTTTACATGGTTCTCATCGGCGTTTATCTATCTGGCAGTCCAACTATACAATTAGTCACGCAGTTTTACCAACTCTTTTAACAGCATATCAATAAGCTTGGCAATCGTCTCGGCTGAGAAATCGAAACGCAATCCAGCGGTCTCAAAAAGTTCAGGCAGCGGGCGTGAGCCGCCGAGAGACAGGCCGCTTCGGAAGGCCTTTATCGCGGCCTCGCGGTCGCGCTGCGCATTAGCCCATAATTGCAAGGCACCCATCTGCGCTATGGCGTACTCGATATAATAAAGCGGGCAGGTATATATATGCAGTTGTTTTTGCCAGGTGTTAGCGTGTTCGGCGTCGAGGCCCGACCAGTCGAAGAGTCCACCGTCAAAGCGATTATGAATTTGCAGCCAGGCCTTGTTTCTTTCACTTCGGCTGTGGCCGGGATGCTCGTAGAGCCAATGCTGGAAGGCATCGATTGTCGCAATCCAGGCCAGGATATAGATAATGCCTTCGATTTGTTCGGCGCGTGCACGGCGCAAGTCGGCGTCATCGTAGAACACCGAAAGAAATAGGCTGCCTAAAAGTTCCATCCCCATCGAGGCGACCTCGCAGAATTCTATCGGGGCGTGCCTGTATGCGAATAGCGGCTCCTCGACGCACGCTGATGAGTGAAACGCATGGCCTGCCTCATGTAAAAGTGTCGCAACGTCACCATGGGTGCCGACGGCATTACTGAAGATAAACGGCTTACGCGCTTCAGTAAGCGACTGCTGATATGCGCCGGGGGCCTTGCCTTTGCGGCTTTGAAGGTCAAGCAGGCCGGACGAATCCATAATAGCGAATTGCTCGGCGAAAACAGGAGAGATTTGCGCGAATATTTCAGCACAACCGGCCTTGAGCTGCTCGACTGTCTCGAAGGGCTTCAAAGGCGGCCGTGCTTTGGGGTCCACAGGATTACGCATATCGAAATCCCAGGGACGCAGAGTGTCACATTTTAGAAGCTCTCGGCGAGTCCCAGCGATGGTCTTTAACGCCGGAACCACAATCATCTCGACGGCCTCGTGATATCGAACACAATCTTCGACTGTGTAATCGAAGCGATGATATTCCTTGAATTTGTACTCGATGTAATTGTTAAAGCCGGCGTTTGTCGCAATTGTGTGCCTCAGCGAAAGCATCCGGTCGAGAATATCGTCGAGTTTATCCACGTCTTTGAGACGGCGAGCGGCCGTGGCGAGCCAGGCATCGCGGCGCAGTTGCCGGTCTGGGTCAAGAACAAACTTGCCCATCTCAGGCATTGTCCGGGTTCGGCCCTGAAATTCAACGGTCATAGCACCGCAAATCGTCTGATACTCCTGACTGAGAAGCTCGTCCTGCTTCTGAAGCTCGACATTTTCCTGACGAAACAGCTCGACGTCGGCACGAGTGTTTCGACTCAGGACTTCGTAGCGGCGACTGTCCAATCGATGTTTTTCAGCAGAGGCCAGAAATTTGCGGTCCAGCTTGTCCTCGACGGGTTTGATTGCTGGGACGATGGTTTCGATGAACCGCTTGTAGTTTTCAGCCCGCGTCTTGTCGAGGGTCTGACAAGTCATCAAAATATAGAGAATCGACTGCTGCTGGAAGACGGCAGCGGTCAATTCTGAGCGGTCCAGGAGAAATTGTTCGAGCTGGTCGGCAGACGATATATTTCTTTCGAGAAGTTTTTCGTACAGGCAGACAATCTGCGCGGCATCATCAAGGTTGAAGGTCCGGGGAACAAATTGTCGCGGCTGATAGGGCGCCAGCTTCGAGAAATCGAGCGAGTCAACGCTATCGCTATCGAGGTGCGGCATAGATTATTCACCGTTAAATTTAAAGTATTGGCACATATCGTCGGTAATCCCCGGGCCGATACCCTTCACATTTTTGAGGTCGTCGCAATCTCGAAACGCCAAAATGCCTTTGCCGGTTTGCTGAAAATCTTCACGGTAAATAACTATCGCCTGTGCCCTTGTGAGTCCGATACCGGGCAATCTTGCCAAACTTTCCGGCGTCGCGAGATTGGGATTTATTCTTTGCTGCAGTTTGAACATCCCATCTGGGTCGCCTGCGGCAATGCCGGGCAACGTAAAGTACAGGCATAAAGCGATGGCCAGTGCGGCGGCAATAAAAAACGCGAGCAGTTGAATTCTGTTCATTGCGATGGCCTGTTTATCGACCAAAGATACGGTCTCGGAACCTCTTCAGCGCCATGTATGACTCCTTTGGCTCCAGAGCTGCCGTCAAAAGCCCGCTGTCTGGCAGGCGGCTGTCTTTCGTATCGGTGAAGCTCGAATAGATTACGCCGTCAATGAAAGCTTTTCCGAGCGCTATCCTGTAAAACTGGTCGAGCCACTCTGCCTGCCTGGCGTGGTCCCAGGGCCCGTGCCAAACACCTCCATCCCCGGTGTCATCTCGTCCGGGAATTTCAATGTGGGTAATGTACAGGGGCCTCGATATCGGGGCAAAAGAATCCAGGGCGGTCGAAATCTGCAACATATCACGGACGTGCATACCGGACTCGTCTGTGCCAAAACGCATCGCAAGTCCGAAGGCGTCAAAACTTATGCCGCTTTGGATGACCATATCCATATATACAATCGGCGGAATGGTGTCGGGCACTGTACCGTAATATTCACCCCAGGGATTACTTACTTCTATTATTCTCAAGGCCCGCTCGGATGCCGCCTTTACGGCCATGTTGGCTGTGCGAGTTATCTCGAGGACCTGCTCAAAGCCGAATCCGAAGTAATTGAGAGCGTTCAGCCCGCTAATGACGCACCAGCTTCTGACCATTCCCGCGTATCGGGCCGCGGCGGCTGAAACAAACTGATAAGCGGATTCACGGATTTTTTCAAAGCTAACCTCGCCTTCGAGCAGCCATTTGGGCAGGTATTCTTTGGCAAAGCAAAGCAGGGGGCCTGCACCGACGGCCAGCTTTCTTTTGCTCAGCGTGCTTATGCAGGCGTCGAGTTTTGAAAAGTCGTAGGCGCCGCGTTGCGGCTCAATCTGAGCCCAGTTGAAAGGGACCATCACCAAACCAAACACCCCGGCCAGCCGCTCCACGTACGCGGGATTGGCGACATGTTTGGGGTCAACCCAGCAGCCGAGGCAGCCGCGGCCCAAACTGCGATTCTTTCCGCGTGACGCGAAAAGGGTTTTTGCATGCTTGGCCGCAAGGGCTTCTGAAAAGACAAGCGCCTTTTGTAGCGCCTGGTCGGCAAGCTGCGAAGCAACAGCCCCATCAGCAATATTCTGGACGGCCTTGATGAATAAATCCTGCGCCTGGCCATAAAGGACCGCCGTATCCTCGGCATCCTCAAAAATAGACCAGTCCTCGCGTTTGTTAATGATTTGCATCAGCCGGCCGCGGGTCAGCTCGAGGTTGAGATTGTAAGGTTGGAGTCTTTCCGGTAGACAGGTTGTGGGGAGCATCACGCTGCCGAAATCCTCCACAGGCCACAGCAACGCCAGGCCGGAGGTCTCTTGATTCGGCTTGTAACATTCGAGCAGGCCATCTGCAAAGGCGATTTGCGCCTTGCGAACGGCCATACCATCGGAGCCGAATAAATACGCGCCATGCAGCGAGAAATCTTTAACCGCCGAACCTTTTTCGAAGACCTGAAATCTCACGATGTTCCTTTGCCGGTAAGAAAAAATACTCCGTCACATCTAAAAATGGCTGTGTGATTATAACATTTACGTCCTCGAAGGCAAAGAAACTTTCAATTGGTTTTCTTCTGTTGGGACATTCAGAACTTCAGAGATTAACGGCTATTCCGCGGTCGCGGAGGTATTCTTTCATCTGGTTGATTGTGTAATTTTCGAAGTGGGTGATAGAAGCCATAAGGACGGCCTCGGCGTGGCCATCGATGATGACATCGTAAAGGTGGTCGAGAGTGCCTGCGCCACCTGAGGCGATTACGGGGATACTGACGGCGTCGGCGACTGCGCGGGTCAACTCGATATCGTAACCCGCCTGTGTTCCGTCGGCATCCATACTGGTAAGGAGAATTTCTCCTGCGCCGCGTTTGGCGCCCTCGACAGCCCATTCGACGGCGTCGATATCGGTTGGTTCGGTGCCTGCCTTGACGGTAACTTGCCAATGGCCCGCCCTGGTTTTTGACCGGCGGGCGTCAATGGCGAGGACGACGCACTGGTTGCCGAATTTTTGTGCGGCTTTGGTGAGAATATCAGAGTTTGCCACGGCGGCGGTGTTGACAGAGCATTTTTCAGCGCCGCTTCTCAAAAGCTCATCCATCTGCTCAACGGAAGCGATGCCGCCGCCAACGGTAAAGGGGATGAAGACCTTTTCAGCGACTTTTCTGACAAGCTCAACGATGGTCCTGCGGGAGCGAATCGTTGCGGTGATATCGAGGAATACAAGCTCGTCGGCTCCTTCGTCGCTGTATCGAGCGCCCAGTTCGACGGGGTCGCCTGCGTCGCGCAGGTTTTGAAAATGCACCCCTTTGACGACTCGGCCGTCTTTGACGTCAAGGCAGGGAATAATTCTGCGGGTAAGCATCAGCCGGCCTTTCCTTCAGCGATTCGGGCGAAGTTACTGAGGACCTGCAGGCCCTGTTTGCCGCTTTTTTCCGGATGGAACTGTGTGCCGTAAATGTTGCCTTTCTGGACGGACGCCGGCAGGTTGAAGCCGTAATCGGTGTAGGCGACTTTGGCGGCGGTATCGGTCACGTCGGCATAGAAAGAGTGCGCAAAATAAAAGTGCTTTTCGGGCACAAGGCCTTCAAACAATGCCATATCATCTGGCAAGTCGACCTTGTTCCAGCCCATATGCGGGATTACGCGGCCGGAAGGAATAGACACAACATTTCCTGATATAAGGCCGAGTCCCTTGTGCGTGCCGAATTCGCAGCTTTCGTCGAATAGCATCTGGTAACCGACGCAGATACCGAGCAGCGGTTTGCCGGCCAGCGCGAGGTCTTTAATACAGGAACCGAGCGAGCCGAGGGCATTGACTGCAAAGCCGAATGCGGCGACGCCCGGCAGGACCAGGGCTGATGCTGCCTCGATTTTCTTGCGGTCGCAGCTTAACTCGACCTCGCAGCCGAGGTAGCGAAAGGCGTTACAGACGCTTTTTACATTTCCAACGTTATAGTCGATGACAATCAGCATATATCAAATTGGACAAAAGGCCAACAGAACCGTCAATTAGCAAAATCTTATATTAAAGTTCAGTTAAATTCAATTGCCTACGAAGCTAAAGCGTTCTACAATAAACTGACCCAAGCCCTGAACCCGGCGGCAGAAAGTAATTTATTGTTACAAGCGAGGAAATAGGAATGTGCGGCATAGTGGCATATCTGGGCAAAAAGACGGCCCAGCCGATACTTATAGAGGGACTGAAGCGACTCGAATACCGGGGCTATGACTCGGCGGGTGTGGCTCTGATGGGCGACGGGGCCATCAAAATAAAAAAGACAAGCGGCCGGATAGCCGCACTTGAGGCGATTTTGGATGAGCCGGACAGCAGCCAGACGCTGGGCCTTGGCCACACACGCTGGGCGACCCACGGCGAGCCAAACCAGACAAACGCCCACCCACATTCGGACTACACCGGCAAAATTGCTGTCGTCCACAACGGCATCATCGAAAACTATGCGACATTGAGAACCTGGCTGCAAAGTGAAAAGGTCTCATTCGTCAGCGAAACCGATACCGAAGTGATATCGAACCTGATTGGGTATTTCTACGCGAAATGCGACGCGAATGAGCAGACAAAAAAACCGGCGGGCCAAAGCAGGTTCGAGTGGGCGGTGCAGCGGGCGTTGCGAGAGGTGCACGGCACGTACGGGCTGGGCATACTTTGTTCGGATTGCCCCAATATGTTCATCGGGGCCAAAAAGGGAAGCCCGCTGATTTTAGGCGTTGGTGACGGAGAATATATTCTGGCATCCGACGCCGCCGCAATTGTGGAGCATACTGCGCGTGCGATATATATGGCGGACAACGAAATGGTAATAGTAACCTCAGGCGGCTTCCACACCAAGACCATCGACAACGTCACGGTAACCAAAGAGTTGCAGGATATCGAATTTTCGTTAGAGCAGATAGAGCTGGGCGGTTTCAAGCATCATATGCTCAAGGAGATTTTCGAGCAGCCCAAGGCGTTGACGACCTGTATGGGCGGCCGAGTCGATGCCCGCAATGCAAAAATCCGGCTGGGGGGCGTAGAGAGCCATCTGCGAGAGCTGACGCGGGCCAAACGGCTGATTTTTACCGCCTGTGGGACTGCATTCCACGCGGGACTTGTCGGCGAATTTCTATTTGAACAGTTAGCGAGAATCCCTACGGAGACAGAATACGCCAGTGAATTTCGTTATCGTAATCCGATTATTGAAGACGGGACAATCGTTATCGCGATAAGCCAGTCGGGCGAGACGGCGGACACGCTGGCAGCGGTCGAGCAGGCGAAAGAGCGCGGCGCAACGGTGCTCGGCATCGTCAACGTCGTCGGCTCATCCATTGCAAGAACCACCGACGCTGGGGTGTATCTGCATGTAGGCCCGGAAATCGGGGTTGCCAGCACAAAGGCCTTTACGGCGCAGGTGACCGTGCTGACGATGCTGGCGATAGAACTGAGCAGAAGACGGCTCATCAGCAGTGACGAAGCGGTAAGATACATCAGGGAACTATCCGAAATACCGGGGAAAATTACCCGTATACTTGAGCTTTCGGACCACATTAAAACGATAGCCGAGGCGAATATCGGCAGGGATAACTGGCTGTTTCTTGGCAGGGGGGTTAACTACCCGGTGGCGCTCGAAGGGGCCTTGAAACTCAAGGAAATAAGTTATATACACGCCGAGGGACTGCCGGCGGCGGAGATGAAGCACGGGCCGATTGCCCTGATTGTGGACGGGATGCCCGCCGTCTTCATTGCAACCGCCGGGCCGCAATACGAAAAAATTATCGGCAATATCTGCGAGGTTCGCGCACGCGGCGGCAAAACCATTATCGTTGCCACCGAAGGCAACGAACACATCAAAGAATACGCCGACCATCTTATACTCATACCGGACGCACCCGAGCTGTTGCAGCCGATGTTAGCCGTTATTCCGCTGCAGCTTCTTGCTTATCACGCGGCGGTTCTGCGCGGCCACGACGTCGATAAACCCCGAAACCTGGCCAAAAGCGTGACGGTTGAATAACCGGAGGACAGAGGACGGAAGACGGAGGACCCGACTTCGCCTAAAGGGCTACGCCGGGCAGGCAGAAAAGAAGATGCGCAAATCACATTCTACCAGAATCTTGTTCGGCTTCAGTTTAATCGAGCTGCTTGTCGTTATATCGATAATCGCCGCGGTGCTGGCCATACTTATGCCCGGTCTGGGAAAGGCAAAAGCAATGGCAAATCGAACCAGGTGCGCGGGGAACCTCAAGCAGATTGACATCGCAATGCATTTGTATATCAGCACAAACGACGATACATACCCTGCAGCTCGGGACCCGCTACCGAAAAAGGCACCAACTGACCCTAATATCTGGCTTTGGATGGGTCGTGGCTGGCGGGGTTTTATCTCGCCACATCTTGGCGGGAACATCGACGCCAACAATCCTTCGATTCTCCTTTGCCCGTCGGACAAAACCGCTCCGGTGAAGTGGGAGTCAACCAGCTACTCCTATTCGCTGGCGTTTTATCACAGTCCTGAACAGATTCAAACTTTGAACAACAAGTGGGACAATCTGACAACATTGCCGCCAATAGCGCAAAAGCCCGTCCACGTTGCCAAACCTGCCGAGAAGATAATCGTGGGGGAATGGTTGAGTAATCACCAGCAAGTAGAACAGGGAGACGACGGCTGGTGGTGCTGGGAGGGGAGGCGAAATTACCTGTTCGCCGATGGTCAGGTTCGTTTTCTTGATGCCAATGACATTCGTCCAGCCAACGACGGCAACCCCAACCCCAACCTGACAAGAAATGGTATAGAAGGTTCGGACTGGCCGAAATAGTTATCGACTGTGGTTCTTCCTTATGAATTGCCGATACTAAAAGAAAAGGGGAGTGTCTGTCTCAAAGGGTTTTAACAAAGAAATGACAAGCATAACGGCACAAGGCAAAATGACCAGTGTGTTATCGTTGATACTGTCTGTAACTGTGCTTATCGGCTGCGACGATGGAGAAAAACGCAAGGCGCTTGCTGAGGCGGCCCAGGCGAAAATCGAGCTTGTCAAGCTCAGGGCTGAGATTGTCAAGCTCAAAGGTGAGTCCAGCTATCTGAGAGAAAAACTGCAAACCGCGAACCAGGCGCGAGACACACTCCAGAAACAACTGGACCGACTGCTCAATGAGAAAGATACCGCAACGACCGAGGCGCAGGAGGCCCAGCAGGAAATCGACGACCTAAATGCGATGCTGGCCGAACAGATAAAAAAGTCGGAGGAACTTGAACAACAGGTCGAACAGCTCAAGGGGGTAATCCGTGAACTTAAGATAAAAATCGAGCAGCAGGCAACGCAGGAGCCGCAGACAGAGGGAGAGACTCAAGAGCAGGAAGCTAATGACGTATAAAAATCCCGTCAACCGGTGTGCAGCTTACCTTCAATGTATTTGACAATTGAGAGGACAGTGAACAGGTCGGCTAATTTATTGATGTCCGGGTCGTTTTGGAATACCGACAGGTCCGTGTGAGGCATTTTCTCTTTCAATTCCGCGAGCCCTTTTTGGGTTAGTTTGCCGTTATTGACCAATTCCGGATTGTTCATCAGTGTCTCGGCGGGGAAAAGCTCTTCCCGCGGGATTTTTATGCCGAATGCTTTTTCCAGCCGAAACACGATATCCAGAAAGTCAATGCTCTCCGCTCCCAAATCACCCATCAGCGTCGCATCGTCGGTTACCTCCTCCTCATCGACACCCAGCGCATCAACAAGCACCTCCCGAACCTGTGTGAATACCTGTTCCTTATCGACTGCCATAATCTGTTCCTTTTATTTCTCGAGGGCGATTAAGTCCTCATAGGATTCGCGTTTTCGGATGATTGAGAATTTGGCGCCATCGACGAGGACTTCGGCGGCCCGGCAGCGGGCATTATAGTTGCTGGCCATAGTGAAGGCGTAAGCGCCGGCGGTGAATATGGCAAGCAGGTCGCCGCGTTTGACGGGCGGCAAGGCCCTTTTTTTGGCGAAAAAGTCTGCGCTTTCACAAATCGGGCCGACAACGTCAACTGCTTCGGTGTCGGCTATCTTCAGTTCTTTGTTCCGTCTTTGCGGCACAAATTTTTCATCAATCTCTGCAGGCCAGATGAAATGAAACGCGTTGTAAAGGGGCGGCCGAATAAGGTCGTTCATACCGGCGTCGACAATGGCGAATTTTTTACTTCCGCCTGTTTTGCAATACAAAACCTTTGTCAACAGTATGCCGGCGTTGGCTGCGATACTTGCACCGGGCTCGAGGATAAGTTTGAGACCTTTATCTTTGAGCATCGGGACAATCGCAGCGGCATAGTCCTCGGCGGTCGGCGATTGTGCGGTGACGTAATCCGCTCCATATCCGCCGCCGATATCCAGCGCCTCGATTATAAATCCCCTTTTGCGAAGTTTGTCCACCAGCGCCAGCGATTTACCTAATGCCTCGACGTATGGCTGGACGGTATGACCTGCCGAACCGAGATGGATGTGAAGTGCGCACAATCCGACGAAGGGATTTTTACCGAACCGCTCGAATACTTTTTCTGCTCTTTCGATATCGACGCCGAATTTTGTCTCTTTGACTCCCGTGGTGGTGTAAGTATGGGTTTTTATGTCAACATCGGGATTAACACGAAGGGCCGCTTTTGGAGTTTTGCCCTTTTGTTTTGAAAGACGGATGAGATTTTCAAGCTCGGCTTCAGATTCGATGCTGAAGTAGCCGATGTCCGCATCGAGGGCTTCGACGATTTCCTTGTCAGTCTTGCCGACGCCCGCATAAACGATTTTGGCTGGGTCTGCACCCACCTGCATAGCGCGGTAGAGTTCTCCGCCACTTACGATGTCAAAGCCATAGCCGGCAGCAGCCATAACCTTGAGAATGTTTATGTTGCTACAGGCCTTGATTGAAAAACAAACCATTGTTTCAATGCTGCTGTAGGCCTGTTGAACTTTCCGAAGGTGTTCGAGGAAAGTGGCCTTACTGTAAATGTACACGGGTGTGCCGACCTTCCCGGCTATCGTCTCCACTGGAACATCCTCTGCGAACAACCTGCCTTGTCTGTAATTAAAGTAGTCCATATCGGTGCATAGTATAAAGGATGATGTTGCGAATGCAAGTTGAAGAGACTGCGGTGTATCATTTGTGCGCAAAGAAAAATGGAAGGTTCCGCGGCAGCTAATGGGAACCTTCCATTCTCAGCATAACTTGTTATCTTGATGCTTTCGTTCGTAGTGTTATGCTATTTTTTCCTTTTCTTCTTTGCGGTTTTTTTCTTCTTTGCAGCTTTCTTTTTCTTTGCCATTGTTTGTTACCTCCATATGGCACAACAAACTGGTTTAGTTAATTGCGAGAAATTCGCAAGTATCGCCGACCAAATTTTCAAAGAAGCTAATAAGCGTAGTTATAATTTTTATCGTCCATATATTTAAGAATACTTCATAAAAATTTTCATTGCTCGGTTTTACAGAGTCGTTCGTATAGTTTATCATAGCATTGACAACACCAGTTGATGTTGCTTTGATGATGTTGAATCTTCAGCTCGACTCAGATTATCACCAGCAGGTGTGACAACGCAGCGAATATATTTTGTTGATGGTGCAGAAGTGAGGTTTAATTGCGTTATAAGTGGTCGTTAGCGTGATTGGCGCAGATAATGATTTTCGTTTTTGTCAACAGCTTTATTGTTTTTTGCGGCAGGTTTTATTCGGTTGCCTGTGTAAACCGGCTTATTGTGAGTATGCGTGTTGACTTGTAGTCGGGATTGGCTTAAAAGGTCTTTATTGTTGCAAAATTTTTTTTCAAAGAATTCACAATTTAGCTGTTAAATTTTTATGTCTGAGAGAAAAATAGCTTTGTTTGGCGGGACGTTCGACCCGATTCATCTCGGGCACATTGCTGTTGCCGCGGCTGCCGGCGAGGGCATTAACGCCGAAAGAATAGTGTTCATACCAGCCAGGCGTTCACCACTGAAGGCGTTTTTCCCGGAGGCCAGTGACGAAGACCGGCTGGCGATGATAGCGATGGCAATTTCGGGTCACGTCGGTTTTGAACTCAGTGATTATGAATTGAAAAAGGCGGAGCCGAACTACACGCTGGAGACCGTAAAGCATTTTCGAGGCGAGCTGGGTGGCGATACCGTGATTTACTGGCTGGCCGGCGCCGATAGTCTGGAGGATTTGCCTCACTGGTACGGGGTGCCGGAGTTGATTGACGAATGTAATCTTGCGGTTATGTACAGGGCGGGTTTCAAGCCGCCGGATTTTTCGAGGTTCGAGCCGGTTTGGGGCCGGCAAAGAGTCGAGAAGTTGCAGCAGAACGTTATTAAAACTCCGCTTATTGACATCAACTCTACTGAGATTCGCAAGCGATTGGCAGCAGGGCGGGATGTCAGTGGAATGGTGTGTCCGGAGGTCCTGCAATATATCCGCCAGCACGGCCTGTACGGAGTGCAGGACTGAGATGAAAAATCAGATTATGAATCGGCCGTTTTGGTATACGAGTTCATCATCCGCGTAAATCTCTCCGCCGTTGCTCATATCTGCAAGCATATCCCAGTGTATGGCTGATTCGTTTTTGCCTCCGGCTTTCGGTATCGCGAGGCCCAGTGCCATATGAATAGTCCCCGCGAGTTTTTCATCGAACAGCATATTCTTGGTGAACTTCTTTATCCCGGTGTTTGTTCCAACAGCGGCCTCGCCGAAGCGATTGGCGCCGGGTATCTCCATTATTTTGTCTAACAGCGACTTTCCTTTTTTGGCGTCCCATTTGATAACCACACCGTCCGTTACTTCAAGGGTGATATCTTCGATTTCCTGGCCAAGGTAAAGACCTGGGTAACTGAATCTCACCTTTCCATTAACCGAATCTTCCACCGGACTTGTGAATACCTCTCCGCAGGGCATATTCTTTTTGCCCGCTGAGCTAATCCATTTCCTGTCTTTGGTTGAAAATGAGATATCTATGTCTCTGCCGACGTAGTGAATGCAGGCTTTGCCCGTGAGGTAGTTAACGATTCTTTGCTGCTCCCTGTCAAGTTCCTTCCATTTGGCGATGGGGTCGTCATCGTTGAGAAAACACGCCGAGTACACGAATTGTTCGTATTCGCTTTTGCTCATACCGCATTCCTGTGCGGCGGCATCGGTTGGGAATACGCAGAGGTTCCAGTTCAATGTGCCTTCGGCCGACCTTTTGATGAGAGTCTTTAATATCTCGGCTTGCCCTATTCTGGCTGTCTGTTTCTTCACTGGTTCAACGTTTTCCAGCTCCCTCAAGTTGAAAGGCGCCAAAATTGTCAGGACGGTCTCGTAGTTTTCAAATGCGTATTTAACAGTTGGGCTCACATACTTGAGCTGCTCGTCGCTGGCGAAGTCATAGAATATCTTGTCTGTGCCGTTGATGCTTATGTGTAATTCGGGATATGCGCCGACCTGGAGCGCCTCGCGATATACTTCTTTGAGCAGGTCTTCAGCAAGGTAAGAGGACCGAATCAGCAACTTGTCACCTTTTTTCAGTTCCAGTGAATGGTGCACGAGCAGTTTGGCGTACTTCTCATATATGCTTTTCATAATGAATAGCTCCGATGATAACGGGTCTGGATTATGTATTTTTCGTTTTGTTAACAAGTTCTGTCAGCCATTTGCACCACGGCTGGATTCCTTCGCTGGTTTTGGCGGATATGGGGAAAATCCTTGCATCTTTGTTGAGTTTCAGGATGTCGGACTTGACCTTTTTGATGTTGAAGTCCACGCCGTCGAGCAAATCGATTTTGTTAATCAGCACAGCGGCAGCCCTGGCAAAAATTTCAGGGTATTTGGCGGGCTTGTCGTCGCCCTCGGGGATGGATAAAACCGCTATCTTGGCGGTCTCACCGAGGTCGAAAGCCGAGGGGCAGACGAGATTGCCGACGTTTTCAATGAAAATCAAATCGAGCTTATCGACAGGCAGCTTGTGAAAAGCATTGCTGACCTGGGCGGCCGATAAATGACACGCGCCGTCGGTATTGATTTGAATCGCCGGCGCCCCGGTTGTCCTTATTCGCTGAGCGTCGAGGTCGGTTTGGATGTCGCCTTCGATGACGCCGATCCTGACCTTGCCTTTCAGTTGCTGTATCGTCTCGGCCAGTATGGTCGTTTTGCCCGAGCCGGGCGAAGAAATTACGTTCAGGCACGGTATTTTTTGCGCGTTCAGAAAGGACCTGTTTCTGTCGGCGTATTCTTCGTTTGCGATTAGGATTTTCTTTTTGACCTCGACCTTGCGCATATTATTCCTCTTCGAATTCTATCTCTTCGAGCAGAAGCGGGGCATCCGGCAACAGCTCGAAATCATCGCCGCGGCACTTCGGGCAACCCGGCTCGTGAAGTTCAAATGTAAAAATACTATCGCATTTTTTGCATCGGGCCTGTATCGGTTTTTGCTCTATATCGAGCTTTACACCTTCACAAATGGTCCCTTTACCGATGGCCTCGAAGGCGAAGCGAAGTACCTCATCGTTTACGCCGTTGAATACGCCGCAGCTTATCCTGGCGGCGACAGGTCTGGCGTTCTGCTTTTTAGCTTCAGCAGAGATTGCCATAATCACTGATTGTGCAACCGTCGCCTCGTGCATCAGCAAATCCTCGGCAGCTCTCTGCCATAAGGCATCTGAACGATTCTTCGCCCGCCTATTTTTGTGGTCATTTCGACTATGGGAACGTCTTCGGTTTTTATTACCTCGCCGATTACGGCTGCCTGTTTTCCCAACGTATGTTCTTTGCAGATACCGATACTATCCTCCGCTATATCCGGCGAGACGACTGCAACAAACTTGCCTTCGTTTGCGATATTGAGCACATCGAAGCCGAGTGCATCTGCGGCGGCCTGCACCGTCGGATTTACGGGAATATCGGGTTCGTTCAGCCGGATGCTCAGAGCGGTTTGTTTGGCAATTTCATTTAGTGTGGCTGCGAGACCTCCTCTGGTCGGGTCACGCATAAATTTTATTCCCTTCGTTTCGGTCAAGAGCTTGCAGGTCAAATCGGCAATCGCGGCGCAGTCACTTTTGAGTTTAGAGCGAAAGCCGATATCTTCCCGATGCGACATAATAGTCATTCCGTGGTCGCCTATCGAGCCGTTTATAATGACCTTGTCGCCGACTGCGATTTTGTCAAAACCTAAATCAATACCGTCCAATCGAACTCCTATACCGGCGGTATTGATAAAAATCTCGTCTGCCGCACCTGCCTCAACCGTCTTGGTATCGCCGGTTACTATTGGGACATTGTTTTGAGTGGCGGTCTCGGCGATGCTGTCCAATATCTTTTCCAGCAGGTCGATTGCAAAACCTTCCTCGATAATCAATGACAGCGCCAATGCCGCCGGCCTGGCGCCTGATACTGCGAGGTCGTTTATCGTTCCGCATACGGCCAATTTACCGATGTCGCCGCCGTTAAAAAACAGCGGTTTGACGACGTAGCTGTCGGTTGTGAAACAGACCGATTTCGAATCGAGATTGAGCTTTGCGGAATCGGCCAATTCGGCAAGGGATTTGTTGCTGAATCTTGGCAGGATGTGCCTGCGAATGAGCTGGTCGCTGAGTTGTCCTCCTCCGCCGTGCGCCAGCAGGATTTTATCGTGCGTCGGCTGGTTCATTGGCTCTGTTTTTCTTTTCTGCCGTATTTGTACCACGCGGCACAGGCGCCTTCGGAACTCACCATACAGGGGCCGACGGGAGTTTGCGGCGTGCAGGTTTTGCCGAACAGGGCACAATCCGGCGGGTCTATCAAACCACACAGCACCTCTCCGCATCGACAGCCGGTTGACTCCGGCGTTGGTGTTTCTTCTATATCGAAACGTTTGAGCGCATCGAATTTGCTGAAGCTTTCCCTGAGCTTCAGCGTGCTCTTTTCTATTTTTCCCAGCCCCCTCCAATATCCTGCTGCTGGCTCGAAACACTCCGCGATGGCTTTTTGCGCCACTAAGTTGCCTTTTTCGGTCACGACCGCCGAGTAAATCGTTTTTGCTTCCGCCTTACACTCGATTAGTTGCCGAGATATCTCGGCCAGTCCTTCGATAATTTGCATCGGCTCAAATCCCGCCACCACGCAGGGTTTTCTGTATTTTTTGGCAATTTCTCGAAACGCCCCATACCCGATTATCACGCTGACATGGCCGGGACAAAGAAAG
>CAYNVP010000035.1:0-18347 GCA_964400665.1 uncultured Pirellulales bacterium | reverse complement strand
TTATATAACCGTGTTGGAAACCATCCAGAACCGAGAGAACTAAGGCATAAATATTAAGGTAGTTGCGTTCGGATTCAAGCCATCAACACATAGTCTCGTCGTCCGCAGACAAGTAAAAATGAAGAAGGGCTGTTAGCCTTTTTGCTCACAGCCCTTTGTGCTCATACACAAGTTAATATGCACTTGCGTAAGTTACAACCCCCCGTTAAAGCTGCTTGTCAGCCACTGGTCTGCCATAATGGCAAAGTCATAAAAGTCAACTATCCAGTCGAGGTTCAGGTCAGCGCTTGGCTTGCTGCCGGTCTGGGGGATGAAGTAGTAATCCTCAGTTTCGCCGATGTCGTATCCGCCGATAGGTCCAGAGCCGCCATTGCCGACCATACCAGCGCCACTGCCTGCCCATTGTTGCCCGGAAAGGGTGATACGCATCCAGATGGGCTCATCGTCGGCTGTACTGGTGCCGAGATGCCAGGAGCTGAACGCCGGCGTAGCAATCGTGTTGAGCCCAAGTCCCAAAGTGCCGGCGGCGAGCAGTTGGTTCTGCACGGCCCACTCGGGCACGGCCGTGCCGTCATCACAGGTCAGACTGTCATCCCAGTCGCCGTCGCGATTCCAGTCAAACCAGACGTTGACGTACAAATCGACTGTAGCGTCAATCACGTTGACCACATACTTAAACTTGGTCTGCTTGCAGTGCGGCAGTTGCAGCGGCAGATTAAGCACGCCGTCGTCGGCCAGGTCGAGGTCAGGCTTGTTTTTGAGCGGAATGATATTGTTGGTCGGGTCCTGGTCGAAGAGGATGTCTGCCTCCTGCTCGCGCGTAACTGCTCGACCGAGATGGGCCACAGCCAATGGAGCCAAATGAATCGGCCCATGCGGTGGTGAACCAGCCTGATATACGGTTGCGTAGTTGGCTAGAACGCCCCACGGATAAGCCGTCATAGCAGCAGCGCCGAAACTGTTGGTGCTGTCGGGCGCATCGCCCAAGTCGCTTTCTGCTTCGTGGGCCTCGTGAATCTCAAAGACCCAGCGGTAGTCCACGTCGCCGCTGTTGTTGGTGAACTTCAACTGCTGCCGGGCGATAAGGAAATCTCCGCCCTCAAGGACAATCGGCTCGTTCGGGTGAAAATGAACAGGAGGATCAGGGTCGACAGTAAGCTCGAAGTAGATGTCGAAGAAGCTATCAACCATGAAATCCTCTGGATTATCCGGGCTGACCAGCTCACCAGTCGGGTCCAGCACCGGTATCCACTGCAAACCCTCCTGCTTTCCCCCTACACACAGTTCCTTAAATGGCTCCGCTCCGAGCTGGGTAGTGATTTCCACCGGGCTGAGGCCGACCAGGTCAAGTGCCACTATCTCGGTCGGTATCTCGCCGGGTTCTTGCTGGCCGTTGAGATTGCCGTTCTGAAGGCGCATTACCTGTGCCGGATCCGGCGGGTGTCCCACGATACCATCCTGGACGTCAAAGCCGGGGATCGGCACAAAACCGCCGTTCACCCCAGTGGTCCCGACGCGCTGGCCGTTGTATGTCCACCAGCCGAAAAGGTCGATTATGATGTTGTGGCAGCTAACCTCGAATTCCAGGCCTAAGTGCAACACCGTGCAGTATTGTATGAGGTTCGGCGACCACCAGTCCGCTGTAAAGACGTACCAGTTCTGGCTGCCCGGGTCGCAGGGGTCCGGCCCAATTGTGTAGCTGAAGTTAGGGAAATTACCGTCGCCGTCGATGTGGGTGAGCAGTACCGGCAGGTCTGACCAGTCGCCGCCGTCCGGGCCCGACTCGATTCGGCCTTCGATGTGGAAATCGTTGACGTCCTCACGGATGTCCTGGCGGATGTCGATGTTGATGCCGGCTGCCAATCGCGGGTCAGCGGGATTCGGTGTTACGCTGAGGTCTTTCCAGTAATTCCAGGGTCTGGGGTCGACCTGATCCGGCGGCGGTATTGTGGCAGGGCCACCTACCCAATTGCAGTTTTCGTCCACGATAAAAACTTGTGCCTGCGTTATGTCAAAGGCCAAGTCGTTCATATATCCGTCCGCCACAGGGTTAGTCGCCGTCAGACCAGTCAAGGCCGTATTAATAGTTATCGGGGTGAGGGTGTTATGGGGTATCGTGGCCGGAACGTCCCAGTGCCAGGACCGGATATTTCCGTTGATATCCCGAATGCCGAAAGAAACCGTAGTGATATTTGGGTCATTGGGAGCGTATACTGTTATGCTGATGGTCGCGTTGGATAGGTCCGGGTCACAGCCGTAGTCGAGCAAAAAGGCACTTGCGTATTGGCCGGGCGATGGTAAGCTCGAATCTCCCCAGGCCATCACCATCCCGGGGGCAAGGCCGACGTCGTGGGCATGGACATAAAGCTCCGGCCCAATGAACTGAGTGGCAACATAGGGCGTACCTTCCGTTTCATTCTCCAGGTCTCTCAATTGGGCCATGTACTCGTCCCACTGGGATTGCGTCATCGCCTCGACACGTGGTCCTGTATGCCGTGGTCCTGTATGCCGTGGTCCTGTATGCAGGGCTGTTTCCCATTGCTCGGCCGTTTTGATCTCAAAGTATGTTCTGGCATAAGCTGAGTTGGCTGCCACAAAGCAACCTGCAATAATACAAACAATCAATAATTTTAATTTTACGCTTCTCATAATCAAATCCTCCAAAAAATGTAGACGGTTTAATGCATGCGTTTTGTGCACCTTTAATCATTTTAGTGATATTTTAGGGGGAGTTGAGGCAGGCGTTTGCTTTTAACACCCGCTTCCTTTAAACCCCCAATTTATATTTAACAAGTTATAGATTTCTGGATAACATGTCCAGGAAAAAATATTGCTTGCTCCGATCTTTCAGAAGGCTTATTATATCCTGCCATTGTAGTGCCCTTTGCGTCGTCGGTCAGGCAAAATGAGACAAACTTGCCTTCAGATTAGGAGATGACTTCAGCTTTTGCGGACACCAGACAATAAAAAGCATCGAGACGAAACGTTCTATTTTTGAAGCGTTGTCCTACAAATTGTCCTATTTTTCAAGTCACGTAACGTAACGAATCGTATAGGTATAGTAACGTATCGTAACAGTTAATCCTTTACTAAAAAAGGACTTGTGTCATAAGTGCTTATTTTATAAGATATTGCAAAAGAGGGCGGTTATAATCCCGGCCTCTTCGTTCTTCGATATGCTACGAATAGCACAGCCGTTGGAGCTTGTGCGGCCTTTTCTATGCGACTACAGGCAGTTCGTCCCAGCGGGTAGTATAGCGTTTGGAACGTCTTTTGAATTTCACCTCCCAAGGCCGATTGATTCCCTCAACCGCCCAACGAACCGGTGAGCTAACTTTTGCGTTTATCGCATCAATAGTCCGCATCAGCCGGGCGGATTTTTCCCTCTCGCCGTTATCAAACAGGCCCCGCTGCATCCGACTTTCGGGCACAAGACCAGTCAGGATTACGCCGCATTTTTTGAATTGAAAATTCCTGCGGTAGAGTTTGTCTATGCTCGAAACGGCCGCCCGGATAAGCTCGGTTGTGTCGCTGGTTGATACAGCAAATTCAGTTGTATGCGAATTGAAGTACCTGTTCTTAATGAATCGGCTGGTTGTCACAAAAACGCTCATTGCACCGGCCGCCAGCTTCTGCTGCCTTAATTTCTCACCGGCCCTGGCGGCATAAGCGGCTATCGCCTCCTTCAGCTGTTCTATATTTTCAATCGGCTCGCCAAACATACGAGATACGATTATCGACTTTTGAGTGGGGGGATTGTGCTCCAACTGATAGCAGCAGATACCCTGCAGTTCATATACAGTCCTTACACCCACGACGCCAAAACAATTCTTAATCCAGCCGATGTCGGCCTTGCTTAAATCAAGCGCCGTCGTAATACCCGCCCTTTTCAATTTGATAGTTGACTTGATACCCACGCCCCAGACCTTCTCCACCGGCACTTCGGCAAGAAGCTGCTTCATTTCCGGCGAACAGGTCAAGTCAAAAACACCATCCACCTGCGTTGACCTCTTCGATATATGGTTGGCTATCTTGGCGAGGGTCTTTGTCCGGGCGATGCCGATTGATACAGGCATACCGGTCCATTTCCTGACGGTTCGCTGTATACGGCGCCCATAATCTGCAAGGGGGCCTCTGATGCCCACAAGATTCAGAAATGCCTCATCGATTGAATATACTTCCATCTCAGGCGTAAAGGTTGAGAGGACCTCCATTACCCGGCTGGACATATCGGCATACAGGGTATAGTTTGACGAAAGCGAAATTACATTGTGCTTTTTAAGCAAACCCGCTATCTCGAAGGCAGGCACACCCATCCCGATGCCAAGCGCCTTTGCTTCGTTGGAACGTGCGACTACACAGCCGTCATTATTGGATAGAACAATTACGGGTCTGCCCATCAGCCGGGGGTTGAATACCCTCTCGCAGGATACGTAAAAATTATTGCAGTCAACCAGGGCAAATACTTCTTTCTGTGATGAGCAGGGCTGAACCGTCATAATGAGTGTATCGCATTAGTCACTACGCCCCAGACCTCGAACTCGACGCATTCGGTAATCTGCCGGGCTGGGTAATTTTCATTTTCCGGCTGTAACGTGATTTTGCCTTTCCTTAGCCGGATGCGTTTTACGGTCAGCTCGCCATCCACGACCGCTATCACAACGTTTTTATCTTTGGGTTCAAGCGAACGGTCAACCACGAGAAGGTCGCCGGTGTGAATTCCCGCCCCAATCATCGAATCGCCGTTGACCCTGACGAAAAAGGTCGCTGCCGTGTTTTTGATTAAGTGCCTGTTCAAGTCGAGTTTGCCATCCTCGTAATCAGCCGCGGGCGAAGGAAACCCGGCCGATACGCCGGATTTGAATAATGGCTGCCTGTGCCTCGTTGACGAATCGGGCTTATGGATTGTTTCGACCATTGTTTTCATAACCTGTCTGCCTTTAGAAAAGCCCTTTATCCGCCTTTGGCGAGACCTCGCCTTTAGGCGGGTTTGAGGCAATCTTTGCCAGATTCGGATATGCCCGCAGAAGCCCTTCAGGGACAAATTGTTTCCCGTCAGTCAATAAGCATTTCAGCTCAAGTGCATTGGCCAGCTCCGCACCGCGATAATGATTGTTTGTAATGACCGTCAGCGTATTGAACGCCTTTGTCAGCTCGTCGATACGATGCTTTATAAGTGCAAGCTCATTTTCGTTGTAGTAGTAGTCATACGTCTGGTCTCTGGTGGATTTGCTGAACCATTTCTCTACGTTTCTGCCGTGCATCCTGAAATAGCCGTTCTTGCCTATGGTGCATAGCCGCAGGTCAAATGAGTTATAAGTAGTCGGGTAATCGAGATTGCATACCGTAACTCCGAGACCTTCGAGGAATTCCAACGCATCCGGCATCTGCCAGGATTTGTGTCTTACCTCAACAGCAATGTTAAAAGCATCTGAAAATGCCTCTGTTATCCCTGACAGATGCCTGCGGTTCAGATTTGTATCGTCGAAATCGTATCTGAACTGGGCAAGCAGGGTTTTGAGCTTGCCCGCTTCGAGCATAGGCGCAAACCCTGCGTGAAATTGCTTTACCGTCTCCGGCTCTAATAGACCATCGTGGGTAATATCCCTGTGAAGTTTGGCGGTGAAGAAAAACTCCGGCTTTTCCGCTGTTTTAGACAGCCACGAGCGGGTGTTTTTCTCATCCGGCGGCCGGTAGAAGGTGCTGTTAATCTCTACGCAATCCACCAACCGACTGATAAGCTTGAGCTGGTCCTGTTTCCTATCGGCATATACTATTCCCATCCAGTCGGGATACGACCAGCCCGCTATACCTATGTAAATTCGACCAGACATACTTCTTGTCCTAAAGCAATCTAACGCAACCCAGGACCTTGCCGATAATGCGAACCTTTTGGCTGCCGCGTTTTACATATCTTGTTTTGTATCCTGCCGCCTTGTTGGCCGGCTCAAGTGCGATGTGGTCCCGGCAAACATATACCTTTTTCACAGTGGCCTCATCATCCAACAAGACCACGCCTATATGGCCGTTCTCTATAGCCGAAACGGGCTGCACCACCACGTAGTCGCCATCCATAATACCTTCATCAACCATACTATCGCCGCGAACTTTCAGGATAAAGGTATTCCTGTGAGGTTTGAAAAGCTCGCTCGGGTTTATGTATCCTTCGATATTCTGCTCTGCCAGCACCGGCTCACCGGCGGAAACCCGTCCTATGACGGGAATCCCTTCGTCTTGCCGGATTTGCTCGAGGTACGGCTCTGATAATCTCAGGCCCCTGTGACCGCCGGTATCGACCACGTACCCTTTCTTTTTCAGGTAGCCGACAAGCTGATAAACGGCGTTCTGGGCAAGGCCGAAGTGTTCGGCCATCTCCCGCTGGCTGGGCGGATTATTATCGCAAAGCCGGCTCTCTAAAAATGTAAGTATATCCTTCTGCTTTTCTGTCAGCGGCTTCATAACGGGATTATTATATGTTCATTTGACCATACATTCAAGGAAAAAATATAAAGCCGGCAAAAAATTTTGTTTGCCGGCTTTTTTCATTGTGCATCCTGATAACTTATTGGGCGGCTAAAAACCATACACGGGACGCAACTGCCCGGAGCTTGGCAGTGTCGGGTAATATTCGCCGCGCGGACCGACCCAGCCGACGCCTTGTCTTCTGAGTTTGACCTGAACGATGGAGCCGTTGCTGTTCGTGACGTTGACAAGCTGCGAGTTAATGTTGCCCTGCATTGCATACATACGCGACTGGGTCTTTGCTTTGTCGCTCTCGTTGCCAATCATATAGCCGGCCCCCGTTCCGACTGCGGCCCCGATTAATGTTGATTCAGTATGGCCTCCGGCAAGCTGCCCTATGCCCGCGCCGGCCAATCCTCCGATGACAGCGCCCGTCTGAGCGTCGTTTGCGCAGCCGATGACAAATGCAAGTCCACAGCCGACGACCCAAATCAATCCTATTGTGCAGATTCGTCTCAACATTTTTATATCTCCTAAATTATTGTGTTTCGCCCGCTTTAATCTTCTCAGCCAAATCGAGCAATGTGGATGCAGCACCGAAATTTTTGTAATCCTCTTTGGCCTTCGTCAGCGGCTCCAGCGACTTTTCGGTCTCGCCGACACCCAGCCAATGATACCCGAGCAGCAGTTGCAGGTCGCTTTCATCAGGCCGACTCTCGGCCTCTTTAGCCAGACGGTCGATTTGCTCGTCGAGCGTGTTTTCATCGAGATACATTCCGCGCGGATAGTAAACGCCCTCTTTCTCAGGAGTCACTTTTTGCAGGGCAGTGCGAAGAATATCAGCGGCCTGAGAGTATCTGCCATCTGCAAACAGCGCCTGTGCGTACGCGAAAGGCAGTATCTCGTCATCCGGCGCAAGTGCCATCGCCGCGGCGAATTTGTCGGCCGCCTCGGCGTAGCCGCCTTGTTCAAATACCTTTACTCCCTCTTCAAACAAAGAATCGGCGACTGTCTGGGCACCCGGGCCTTGCTGCTGCTCTTGGTTGAGCTTCTCGCGAACGTCGGCGAAGGTGTTGGAGTCCACGGGTGTCAAGCCGGTTTCCTCTGTGCTGTAAACAGTAGCTGATGCCGGCTGACCTGTGTAATAGTTGTAGGTGTAATAATTGTAGGTATCGCCCGGGACTTCATAAGCAAGAGGTGCATAGCCATACCACCAGAATGAATGTACCGGATACCAGTAATAGCGAACGCAGGTATAATCCGGCCAGAAACCGCCCAAGCTCACGAAGACGTATCTGCGATGATAGAATGGATACACGTAGCGAAAGCTGTAGTGTCGTCCCCATCTGTAATACACCGGATAGGAATATCTCGGCCAAATGATGCGGTTAATCAAACGGTGATGCCGGTCCCTGAAAACGAAGTTGTGATGTCGTCTGGCGCCTAATCCCCTGATTCGGTCTTCATAGGCCACCCTCGTTGTCGACGCGGGTCTGAAACGTCTGAAGTCATGGTCACCGCTGCCTATCGAAACGGTTCGGCGATGGCTTCTTGCAAAATCTACTCTGTGGTCAGCGATATCTCTTGAGGGGTTGGAATCTCCGTCCTGCCGGCCCCTGCCGAACCTTCGCGGCTCGTTAGATATGCGTGATTCGGCAGCCCTGTCCGTAATTCGCCCGCTTTCGCGTTCATCCCCAACGACCGTCTGTGGTCGCCGCGAAAGCGTCGGCTTTTTACGCGGCACCACGATGGGGGAGATTCTGCCGTCGTTGGTTCTCCCAGTGTCACGCCCCAATTCTCGTGTGGGCCTTGAAACGGACCGCGGCGATTCAATCCTTGTTATGACTCGCCCTGTCCGGTCAGGTTTCGGTTTTTCACGGGGTGCCGGTGCCGCTTCAACTCTTGAATTCACCTGTCGGCCTATGGGAATTTTAATGCGAGAGCCAACATCGGGTTTCGGCTTTAAGGTTATGCTTATGTTCGGCCTTATCACTCGCCCCTGACCGGATGGATTCGCGGTCGCCGGTTTCCTCACTTCCACACCGCTCGGTACTCTCGAAATCTGAAAAGTGCTTCGACTTTGGCCAGTTTCACGGGATGGCTTTGTCACGTTGATTTGCCGACCAGCAGGTGCAATCTGCGGACGTGGTGAGGGTTTGCTTAGTTGAACCCGTGGCCTTGAGATGCCTGGTTGATTTATCCTCGTCGGTGGCTTTTGTAATATCTGTGTCGATATTTGTCTTTGTGCATTCACCGAAGGCCTTGATTGTGACGAATCGGCTTTGGGAGTGTCTCGTCTTTCTACTTTTGCCGGACGAGAAGACGATGGGGCCTTTGTCCGGGCAGGTGACTTGTTGACCTGTTGCCGTTGCGAATCATTTCCTCTGTTGCCACCCTTGCCACGTCCCTCCTTAGCCAGGGCCACCTGGGCTAAAGGTGCTATGAACAGAGCCGATATAACAATCAGGTCTTTTAACGTTTTGGACAATCCAAACGTTGACATAACACACCTCCTTTTTGTTCGTTCTTTCCGAGTCATTGCCTGTTTCTTATATACCAATGAGCTTCAGCTTTCTTTCCGCCGAGTTCCTTTGCCATTCTATTAGTACAGACGCTTTATGTCAATTATTGTTTGCATATTTGTATGATATTTTTAACTTTTCCGCGAAATGCTGTAACCTCTGTTTCACAAAGGACTTAGTAAATGCATAATAGGTCTTGACTGGAAAATTTTGACAACTTTGCTTGCTGTTTTTTGCAATAGCCCCTACAATTTTGACGAAGCTTGTTGTGTCGAATGTTTTGGAAGCAACGGGTCATCAAGGCAATAACGAGAGAAAAAAATGGCTAAAAGAATCAAAAATCCTCTGGCCCAGGCGTTAGGACTTGTTTTGCAGGAGCTGCGGGACAAAATGGGTGGAATATCTTCATCGGAGATTGCATCTCAGTTGGGTCTTGCGGCCTCACATTACAGAATGATTGAAGCCGGCTCGGCTATCCTTCAACCATCAAGGGCAATTAGAATCGTTCAGACCTTTGACACGATTGAATTTGTTCCCTTGTGCGAGGTCCTCGTATCTACACAAATGCTCGACAGCGCCAAGCACTCGGTCAGAGATATGAAGACAACAATAACCCTGCTGATGGAAGCTACTCCTTCATTGACGAGGGCACTTGGAAAGTTAGACACCCTGTGGAAAGTGATAGAAAGCGGCGAAGCCGGTGATGTTGCAGAGGCAATTGTCGCCAGTGGATTTAAAGATGAGCTTGCCAGGTTTCTTACGACCGAGCCGGCCCCTTTCAGTGCCGCTGATATAGACGACTTTATGAGCCCCACATACGAACATCCATTGTCTGGTCGTCTTTACGGAAAGATAGGCAACATATTACAAGGGGTCGCTCCTTTTTATCTCGACGCAGTCCTGCAGCTGACCGACAACCTTAAAAATATCACTCCGAGAGTAACAGCTGAAGAGCTCGCCAGATGGGAACACCTGCACCAAAACAAATTCTCGCACTTAATCGGCATCGTTCGCAAGCCCGAAATTGTCGTTGAGGTCGGCATATTCGATTACAATTATCTCTGGGAAGAGAATTTTCAAAAGATTCTGATAATTTACCGTGACGGGCGTGACGAACAGACAAAGTGGGCCCACAGAAAAATCGCCGAAAACCTCAGGAAGAAATTCGAAACGGACCGCTTGAAATACGAACGCCAATTACAGACATTTGACGAAGTCATCAACAAAAAACTTATAATCAAATACGTCGGCGATAAAAAAGCTGCAATTGATGAAATTCTTCTTTACAGAGATGTTCCTATGAACAATCTCTGGGCGTATATTATGCTGAACGGCTACGTGGTTCCTTTTATCGATAATGCAACCGTTGATTCGACGGGAACAGGCCTCTATGGCACAAGCTTAGGTTATGACGAAACTTCTGAAAAGCTTTTTAAAATAAGGAAACTGTGTAATGACATCGGACTGGCGATGTGAGAAATCCTTGCCCGAAGTAAGTATAGCGAAAATCCTGCCTCGGGTTCCTGAGTCGCAGCTTTTTTCACGGGAAAAATGCTATCTCGGAATAAGTCTTGAGAATCCGCTTTTTGAGGGCGATTCACTGAAGGCGATGCTGATGTGGGCCGCGGAAAAATTCGGGCAGTGTCTTGTAATAGTCGGTGATTATCTCTCCCGTTTTGATGAACAGATTATCACCGGCTGCGACGAAAACCGGGCCGGACAGCTCGCAATAAAAAAAGGTGATTTGTTTATATCACAAACAAAGGATACTTTCAGCGGTTCCCCTGCGGAAAGAGTCATATTAACCAGATGGAAGGAGCATCTGCAAGCCGAGGAATTCAAAAGGTCAAAAAAAATACTGGATGATATTTTCGAGTCCGACGAGGATTTCAGAAAATCGGTGGAATATGATGCTTTGTCTTTCGTCGAAAGGCAAAAAAAGCATAATCAACATCCTGCTGTTGAAGCTGATGTTGCGCTGCGGCTTTGCTGTCGGTATATTATGGAGGAGGTTGCGGTTTTTAGTTCGCTGTCCGAACTCGGCTGGGGCGTGGAACTATACCCCGGCTCGGAACTGCGAGTGCTCGCCGAGGTCGCCAGAGGCCGATATCCTCGAGTCCCGAAGGGGCTTAAAGACAGAATCAGCGTTGAACTGAAAATCAGCCGACGGGGTCCGCGATGAGTATGAGTTTCATAGTTATAGTGGCGCTTTTAATAGCGCTGTTTGTGTACATCGGCATCGGTGTCGCAATAGGCCGAAGAACAAAAACCGTCGCTGATTTACTGCCATTGACCGGCAACAGACAGGCCAAAGTCAAAGATTCCGCCGAATTCAGCACCAGCACTATTGCGACCACTATCTCATTGGCCACCGTGATAATGGCATTTTTTGAGCTGTCCCGGTATCTGGGCCTGTGGCTGTTGTGGACCGCCGTAACAACAGTAGCGGGATTATTTGTGGTTCGCGCTTTTGCAGGGAGAATCTGGGAGCGTATGGCGGCTTACGACCATCGGCCGACGCTTCACGAGTTCCTTGGCAGGGAATTCAACTCTCCAATGCTGTTACGGGTAGGGGCCGGCTGCACCAGCTTGGGTTTCCTGGGGGCTTTTGCAGTTGAATTAATGGTCGGTTCGAAGTTCTTCGCCGGCTTAATCCCCGCCGTACCCGCCTGGATTGTCGTCGCAGTGCTCTGCGTGGCCGCCTTCCTTTATACCGCGGTCGGCGGATTTCGCGCCGTGATTGTTACCGACAGAGTGCAGATGATTTCCATCTGGCTGCTGCTCCTGTGCCTGCCCGTGTTCTACATATATTACGTTGTTACTCACGGCGGGTGGGGAGAGAGTCTGAAAAGGATGCCGCCCGGCATATTGAATTTATCATACTCAAGAGAGGTCCTGTCTTTTCTGGTCGGCATCTTCGTCATCAACGTCCCCACCTTCATCTCGGATATGAGCATCTGGCAGCGCATAGCCGGCTGTGAGAAAGGCCGAACGGTAACCGCCGGACTGGGCAGAAGCACTTTCGGCGCAGCAGTAACCTGGGGAGTCTTGGCGCTGCTGGCGTGCTTTGTCTTTATGATTGTCCCGTCTGAACAGGAAGTCAATCCCCTAATATCTCTGGTCGGCATAATCGGGGCCACCGGCGGTCTGCTTGCGGCTGCCGTGCTGTTTATCACTGTCATCGGCCTCTACGGTGCAATGCTTTCAACCGCCTCGACCCAGCTTATAGCCGTCTCGCACACGCTTTACGCTGATATTTTTCTGAGACCCGGAAAGAACCGGCTTAACAATGGTCTCGAGTCCGGGAAAGAGCTGAACATCTCCAGAGCCATCCTTGTCCTCGCCGCCATAATCTCAACTATATTAGTGCAGTTGCTTTCCAGCGTCGGGTTTTCGATAGCTGATTTGGTCTTCGCAATATACGGAGCACAGTTAGGCCTTTGCCCGCTTGTGCTCGCCGCTCTGATACTGGACAGACGCCGACTGAAAAAATTGTCCGCCTGGGCTACAGCCGCCGTCTCAGCAGGATTCATAGCGGGCTGGGCCACAGCTGTCTATGGCCGGCTGACGCACAATACCGATTTGGTCTTTTTGGCGCCCGTCTTCAGCTTGACCGCTTCGCTGCTGCTCCTTGGTCTTGGTATCCTTTGCATTAAGATAAGTGCAAACGTAAACTGGATTCTCATTAAAAGCATCATCAAGGCAAGACGCAAAGGCCTATATCGTTTCAAACTCCCGACGGGGCCTGTTCGCCTGGTCTGTTTGAAGGACAAATGCGCCAAGTGCTGCAGAGTTATAGGCACTCCGGTAGTAACACGCGAAGAAGCCGAGAAAATCGGCTCCACAGTGCTTATGACCGACAAAGGGGCAACGTTTATCAAATCCGAAGGCTGTGTTTGTATGTTACTGAAAAACGGCCTTTGTTCGATTTATCCCAGCAGGCCTAAGGGCTGTCGGGAATATCCCTGGTACAATATAGACGGCCTTTTGTATTACGATTCCGGCTGCCCGGGCGTCAGGCATGACAAAGATGAAAGACCCGATGTCAACGACATCCAGTTGTTTGATAACTTCTTCCCCAATACCCCTAATTTCATCGTCCGGCTTATCAAAAAAATCTGCGCCGGAAAGTAAGTTTCGGCGGATTACGAATCCATCATCCTGCCATCCCCTGCTCGGCTCTGTAGCGGCCATTTTTTGCCTGCGTTCTATGCAGGATATAATTACGATAAATCCCTATTGAGGTTGCCCGCTGTATTCCTTCACCCGCAGTATCCATTCGCAGGCATCGGTATATGTTTCGTCTCCCTTATAGCCGATTACGTTTATACGGTTGCGTCCCGGCACAAGCACAACTTTCCCCCATGTAATCTTGTGGATGTCTGAATCCATTTTTTTCTTCGATATCAGCCTCCCGTTAACATAAAGCTCGGCTTCTTCAAGATTCGTATATACCGAAACCGGCACTTCACTTTCCTTTCGTTCAACATTTCGCCTGCTAAGGATATAAAGAACCGGCTCGTCGGACCAGTTCGCCTTGTAGAAATAAAAGGCGTCTTTTTTCACTTTGCGGTCATGCGTAACAAGCCCCTTGTGATTTATGTAATCACGGTCCCCGCGTCTCGCTGTCGTCCAGCTAAAATCGAACATATTCCACACAAATTTACACCAAATATCTCTCCTGTCCTTGATATTTTTCCAGACCTGTTCATGGTAAAGACGCTGATACTGCTCGGGAAAAAATCTTCCATTTGTCGGGTCCGGCCGAATCGGCACCTCCTGCTGCTGACTTATACAACCCCCGGCTCCATACTCGCTCAATCCGGCCTTCAGCTCGGGATACTCTTTGTGTAGATTATCATACCAAGTGCTGTATTTATTAAAGTCGTCGTAATACCAGCCGAAATACCAGTTCCATGCTGCAACATCCGTTTCAAAGTGCCTCTCAGTTACCTGCGTAAAGTCCGCCTGTGTGGTCAGACGGTATAGGTCCAGCTGCTTTGCCGTATCATTCAAACTTTTCACGTTTTCAGCCGGAATAGGTATTTCGTTATACATTCCCCAAAACAGGATAGAAGGATGATTGTAATTTTGTTTTATAAGCTCCGTCAGTTGCTCCTTACAGTTCTCTAAATACGCCGGAGTCTGCGCCCTGTAAACCGGTGTGTTGGGTATCTCCGCCCATACAACCAGCCCGCTTTCATCGCACAGCGAATACATTTTGTCGGCCTGCTGATAATGTGCCAGTCGGACACCGTTGGCGCCGAGTTCAAGTATCAATTCGATGTCCTTTTCGTGATGTTTATCAGTTAGGGCAGAACCCAGACCCTCCCATTCCTGATGCCGGCAGACACCATATAAATGGTATGGCCTTCCGTTCAGCAAAAGCCCCTTGCCCTCATCCACCTCGAAAAACCTCAGACCCAGTGGCTGTTCCACTTCGTCTAATTTGTTGCCGTTCAGGTCTTCTACAAAAACTTTCATCGTGTACAGATACGGGTCTTTCCTCGCGTTCCAAAGACGCGGATTGGCTATGTGCATCTTAACAACGCTTTTCGTTCTCCGGTTGTTTTTTAAGATAATTTTCTCTTTACCTTGTGCAACCACACTGCCTTTTGGGTCGATGACGGCTGTCTTGAGGAAAGTTTCAACATGCTTCTGTTCTTCTTTACATTCCCAGCCGAATACTATCGAAGCTTCTCCGCCATACTCATTGTATTCAATCTTTAATTGAGTTTCTTTACCTGCCTCCAGGGGGACTTCTTTCCATTTTTCCTGCGCAGCGTGAGCGCCCCAGTTGTCGATGACAAGCTCGTTATCCAGAAATAGTCGCGAGCCGTCATCGCTTTTCAGGATAAATCGGTATATGCCCGTCTTCTCAGGCACAAACCTACCCATCCAACGGACTGAGAAGTTATCCGTTGGCATATCATCAAACGGCCCTTTTGTTCCGTAATTAAAAACCAGCTCTTCAACAATTTGGGGATGCTTCGGCTTTCCCTTAAAATCAGGGTTTGCGAAATATTCGCAGTACAAACCCCTGCCTTGCTTTCCTTTGGGAGGCAGCAATTCAGAGGATTTAGTTCGCATAACAGGAACAACGCTGTAATCCAGTAGCGTCACTACCTCAACATCTGCTTCTTTCTCAGAAACACTCACAGGGCGGATATATACACCGCTCGAAGCATAATCAAGCGGTGATATACATATATCATCTGTGCTGAATACTGTAACTGGCCTGTAGATGCCACCGAACAAAGGATAAAGACTGGTTCCGGAAGGCGCCACGTCTGCCTGCATCGAATTATCCACCTTGACGGAAATTCTGTTTTTCTGACCTGGTCTTATGTGCCGGGTGATTTCGTGGCAAAAAGCCGAATACCCTCCCTCGTGTCGTCCAAGATAATCACCGTTAACAAAAACATCAGCCACCAAACACACGCCTTCAAAACGAACAAAATATCGTCTGCTTCTTTGCTCTGCTGGTAAATCAAAACTGCTGCGATACCATCCTATCCCTTGATAACAATGATCTCCCTCCGTTAGGATGTCTTTCGCGTTCCACGTATGAGGAACAGTAACATCTTCCCACCCTTGTTCTGATATTTTCTCACCGCTTTCGGCAGACTGTATATCCCCTTTATAAAACTTCCAGTCAACAAGCTTGAAACTGTCACGATGTTTCAAAAAATCTTGTGAATAAGCATTGGCGGTTGGAAACCAAACAAGCACCCCTGTGAGCACATAAACCTTCATTATCCTGTTTGTCAGCTTCATAATTATGCCCCTAATAATTTCCATTTCATTGTGCCACTTCACGTGTTAATTTATCAACTGATTACCTTGAAAACAAGACCTTGTAATTCTCAGGCGTTGCGAAAAACAACAAGAATCCATACTTCTTGTTAAAGGTGCAGGTCAATGCATTATTGGAGGTAATGCCCAAGCCACAAAATAAATCTCACCGGCCCCTTTTTTTGCTTTCCCCCTGTTCTCGTAAACGCTAAAATCACTCAGGTGTCTCTATATGCAATACGACACAAACAAAATTAATAAGATTAAGAGACTCTGGCCATACTACCTCACTCAAAGCGCTCTGGCCTCTTGTTCACTCGCTGTCCTCTTCCTCGTGCTCGGCGAGGCCAGGATGGTCTTGATAAGCGCCATTGGAGCCACCACATTCATAGTATTTGCGATGCCCACTACCGCCTCAGCACAGGCAAAGATTGTCATCGGCAGTCATCTTGTCGGTCTGCTTTCCGGCGCAACATTTGCATTTATCGCTTTGCCCCATTACATTTCGTACCCGGTCGCAGTCGGCATCGCCATCCTAGTTATGGTCGCGCTGGACCTCGAACACCCCCCCGCCGCAGGGACGGCGATAGCCGCCGTCACACACGGCGATTCTCTCGATATCTGGCTGGCGGTAATATCAAGCGTTCTTATCCTCTCTCTCGCCCGCTATCTCCTCAGAAATTTCCTCAAAAACCTCATCTGAACTCCTGTCCGGAGCAACTTTTACCGGCATTTCCGTGAAATAGATGTGCCTTGAAAAGCGTCAAAGCTATTGACAGGGCTATGTCTATTTATCGCTGATCTCAAAAGTTTTAAAGCCTGAGAAGGCCTTTAAATACCAGTCGTTATAAAACATACAATCCACAAAATACGCAAAGATTGTGCTTTTTGCCAAATCAATGTGATGTTTTTGGGCTTTAATCAAAATATTATTTTTGGTATAATGGCTTCAAACACCAGAGGATATGGTTCAGGTTTAACAAATCGAGTTTGGAGTGGGGTTGGATGATTGATAAACACCCGCAAATTAAATTAGTTTGCGCCGTAGTTGCCTTGTTTTCGGCAATACTTGGAGGGTGTAGCCCCGATTTTCACAAGGCCGAAGCCGATAAAGAGGTCTATCAAATCATCGATTCAAAGTGGCACCCATCCTTCGGCCAAAAGGCAAATTATATCGTTAGTGACAGCAACGTCCCATCTCCCAACGACCTCAAAATCGATAGCTTTCCAACTATGCCTGAAACAATAACGCTGGCACAGGCCGTCGCAACGGCCACTGCAAACAGCCGAACCTACCAGACCCAAAAGGAAAATCTCTACCTTACGGCTCTTTCACTTTCAAGTGAAAGACACAAGTATGAGCTGCAATTATTCGCAACCGTAGACGGCACATACACAGAGGCCGGTACTTCTACTAACCCTGAAATAAGTTCGATGGACGAAGAGTTTTTAGTTCACTCAAATCTTGGGGCAAAGCAGGATTTTCTCATCGGCGATGGCATTGAAATCGGCACTAATCTGGCCATCGACTGGGCAAGATTTCTAACGGGCGACCCGCGAACTACCCTCGGTTCAGTCCTTACCGCAACCGTTACCGCTCCCATTCTCGGAGCAGGTGCCGGCAAACAAAAACGCGAAACATTGATTCAAACCGAACGTGACGTTATTTACGCAGTTCGCGACTTCAACCGTTTCCGGCAAACCTTCGTTGTCGATACTATCAACGCTTATTACGGCGTCCTGCAGCAAAGAGATTCAGTAACAAATGCTCAGAACAATTACCGGCGAGTACTCGAATCCAAGGAACGCCTTGAAATGGAAGCCGAGGCAGGCAGACGAACACGTATCGATGTCGATGAGGCACATCAAAATGCTCTGAGGGCACAGAATGACCTCGTCAGAGCACAACTTGCCTACGAAAGCGCCCTCGACAAATTCAAAATTAGTCTCGCCATCCCAACCGACGCCAATATTGAGCTTAACCAAAATGAGCTGATTGCCCTGAAAGAAATGGGAATCACAAAGCCGACCTTTGCACTCGATGAGGCCGTCGAGACCGCTTTATTGAAACGGCTTGACCTCGCTAATACCGCTGACCAGATTGACGATAACCTCCGAAAAGTAATGCTCGCCGCGGACGGTCTTGGACCCCAGCTTGACATATCCGCCAATGCCAACTACTCGAGTCCGAGCGATAATACTGATTTTCAGAACCTCCGTCTTCACGAAGGCACATACCAGCTTGGATTCGACGCCGATTTGCCCTTGGACAGAAAAAATCAACGTAATGCCTACAGAGGAAAACTGATTGACCTCGAACGCCAAAAACGACAATATGACGCCGATGTTGATACCGTCAAACTCGAAGTCAGAGACGCCTACCGCCGTCTTTTACAAACTGCTGAGCAGTATAAAATCCAGCAAAACAGCTTAAACCTCGCACAACAGCGTGTCGAAAGCAACAAACTGCTGCTGGACGCCGGCAGGGTTACCGTTCGTATCCTGCTGGATTCACAGGTAGCACTGGTGGAGGCGGAAAACGCGGTGACTGCAGCCCTTGTTGCCCAT
>CAYNVP010000034.1:0-18666 GCA_964400665.1 uncultured Pirellulales bacterium | reverse complement strand
CGGTTCTCCAGTTTTTGAAGAACTGCAATTATCGAGGCAACATTGCTCTTGATTGCGTTATAGCAGTTTACTAAATCCTGATTGATATCTAAGAGAAGAAATCGCTGGAATTGGGAGTATTTCCGGGCAACATAAAAGAATACAGCGCCTCCGCCTACGAATGGCTCAATATAAGTGTCTATCTGCCCTGACTCGATTTTCCTATTAGGAAGGCGGGTGTCTATCTCATCGAGCAATTGTGTCTTTCCACCAGCCCATTTTAAGAACGGTCTGGCTTTTTGTGTCTCGACGACGGATTTGATGAGCATAGCACGCATTACAGATACATCCTTGTCTTTTATCCACGATTCTATCAGTTGATATTGAAAAATCAATATAGTTGTCGAACCGCACCTAAACTCCGCGGTTAACGCCAAACCAACTATAAACCCTCCCGCACTTAGAGTCAATTATCAATTGACGCTTCGCGTCATCCTGTGCATTGTCGAAGGACAAAGGCATGTTTCCGGCCTTTCTTACCAAATTAACTTTAAATCCTCCCGCATTTACTGTCAAATATCAATCCGCCCCGCCGTAAGGGATGCTGCGCATTCGGCGGGAATGACCCTTCTTCGCTGCGCTACGAAGGGCAGGCATAAAGCTAACCTCGCGTGGGTAACCCTGCCATAAATGGCAGGGCTAAATATTATAAGGAGATTGCTTCGCTGCGCTCGCAATGACGATTTTTAATAGATTCCTCGACTGCGCTCGGAATGACAACCCCCTGCGAAAAATATAAAGTGAACCTCGCGTGGGTAACCCCGACAACGACTATCGAGGCCCCCCGCCAAAGACATGCGGGTACAGTCAGGTAAATTTTCCGGGCTAAACGTAAAAACAAAATTTTCGGCTCTATTCTTCAAGCCATTCGGAAGCCAGCACCGACAAATCGAGCAGATTGACCGTCCCGTCAAAATTCAGGTCGCTGATTCGCAGAACCTGGGCTGGTTCACAAGCCCAGTCGGCAGATTCCGTAATATGCGGCGATTCAAATGTTCTGGTAACTGTGTCATAAGTGAAATAGACCGATTCCATATCTCTGGACCAGTCATTGGCCGGGTTATCGGTGTTCAGTTTCACCTGCCGAATCCCCATTATCTGGGCGTTGACAAGTTCTATGGTGTAGTAGTTGACAAGTATGCCGCCTTCCATGCGCATAAAATCAATCCTGAAATTAATGAACCGCTCCGCATCGTCCCACGCTTTCATCAGCTTAGGCGTAGCGCTATCGATTGGCTTCGTAATCTTGAAATCATTATGGACCCTCTTGCCTGAGGGTTTGCAATTAGGGTCTCCGGATATCGGTGAAACCAAACCGTGTTCATAGCTGACTACCTCAATCCAGTCCTCATGTCCCGATTCAGTGGCTTCGCCATCGATAAGACCCTGGTTTTCTCCTGTCAACTGCATGTAGGCAGGCGGCGCGCCGAAAGATGCCGACGCAGCAAACAGCCAGAAAATTAATCCAAAACATAATTCACATTTTCGCAAAGTCATAACACGTCCTCCTATATTAAAAACTTATAAACACAACATTTCCCGTTTAAGCGGATACGAGCTTCTATTTGGGCGTCAATTACTGTATTATAGAATAACACAAAACAGGGACAGTTTCTGTTTATTCTAATTATTTTCCTCCCGTTATGGAATTTTGCATTGCCTAATGCAGTTGCAGTATCACTCGAATAACCAATTAAATCGGACAAGCGTTTGATATTCATGAATAGAACGGATTTTGAGCTTAAAAACACGCTAAATTCCTTCCTTCGAATCACACCAATATTATCAATGAAGAAACAAAAAAGCAAGCAAAAAATAAGTAATAGCGATTTTTTGATATACAATGACCTTCCCCCCTATCAGGATGCGAAGTTCATTGCCGGAACAGTGACGGGTAAAGAAACTGGATCCTCTGCTGCAGAACCAAACCCCTGCCTATAGACAGAAACCCCGAAGCAGGCTTCGGGGCTAACCAAGGAAACAACCCCCGGTAAAACCGGGGGCTAAATATCGGCTGGAAGCCCGTGCCAGGAGTAATCTAAAAATCAGGTTTTTTTGTCGGCACGTTTTTTTGACCTGAGAAGGAGAATCGGGGCGGAAATGGCAATCGAGGAATACGTTCCTATGATGATGCCGAAGGTCAGCGCGAAGTTGAAGCCCCTGAGACCCTTGCCGCCGAAGATATACATTACGACCACGACCAAAAGCGTAGTAAAACTCGTTATCAGCGTTCTCGAAAGGGTCTCATTGAGACTGCTGTTGATAATCTGCGGGGTCAGCAGCGTTGCCTTTCGACGGTTCTCCCGGATACGGTCGTATATGACGATAGTATCGTTAATGGAATATCCCAGCAGGGTCAAAATGGCCGCTATCATCGCCAAATCGATTTTGAAATCGCCGATAAGGAGCGATTGGCCGATGGCCGTAGCTGCGATATAAGTGCACGCGGTGACGGCTCCGAGCGTTGCACAAGCATCGTGGGCGAGCGTAACCACGGCCCCGAGTCCGTATCGCAAATCCCCGAACCGGACGGCGATATACGTCAGTATCGCCATCAGCGACAAAATAATCGCCACCAGGGCCCGCGTCTTGGCCTCATTGCCCACCGAGGGGTCAATCTGGGTCACCCTCGGCAGCGACGTCGAAATCTCCATTGCCGTCTGAACCTTGCTCTTCTCGTTGGCTGCAAACCGTGTCCAGACGTCTTCTCCCAACTGACCGAAGGCCGCCTCCGGCTCGGCGCTAACATAGGCAAAGGCCTCAACCGGCACATTCACATCTAAAGGTCTCAACTGAGCGCCTAATATCCTGTATTGATACCAGTTCATCTCGCGCATATCGGGCTTGAATCTCAGGTCCCTGAGCCGCTGGTCTATTTCAGCAGGCGTTGCGCCCCTTCCGAGGTCGCATCTGATGACTGCACCGCCGAGAAAATCCACTAATTCCGGGTGCATTTCAATCATCGACTCGGTAATCTTTTCGCTGGAGGTTATCTTCGGCTCAAGCGTCTGCTGCGCGTCGAGCTGACCTTTAAAAGCCGTCAGGACGGCATCTGTCACTACCTCATCGACCTGCGGCTCGGAAATATTGGCATCCGGGAATGCCTCGCTTAGAACGTCGGCAACAAGCTGTTTATTCAACTGACTTGTCTGGACGACAAATGACCGGCCCGTTGAGATACCCGGCGTCACCGTCAGATTTCTGAGCTGGCCTTCCTTCTTGCGTTCGGCTTTTATAATGGCCGCGGCCACGCTGTCGGTCGTCGGCTGGCCGACCTGGGGCAACTCTATAGTCGCAATCGTCCTGTTGGTTTCTGTTGTGTTTATTTCGTATTGTCGGCCGGACTTACCCACGCTGTAAACCATCGCAGTCGAAAGACCAGGGTTGTTGAGCTGTTGGCCTTGTTTGTGAATCCTGTCCTCAACGTCCTGCCTGCTTAGATTAACGTCATCTTTGAGATTTATCTGAACGCTCGTTCCGCCGGTAAACTCTATATCGTATTTGCTGCTCTTGCTTTCATCTCTCGTGAAGAACACAGCCAACCCGCCGATTGTCAGAATTCCGGACAGCACTAAAAATACCGGACGATACTTCATCCAGTTTATATTGGGCTTGTGTATAAGACGGAGCATCACGAGATGGTCCCTGATGATTCGGCGTTTCAAAAGCCCGTTGAAGACTACCCGCGTCACAAACAAGGCAGTGAACATACTCGACGAAAGACCGAGCATCAGCGTAATAGCAAAACCCTTTATTTCCTCGGAGGCCACCCAGTAAAGAATCGCCGCCGTCAGTATTGTTGTCAGGTTCGAGTCGAAAATGGCGCTGAAGGCCCTTTCATAGCCGTTCTTGATAGCTACCGCGAGGGACGAGCCCTTAAGCTGCTCCTCACGTATCCTTTCGAATATAAGCACGTTGGCGTCAACGCTCATGCCGATTGTCAGTATCACGCCCGCTATACCCGGCAGTGTAAAAGTCGCGCGAAGCCCGGCCATAATCGCCAGCAAAAACAACAGGTTCATAAGCAAAGCCATATCCGCAATCGACCCTGCCAGCGTGTAATACGCAAGCATAAACAGAATCACACAGGCCAGTCCTATGAGAGCAGCCCTGATTCCTTTGTCGCGGTTGTCGGCGCCGATGGACGGGCCGATGGTCTTGACTGAAATCGGCTGTTCAATCAAACGAGCGGGTAAAGAGCCGGCGTTTAGCTTGCTGACCATATCCTGCACATCCGTGACGGTGAAGTTGCCCGTGATTTGGCCGTGTGTGGAAATCCGAGACTGAATTGTTGGTGCCGATATAGCAAGGTCGTCAAGCAAGATGCAAAGCGGTCTGCCCTGGTTCTTGCCCGTCACTTTCGCAAAAAGCACTCCCCCACGCTCATCAAGCTGAAAATTTATCGAGCGCCTTCCCATCTGGTCCTGGCCCGGGGAGGCCCTGACGAGCTTCCAGTCCTTTGCGTGACCGGTATGCAGGACCGCCTCATCTTTTTTGTTGCTGGCGAGAACGTAGAACTTTTCACCAAACTGCCCTTTTATGGCAGGGCGCTTTTCATTGTCCACCGCACCCCAGTGCTGAGGGTTTTCAATCTCGAACCAGATATACTTATCGTCCGAGGCGTATTTCGGCCCCTTTGTCTTGAGCGTTTCAACATACCTGGTCATCTGTGTCATATCCACATCCGGATGCAATTCGGTAGGGAGAATCCGGAATTCGAGGATGCCGGCGCCCTTTAGCATTCGTTGAATGTCACCGGGGTCATCCAGCCGGCCCCTGAACGGATAATACTCGTCGTATGCGGCCACAACATCGTCAATCATCAGGGCCCGCTCAGGGAACTCTTTTTTTAGCTCCTCAATCGCCTTGTTTCTTCTCGCGGCGCCCGGCTCGGCCAACTCCAGTACAAAGGTAATCTGGTCTTCCGACAAATTCAGCTCGTTTAGCGAAGCAAGCGCCCGGTTATACTGCACATTGATACCGTCCTGGGGCTCGGTCAGGCGGTCAACCACGTCGGCCCACTTGCGGTAGGCGTCGGTATATCGCGTAAGCAGGTCGAGATTATCCTCGGAACCGAGGTATTCGAGCAGCGTCTCTTTGAGCTTGTCCTGATTTAGCTTTGCCCATTCCACGACGCGTGTCTGAATATCTTCCAGATTGAGTCCGGCGAGCTTAATCAGGTTTTCCGGCACGGCCATCTGTGCGGCCAGCTCGTCTCTTTGCTGCTGAAGCTGCTTGCGTTCATCGTAGAGCTTTGCGAACTGGTCGAGGATTTGCATCCTGTCGTTCGAATCGCGGGCGAATCTCTCAAAATCGCTTGTGCGCTGCTCGGCCGGCCTGGTCACAGAGCGCATTATGACCGAAGACGTTACGTTCTGTGCAAGAAGCGTGCTTAACACCGTCTCATATCTCTCTCGCTTTGCCCTGGCCTCGGCGCTTGCGAGGGGCATCTGTATCTCAAAACGGGTGCTGCCCTGCGGCCGCCAGACAAGGTTTTGAATGTTGGCGGGGTCGATTCGCCGACGAAGAACCGCTATTACTCTTTCTGAAAGGCCCCTTTTCTCACCGGCGTCCAGCCCCTTGGCGTCGATTTCGTAAATCAAGCTTGTCCCGCCGCCGAGGTCTATTCCGGGTTTCAGTGTCTTGTCCGGCGGATACAAGGTCCAGGCGGCAAGACCGACTAAAGCAACAATTAAAATAATTTTCCACGACAGATTCTTATTCATATCGATTCCTTCTTACACACAGTTAATTCTCACCGCAGAGACCGCAGGGCACGCAGAGATTATTATATTTTTTTCTCTGCGGTCTTTACGTGCTCCGCGGTAGAACTATAATCCTTCGCTCTCAAGGGTTTTTCCGATTGCGGAGGCAAGGACCCTGATTTTGGTGTTGTTGGCCTCGTCGATTTTCAGGACAATCTCATCGCCTTTGATATCGACGACGGTGCCGAGGATGCCGCCGATGGTCCTGACCTTGTCGTTTTTCCTGAGCGACTGGACCATTTTCCGCTGCTGTTTCTGGCGGCGTTTTGGCTCCCTGAACATCAGGAACATCACAACGACAATCACCAAGAGGAAAATCCAACTGAAAGGCTGCGTCATCGGCCTTGTTGCCCCCCGGCCTGTGGCAGGGGCGTTGGCGTCAACGGCCGTGATTGCCTGGCCTTGCTGACCGACGGGTTCGGCTGAAATCTCTGACTGGCCTTCTGATTCCGCTGCCGCTGCCAATATCCATAAGTTTTCCATTTTTGTCTTCCTTAATAAAAGGCATAACTTTTATGTTCACCACAGAGCACGCTGAGACCGCAGAGAAAACAAACAAATAATCTCTGTGAGCTTCGCGGTCTCCGCGGTAAAAACACAGGATATTAACCCATCCGCGGGAAAGAATCAACAGCGAATATCCGGCGAAACCGCCGTTTTTCAACACAAAGACGCTATTAAATTTTAACCACGAAGCACACGCAGGTAGAAGTTGCGCGATGCTGGATGCTGGATTCCGCCGGAGGCGAACAAGTTGGTTTGGCGGAAAATCAAGAAACAGAGGAATTTCCGTTCTCCGCAGGATTACGAAGGATAAAAGGGCTTGCGGGCCGGCGAGATACGGCGCATACTTGTGGCAAACAAGGCAATATATTCAATGGAGTAGTGATTATTTTGAAAGGAGAGTAGCTATGGAATCAGAATGGGAGGATATTCCCAATAGAAGGCCCAACTTCTTTTTAAGGATTGGGCCTGCTGCGATGTTTATTTTGATCATTTTAGTTCTGCTGGTCTCCGTACTATTTCTTTCGGTCGTGAAAATCGGGGGGACGCAGGTGGGAATCGTGGAAAAGAAACTGGGAGGTGGTGCAATGCCTGCCGGACGAGTCATTGCCGTCAACGGAGAAAACGGCATCCAGGCGCAAGTGCTCGCTCCGGGCTGGCACTTTTTCTACTGGCCTTGGCAGTACAGCATCAAAAAGGTGTCCTGGACCGAGATAAAAGAGGGACAGGTTGGCCTTGTCACTGCAAAGGACGGACAAACGCTGCCGCCGGATACAGTCTATGCTCCCGACTGGGAAGAACCGGACAAAATGGTTGATGCAGGGTATTTTCTCGGTGAGGGCAAGGGTTATAAAGGTCCTCAACTGAGTGTGCTGAATCCGGGAGCATATCGCCTTAACACGGAGCTGTTTGACGTTACACAGGTCCCGATTGTAAATGTCAAGGTCGGCACGGTAGCCGTTATCAAAAGTAACGTCGGTGAGGTTGTGGAAGCCAAGGACCGGCTCGTCGAAGTAGGGCAGCGTGGTATCTGGAACAAACCGCTCGGTGAAGGCCAGTATTACCTCAACACAAACGCTTACGAAGTGACGATAGTCAGTATCAGGCAGACAAAGGTGAGCTACACCAAAGAGCTGGAAGCCGGTGAAAGAACGAAGAGCCAGCCCTTAAAACCCATCACTGTTCGAAGCTCCGACGGTTTCACTTTCCCGGTGGATGTGAGAATCACGTACCTGATTGACCAGGAGAGCGCACCACGAGTGGTGGCAATGATTGGCGATGACGATTTGGTTCTGGATAAGCTGGTGACGCCTCGCGTGAGAGCGACATTCAGGAACAACGCCGAAAAGGTCAAGACGCTGGACTACGTCCAAAACCGGTCGCATCAGGAGCAGCAAAGCGCTCAAATGCTCAAGGAGGACCTTGCGAAATACGGTGTTACTTTTCTCGAACTTAGCATTGGCGATATCGGCGACGAGGCCAGTCTTGGGGCACTTTTGAAGACGCAGACCGACCGCGAAATCGCACTGCAGGAGCAGGCCACTTTCGAAGAACAGCAACGTGCCGCGGAAAAGAAGAAGGCACTATCGAAAACCACACAGGAAGCCGAAGAAGAGAAGCGTCTCGCTACGGCCGCATACGGCGTGAAGGTCGCCGAGCAGGATAAGCAAAAGAGAATCATCGGTGCCCAGGCCGAAGCCGAGCAGGTCAAGCTCGTCGCCGAGGCGAAAGCCCAAGCCTACCGGCTTATCTCCGAGGTTCTCGGCGCGGATAATGCAGCGCTTATCGAGATTATGAAGGTTGCCTCCGAAACCGGCGTAAGAATCACGCCCGATGTGATGGTTGGCAGCCCCGGCTCAGGTATGACCGATGCCCTTATGGGGACAATCCTCAAAGGAATGTTGAATCAGGAATCTTCGGCGGGCAAGGTTAAGAAATAAAATTCGGCAGGATAAATTCGTGTGTTTTAAGAAAGAACCCCCCGGCATAAAGCCGGGGGGTTGTGTCGTTAAAACGGGTGTCAGATTCGTACCTGGAATTGTTAAATTGGCATTTGTGTAGTGTGGCTAACGGTTAAAAAAGGTGGTTTTAAGCCCTTGGAAAGGGCTGCGGAACGATAAAAAGGTCGAGTTCGCCCGGCCGAATTTCCCCGAAGCGGCCAGCCAAAAGAACAAATCTTTTCGGCTGCAATAAAAGATGGTATGATTACGTCTAAATCAAAATCACCCCGCCTGCGAGTTGTGTGGAAAGGCACACTCAAGATACAAGACAAGAGATGTTTTTTTAGGGGAATGAAGATGCGATTGATGCAAACAAACAGGGCAAAGGTGATTCTTACGGCAGTGATGATTCTGGCTGTTTTGGCCAACGTGGGCACAGGTTTAGCGGCGGAGAAGGCCGATTCGGGGGCAAAGGCGAAATCCTCTATGCCGCTTGCTTTGAAGGTCAAAGGGACAAAGATTCTCAACAGCAAGGGCGAGGCGGTTACGTTGCGCGGGGTCAACGCAGCTTCGCTCGAATGGACCAGTGACGGCGATGGGCATATTCTCGAAACAGTGCGGGTGGCGATTGACGACTGGAAGGTCAACTGTATTCGGCTGCCATTGTCGCAGGACCGGTGGTTCGGCAAGGCCCCGGAACAAAACGACGTAAGCGAACCATACCGAGCGCTTGTCAAAGAGGTGGTGGATTTGTGCGGTTCGAAGGGCTGTTATATCATTCTGGACCTGCACTGGTCGAGCGCCGGGCAGGAGTGGGGCACCAATATCGGGCAGCATTCGATGCCGGACAGGCACAGCGTAACGTTCTGGAAGGATTTTGCCGCTGTTTACGCGAACAACCCGGCGGTCCTTTTCGACCTTTACAATGAGCCGCACGATGTAAGCTGGGACGTGTGGCTAAAAGGCGGCAAGATTACGGACCGGCCCAACAGGCCGGGAATGTCGGCGGTAACATACGATGCGGTTGGGATGCAGGAGATGCTTGATACGGTGCGGGCGACGGGAGCGAAAAACGTTGTTATCGCAGGGGGACTGGAATGGGCATACGATTTTTCCGGTATTCTCGACGGCAGGCAGCTTAAGGACCCCGACGGAAACGGCGTCATATACGCCAATCACGCATACGACAACAAGCGGGAGAGCGTATTCAAGTGGATAGCCGATATGGAAAAGGCGACGGCGGTATTTCCGGTCATCGTCTCTGAATTCGGCGGCTCCGGCGGGCCTAACCGCAGAGGTGGCTGGTGGGGGCAAAGTCCATCAACCGCGATGGGCGACGATTGGCTGCTGCACGTTTTGCAGGCGATTGGGGACCACAACTGGTCTTTTACGGCGTGGGACCTGCATCCTGAGGCGGGGCCGACGCTGATAGAGGACTGGAATTATATGCCTACGCCTGATTTCGGCGTTTTCATCAAGAAACTTTTAGTCGAAGGCAAACTGCCTCGATATACGCCGCCGGACTTGACTAAACTCGCCAAAGAGTCGGCTTCGACGCTGCCGGAATCGGCACGGGCGGGAGGAAGTGAATTATACGGCGACTGGAATATCGAGCTCGAGCCAGGCGAGAGAGGAGGCTCGATTCTGGTTTTTTCAGGAGATGAGCAAGGCAAGCTGGTCGGGCAGTGGATAAATTTCAGAGGGCTAACCGAACTGGAAGACGTAAGGTTTAAGGACAACAAGGTGAGTTTCTCTCAGAACGTCCGTTTCGGTAAAGATGAATTCAAGGCGAATTTTGCGGGCGCTATCGAAGGCGACAAACTTTCAGGGACCTTTTCACACGGCGGGAGCCAGTCCAAAATCGCAGCCAGGCGCATCAGAGAAATGCCGGCTGTAGCAGGAAACTGGGAGATGAAATTCAAGAGGGGCGATAGTGACACTACTGCAACGCTTGTGGTGAAGGCCGACAAGGAAGGCAAGCTGACGGGCGAATGGCAGGGCCGGGAGGGCGAAGACGAGATTACAGACGTAAAGTACGAGGAGGGCAAGCTGAGCTTCAAGATAAAAAGCGATATTGGGGGCCGTGAATCCGAATCGACCTTCGAGGGACGTGTGCGGAAGGAGACGGGGACACTTTACGGCGTGATGAAATCCGAGGATGGAGAAATTGCGGCATCAGGGCGGCGAATCGGCTCAACACTTATAGGCAACTGGAACCTCGACGTAACAGGCGAGCGCGGCAGCAGCAAGCAGCGGCTGAAAGTCAACCCGGACATGAGCGGTATGTACGGGATGAGTCCAATAGAGAAGGTCAACCTTGAAGGCAACAAGGTGAGTTTCAAGATAGTACTCGAATTCCGTCAGCGGACATTCGAGATGAACTTCGAAGGTAAGCTGGCAGGGCCGAAGCTTGTCGGAGAGATTAGCGCCTTCAGAGGCACTCAGAAGGTCGTCGGCAAAAAGGCGTCACGTATTTAACAGACGTGCTGCCTGAAAAATAAGGCAGACAGACGGCGGGCTAATTATTAAAAGGGAGCTGAAAGTCAGCTAAATTGCCTTGCTCGATACGCCGGCGAATTTCGGTCAGAAGGCGCTGGTAGAAACGGAGGTTGTGGATTGTTGTCAGAATAGGACCTAACATTTCACCGACGTTGAAGAAGTGACGGATTGCGGCCCGTGAGAAGTTTTTGCAGGCATAGCAGTCGCAATCTTTTTCAATCGGGCGGCTATCGTCTATGTGTTCGTTATTTCGCATACGCAGGGGGCCTTCGAAAGTGAAGGCGTAAGCATTTCGGCCATTGCGGGTGGGAAGGACACAGTCGAACATATCAACACCAGCCATTACCGCAGCGATGATATCGGCGGGCATTCCGACACCCATCAGGTATCTTGGTTTATCTTCCGGCAGCAAGGGGGCGTTATGGCGGACTGTTTTTATCATATTGTCGTGTCCCTCGCCGATGGCCAGGCCGCCGATTGCGTAGCCATCGAAATCCATTTTGATTAGCTCTGCTGTGCATTTCTCTCTCAACGACAGGTCTATTCCGCCCTGTGTTATGCCGAAGAGCATCTGGTTTGGATTGCCGTGCGCATCTTTACAACGGTTGGCCCAGCGGATGGTCCTCTCTACGGCCTTTTCCAGTTCCGACTGCTCACAGCCGAAGGCGGGGCACTGGTCGAGGCACATAGCGATATCAGGGCCGAGGCGATTTTGAATATTGGTCGCGGATTCGGCATCGAGATAAACCTTTGCGCCATCGACGTGGCTGGCGAATTCGATTCCATTGTCATCGATTTTGGTAAGTGAGCTGAGGGAGAAGACCTGGTAGCCGCCACTATCGGTGAGGATTGGGCCGGGCCAGGCCATAAACTTGTGGAGTCCGCCGATTTTCTCTATTGTCTCGACGCCGGGGCGGAGCATTAAATGATATGTGTTTGCGAGAATGATTTCGGCACCCGTTTGGCGAAGCTGTTCGGGGTTGATACCTTTGACGGCGCCGGCGGTGCCGACGGGCATAAAGGCAGGCGTGGCGACATCGCCGTGGGGAGTTTTTAATACGCCGCATCTGGCTTTGCTATTTTTGTCCCGGTGAATGACTTCAAAGCGGCTCATTTTCAGTAAACTCTAATCAGCTTCGAGCCGGGATAATAATAGGAGAGGATTTCCTCGGCGGTTTTGCCATATCTAGCCATACCCTCGGCGCCGCACTGACACAAGCCCACTCCGTGTCCAAAGCCCCTTCCCGCGGAAAATACCCACTTGTCACCCATCATTATTATTTTGCATACAGTGCTGCGAACTTTGTTTCCGGCAGGGTCAATTGTCAGGCGAAGGTCCTCCGCCCTTAAAAAGTCGCTTTTACCGTTCGAGCCGAGGAGCTTCACCAAGGTCAAACGCGAAAAATCCCCATAATTGCTCTGTCTGGCTTTCAAAATGGCCGAGATATTGCCAAGCTCTTTGAGCTGGGGGTACTTCACCTGCAACGCCGTCTCGACCGTTACCTTGTCGAAGGCCGCCATGGGCCAGAAGAAGAAGTTCGGCCTGGCGACGTCTTTGCAAAAGGGGCAGTCCACTCCTTTAAGAGGTTCGAACGAATCTCCGAATACATTTATAGAGTCTTCAGTATGGCCGCCGCAGGAGGAGGAGTAATAGGCGGGGAAGATTTCTTCGGTGCCGCCACTCTGGGTGCAGACGAGTACCTGTCCGGTAGTATCGTTGACGGCCTTCCAGACGCGCGAGGATTCGGCGCGCATACCTCCATAGACCTGGCTGGCCGTAGTCCTGGTTACGTCCCAGTCCCTGCCGCCTCCGAAGTGCATTTTCTGATAAAGGCAATAGGTCCTCGCGGCGATTGCCTGGGCTTTGAGGGCCTCGGCCTGCCAGTAACTGGGCATTTCGGCCCCGACGACGCCCGCCAAATACGGCTCGAGGGGAACGACATTTATCGCATCGAAAGTTTTGTAGTCGAGATTTGCCCTGAGGACGAGCTTGCCCCGGTAATCGTCGTCGTCGAGTGAAAATGAATGAGGGGAATCTGGCAAAATTGTCACCTCCATTGCCGGAAAGCTTCTGCCAGCGATTATGAGTCCGCTTGCCGAGACGGTGACCTCCATCGGCTCTGCGAACCCTGTAAAAATTGTTTCCGGCACGAGCGTCCGCCCGTAGCTGTCAAGAACGGAGAATCCCCCTGGAACTCGTATGGAGCAGCTCTCGACATCGTCGGCCAGAAGGACTCTGACCCAGAATTTGGGCTCGATGTCCATCTGGGGCGTGGTTTGGACGATTGACAGGCGTTGTCGGCAGCTTAAGAACACCGCAGCCGCAAACAGCAGCAGCCCCATGAGCAGGCAGTTGACCAAAGTTGTTCTCATCCTCAGGTCTCTACGGTAAAAAAATGATTTACCGCCGAGCGCGCTGAAACCGCAGAGTTTTTTTTTGTAGTCTCCGCGTTCTCTGCGGTAAAAAAGTTCATTTTGTTATTCCAAGGTCCGCAGCGACAAACCAAGATTTGCGAGCACGCTTTTGATTTCATTGAGACTGGTAACGCCGAAGTTTTTGCAGCCGAGCAGCTCGGCTTCGGTGGTGCGGGTCAACTCGCCTATAGTTCGGGCATTGAGTTTTTGTATGGCCTTTTTTGCCCTGACCGACCACTGCAAATCAGTAAGGGGCTTATTCAACAATCCCTGGTCGGTCTCCTCGATGACGCTCGCCTCCGACGGTTCAGCGGCAAAGGACGTAAGGTGTTTATCCTCCAATCCTATCCCGACCTGCAGACTCCTGCTATCCAGAATGGTCCTTATCTCGCGCAGCGACGTCTCGCCGAAATTCTTGAACGCGAGCAGCTCCGACTCCGAGGTCCTCAAAAGGTCACCGAGCGTGTTTATATTCATTTTTTTGAGGCAGTTTCTGCTTCTGACGGAAAGCTCAAAATCCGTTATGGGGGTTTCGAGAATCTGCAGCTTTCGGGTTTTCTTTTTCTCCGTTTCCTCGTCGTAAACCATGGTTTTGGAGCTTTCGATATCCTTGCGGAAGAGAACAGCCCTTTGATGATTCGGATGACAGTTCAGGACCTCATCGACGCACTTCGAGGCCTTGTCGTAATCGGCTCTGTCCTCGTAAATCACTGCCAGATTCAACAGAGCGTTTATATAGGCCAGTGATGTGGAGGCGATTGCCTTGTAATAATCAATGGCCGAGTCCTCGTCGCCTGAAAGGTCGCAGCGATAGGCAAGATGAAACATAGCTGCGTGGTGGTCCGGAGCAAGCTCGAGGGCGGCCTTGTAATTTTCCATCGCCTCGTCATAGAGTCCCTGCACTTCCTGCAATCTGGCAAGCTGATAGTGGTATTCAGCGCTGACATTTTTGAAATTCGCACAGCCCTTCAATTCCTTCTGGGCCGAGTCGATATCCTTCGCCTGACGGTAGGTGGCGGCCTTTTCCATCGCCACGGCAAATGCGTCAACGCCCTGCTTAGCGCCGGCATTCAGGTTTTTTATCGCCTCATCGTAATTTCCGAGCCGGCGCAGGGCAAAGGCGAGGTATATGAATTTCTCTTTGCAGTCGGCGCCTTTCTGGAGTTTCTCGACCGCCTCTGCGTCCCTGCCGAGGATAAAGAGACCTATTCCGGTGGCGAGGCAGCCCTTTGCGCCGGTTTTGCTCATATTCTGCTCGACGAGCTGGGCAAAGGCCAGCCGGCCGGCCTCGCTGGAATGGACCTGCTGCGAGAGTTTTTTTATCTGTTCTATGCCCGGCAGCTCATTGCCGAACAAATCTATCACGCCCTGTACCTGAGCCGTTGTTTCCATCGATTTCTCTCCTGAAAAAAACACCACCGTTCGAACTACAAATTAGTTTTGCGAAAGAACGCGATATTATAATCCTCCCGGCGGATTTTGCAATACCTTTACGCCACTGCGGCGGCGGACAAGTTTAAGTCAAGCCATTGACGATGCTTATGCAAGATACCAATTGCCCCCGTTTTTAATGCGCATAAGAAAGGCCGGGGTTGATACCCGGCCTTTGTGTTCGACGTTAAATGATTTTATTGTTGTGCTGCCTGTTCCATTTGTCTTAGCTGCTCTGCGGTTACGTTCTCAGCAGTCAGGTCGCCGAAGATGACCCTGTAAGTATCATCGGAGATTTTCCATCTCATTAATACCGCATCGGCATCGCCGGCGGTGACGTCTTTGCCGTAGTAGGCGGGGTCTTTGCCGCCTTGGGCCAACTCGTTATAGAACTGAAACGACCCCAGCGCATTCATCATCATTTGCATTTGCTCTCTCTGCGGCTCTTTATTCGGGTCACTGCCGAGTTTTTTCCCGAACGCATAACCGAGTTCCTTCGTTATAGTCATCAAATTCATCTGGCTGGGGTAGCGGCCATCCGTCATTTCAGCAAAAAGTCGGAGTCCTTCGATGGCGCTGCCTTCATCGAGGGTCGGCATTTTCATTTCCGCCATCATCGTGTAATCAGCAGGGATATTCGGCTCGAAAACGGCCGGGGCCAGCTCCACCTCCCATTCGAAGTCATCCATTACCATTGACAGGTCGATTTTGTCTGCGCCCGCCGATACCTGGGCCTCGAACTCCAGTCGGACGGGCAATTCAGTATCGACATCGACCCACAACTTTCCAACGAAGTTATCGTAAATGCCTCTGACGGGCGGCGGGTTAACAACCTCGATTCCCTCGACTTCTACGCCGTCAATTGTGTCCCTGCCGAGCTCGGTATATTCGCCCAGCATAAAGTTTTTCACCATATCCCTCGGGTCCTGGCCCTGCTGTTTCATCTTCGCCAGATAGTCATCGGTGAGGAGCATACGCATATATTTTTTGGCAGGCGGTATTACTGAAATCATTATCTTTTCGCCGGGGAGCACGTAGGCCTGCATTGCCAGGTTGCCGTCGACATATGTATCCATCCTGTTTCCATAATCCGAGGATATATACATATCGGCATCCACCTCCTGCGTGCCCTGAGGCCCACCTGTTTGTCGGACGTGCATCCTGCAGACGCACGTTTTGAACTGTTCGATTCTGTCTGCGATTTGTGCCCAGGCACAGCACGTTACTGCAGGTGGTTTGCCTGTTATAAAGTATATGCCAGCCAAAACAGTGATGATTATCACCGCCGCGGCGGCGAGTTTCGTAACTGGACTTTTCATAATTATTCTCCAGAAATTCAAGCGCGATTTCTCTTTGCCTGTTTTGCGGAGTTCAAATGCCTGTTTGCGCATAATCGCGTCCATTACGGTGTTTTCGAGGTTGCCCTGATTACTCCGTCGGCCTTCTGTAATAAGATGTTCCTGAATGGCCCTTATCTGTTCAAGCTCGCTACGGCATCCTGAGCAGCCGGCCAGGTGAATTTTGACCGTCTCGCTTTGTTGGGTATCAAGCAACCCTTCAATATAGCCAACGAGAAGTTCTCTGCATTGAGCACAGTTCATAACCGCACCTCGCTTTCATCCGCCATATCCTGTTTCATCATATCTCTAAGCTGAGAGTAAGCCCTTGAGAGGGACTTTGTCACGGTGCCGAGGGGGACGTTCAAAATCGCCGCAACGTCTTTACAGGAGTGGCCTCCGTAGTATCGAAGCAGAATCAACTGCCGATAAAAATCATCGAGTTTTGCAATCGTTTTGGCCAGAGGCCAGCCGCGTCCGCTGTTCGAGCGAGCGGGCATTTGTGCCAGTTTTTCCGCTGTTTGGCGTTGCCTCTGCTCTAACCTTATCTGCTCTTTAGCGACGCGATTGGCGACGCCGAGCATCCAGGGGAAAAAAGACGACTGGTTTTGAAGCGAAGACAAGCCAAAATAGCACCTGACGAACACTTCCTGCAAGGCTTCTTCTGCCAAGTCACTTCTTTGCAACAATCCTGCCAGGTGTCCCAAAAGAGGCCCCTTATAACGCCGGACGAGGTGTCGAAAATCGTCCGGATGGCCGTCAAGGCACCGCTGAATGTAAAATCCGTCGTTTTCAGGCATTCAAAACTCCACACATAGTAGAACCGGTTCATAATATAGTGAGGTTCCGGGCCGGTTTGCGACAGGGAAAAAATAAAAAAAGCCAGGTTATGGCCCGGCTTTTGGACAAAATTGCATCCAAGCGTCAGAATCCGCCGTCAACGACCCAACGCTTCGCGGGATTATCATTTCTTACCGCCAACTTCCATTTCTTAACGTCGCCGCTCTTGAGCTTGATTTCGTATGGCACGAACCATCCCGGGTATATGCCAGATTTGAATGGTTCGCCAACACTTATGATTTCCAGCCCGCCGGCATACTGTTTCATTTGCTCCTCAATAACTGAAGTATACAAGAATTTAATAACCTCTTCCCAATCTTCACGGCTACAAGCCTCAAAAAATGCCGTTGCTGCTTCTTTAGGACTCATCCGCTCGTATTTTTCGTTATCCGGCAGGACTTTAGGATCCTCGTACCATATCACATCCTTTGGCAGCTCAAGGGTGAATAGTGCATCATCGATTTGCGGGTTATACTCAATATCATTGACTTCAAAAACAAGTACGTCCTCTTTGTCGGTGTGCACAAATACCTCAAAACCCTTTAAGAGTTTGGTTTCCGAGTCAAAGCGGTAAATCCTTTTGTGGTCGGATTCGAAGACAGACGTGTTCTTAAGATAATCGTTTGTATAATCGCCTTGAGCAGCCATCTCGATTTCAAGCACTAATTCTGTTCCGTCTTTTAATACTTCGTGCCGCATACACATTTGTGCGTCGTCCCGCTTCGTCGTTATCTTCAAAGCCCTGTCTATAAGTTTGTCAACATCCATCAAATGTCCGTACCAGGGAAACGGCCCTTTTCCGGGCACAAATTTGGCCACGTAATGAGGGTGCATAAAGTTTATTTGCGAGTTGCCATCTGTAACGAAAACTTCACCTGGTTCCTCAATTCTCCATCTCGAAATACCCATGTTATCCAATTTCTTCCAAATCTCGACCGGCACGAAATCGGCTTTTATCCAAGTTGAGCCAGAGTAGTCTCTCGTCTTGGCCTTAATATGGATTGACCGCACATCTTCAACGGCCTTTGCGGCGTCGGTAAGCACCTGGACGGCCGAAGCGGAGGCGGTTGGGATTACCGGGGGAATTGACCTGTTCCAGAGCTTGGCTACAACGGCTGCTACTATAATTATCACTGCGGCAGCGGCTAATTTTGTTATTCTGCTATTCATAATCGTTCTCCATAAACTCAATCTGGCCGCAAGAGCGCGGGCTGATGCAGCCCTCTCAAGGGCGTCGGCGGCATCGGCAATGATTTGGTCGTGGTCTATCACGGCCGGATTAACTCGTATCTCTTTGGCCAGTTTTTCTATTTTTTCAGTTTTCATATTCACACTCGGTATTCAAAAGGGCCCTTAATTTTTCCATCCCGTAACGGTATCTGCTTTGAACGGTATTGATTGAAGCCCCGATTAGCTCGGCAATCTCTCTAAAGGTCATATCCGCCTGGACGTGCAGGACAAATACTTCTCGCTGCTCGTAAGGCAATTGACAAAGAGCGTCATATACCTGTTCTGCGCCTTCGTTGGTTATCAGCGGGTCATCCGGCCCATCGGTGTTTGCCGCAAGGTTAAGCTGCTCCGGATTCAGATTTGCCGACCTCGTCTTTTTTCGCAGCAGGTCACGTGCGCGGTTGGCAACACAGCTTATCAGGTAGCTTCTCAGGTTGCCGTGAATCCTCAACACCGGTGCCGTCGCCGCGAAATCGACAAATGCATCGTGAAGGCAGTCCTCAGCAATTTGAACGTCGGAAACAAGCGTCACGGCCACGCTTACCAATGTATCTGAGTACTTTTCATAGAGCAGGCGCAACGCGTCTTTATCACCTTTTTGCAATCGTTTTAATATATGGCTGTCTTCAAACATCAATACACCTTACAAGTTATCAATCTGAGGCC
>CAYNVP010000033.1:13717-18687 GCA_964400665.1 uncultured Pirellulales bacterium | reverse complement strand
CCGATACCAGGCGTTGCAGGAACCTTCGCGGCTGACCATACACGGTCCGACGGGGTGTTCCGGTGTTCATATGGTGCCGAAAAGTTTACACGCCGGAGGTTCAATCAGCCCGCAGAGCACCTCTCCACATCGACATCCGGTTGTCTCCTCCGCCGGCGTTTCAGTAATTCCGAATCGCTGCATCGCATCGAATCGACTGAAATTGTCTTTGAGCTTCAGCGTGCTTTTTTCTATTTTTCCCAGACCTCTCCAGTAGCCGTCGGCCGGCTCGAAACACTCGGCTATTATATCCTGTGCCCGCTTATTGCCCTGTTCGGTAACGACCGCTGTGTATATCGATTTTACTTCCGCTTTCCCTTCGGTCAGTTGCCGGCATATCTCCGCTAATCCCTCGATAATCTGCATTGGCTCGAAACCCGCCACCACGCACGGCCGGCTGAACTGCTCGACAATCTCACGAAAGGCGCCGTATCCGATTATTACACTTACATGACCCGGGCAAAGAAACGCATCTATCTTGTTATTCGTATCCGCTAATAGTGCACGCATCGCCGGCACAACCAGCTTGTGGTTGCTCAGGATGCAGAAGTTATCGATATTTTCGTTTGCTGCCTGTTTAACCACAACTGCTGTGGCGGGCGCCGTCGTCTCAAAGCCCACTGCCGCAAATACCACGACCTTGTCAGGATTGTCTTTGGCTAATTGCAAGGCGTCTTCACTGCTTAAGACAATTCTGACTTTACCTGCCGGCTGTCTTGTTTCGAGCGACCCACGTTTACCCGGGACGCGAACCATATCTCCGTATGTGGCTATCAAGCACTCCGGGCGGTCGGCAAGGTCCAGTAAGATGTCGATGTATTTCTGCTCTGTCACGCAAACCGGGCACCCCGGCCCCGATAGGAGTTTTATTTGCTTTGGTAGTGTGGCTCGTATACCGTTTCTGAATATCGCCACCGTGTGCGTGCCGCAGACCTCCATTATGTTAATTTGCCTGCCGAGCGCCTCGTAGGCCGCATCCATAAGCAATTGTGATTTGCGGATTCTCTCCAGCATAGTGTCTCGCTGTTTATCCCGAAACCTTGTTTGACGTATCTTTGAACTCGTCGATTTCCGCGATGAGCTGCCAGGTCTTTTTCGCTTCCTCTTCGTCAATCGTCGAAATGGCAAATCCGGCGTGAATCAGCACGAGGTCTCCGAGTTTGGCCTGAGGGAGCAGCGTGGTTCTGGCGCGGAACTGATTGCCCATCGCGTCAACAACCGCTTTGTCGCCTTGCAACTGAATTATTCTTGCCGGTATCGCCAGACACATTTTTAAGGCCTGCTCTTTTTCAAAATTTTATGGATGGCTACAGCCGCCTGGCCGACGGACATACAGCCGTCATTGGCAGGAAATCCACAATTATATAATACTGTAAAATCATCTTTGTTCAACAGGCGGATAAGCCGTTCAGTCAAGAATCTATTGCAGAAGACCCCGCCGCTCAATGCAACGATATTGTGACCGGTACTTTGCCTGGCTTGTTTAGTCATCGCCAGCAGGGCGATGGCAATAGTATTGTGAAATTTGGCCGATATGACCGGAGGGTCTTTACCCTGGCTGACATCGCTTATAATCTGTTTAATCATTGGATTCAAACTAAGGATTGACTGCTCGACAAATTCAAAGTCATACCGCTGGTCGCAATTCGCGTGGGCGATTGATTCGAGGGCCATAGGCAGTTGCGCCTCGAAATAGTTATAGTTGCCAAGACCAAGAATTGCCGCCACAGCGTCAAAAACCCTTCCCAAACTGGATGTCTGAACCGTGTTTATCTTTTTGTGGATTTGCTCGCATATAACTTCTTGCTTTGTATGGTCCGGCTCGATTCGCTCAAGCAGCCATTGCAGTTTGTTCAAATCAAATTCTTCACCGTATGCCTGCATTAGAAGTCCAAGCAATGGCCGAATCGGTTCCTTGCTTGCGGCGTCTGCACCGGCTAATGGGTAATACGCCAGGTGTCCAAACCTTTCAAAATCGTCGAGCGTGGCGATAAGGCATTCACAGCCCCAGATTGCCCCATCGGTTCCGTAGCCGGTGCCGTCGCACGCAAGACCAATAACAGGCCCGTCTATATTATGCTCTGCGATAACTGATGCGATGTGTGCCCAGTGATGCTGAACTTCAAAGATTTTGACCCCTGCCAAAGAATGTGCGTATTGCGATGACAGATACGACGGATGAAGGTCGCATACAACTACTTTTGGCTGGACTTCAAACAGTCCTCGCAGATGTTCAATCGATTTTATGTAATGATGATAAACCTCGGCGTTCTCAAGGTCGCCGATATGCTCGCTGCATATAAGCTGATTTTCCTTAACAAAGCAAAAGGTATTCTTCAAATCTGGCCCTGCTGCGAAGATGTTTTTTGTACATATTTGCTTCATCGGTACAGGCGTCGGCACATAGCCCCTCGAACGGCGCAGCAAAACAGGTTTATCGCCTATAATGTGAACAATCGAATCGTCCACCTGCCGGAAGATTTCCCTGTTGTGCATAAGGAATGCATCTGCCACGCCGCCAAGATGCTCAATTGCCTCGTCGTTTTTGCAAATCAATGGCTCATCACTGATGTTGGCGCTGGTCATTACCAAAACCTTAATCCCTTCGGCGAAAAGCAGATGATGCAGCGGGGCGTATGGAAGCATAAAGCCAAAAGTGCTCACGCCTTCAGCAATTGAGGCCGCTATGGTCGAGTCGTGCTTTTTAGGTAAAAGCACAATAGGGCTTTCAGGGCTTTTCAATACCTCTTCCGCCTGTTTACTTACGACGGCGTGTTGTTTTATCGTCTCGATAGAATCGGCCATCATCGCAAGGGGCTTATGCTCCCTTTGCTTGCGTTGCCGCAATTGTCTGACCGCCTCGTCGTTAAGCGCATCGACCGCCAGATGAAATCCGCCTATTCCTTTTATGGCGAGGATTTTGCCTTCTTGCAGCAGCCGGGCTGTTTCAGCAATGACGTTGTCTGTGCTGGTGTGGGTGGTTTTGTCTTTGCTGTCGGTCAGCCAGATTTTCGGTCCGCACTGCGGGCAGGCGACCGGCTGGGCGTGAAAGCGGCGGTCGGCCACATTGTGGTATTGACCTGAGCATCGGCCACACATTTTGAAGGCCGCCATAGTAGTATTGGGTCTGTCGTAAGGAATTGTCCTTATTATCGAGTACCTCGGCCCACAATTGGTGCAGTTTATGAAGGGATACCGATATCGGAAGTCCTTCTCGTCGAAAAGTTCCCGCAGACAATCTGCACACGTTGCAATATCTGCTGTCACCCGTGATACCGGTGTTCCGCCGGCGTCGCTTGGCTTGATAATGAACTTGTGCTCTTGTGCCACGGGCTTTAGGTCACTTGTCGCGAAGGAAGTGATTTTTACCAAAGGCGGGGCATCCTTTCCTTTGAGTCGATTGAGAAATTCCGTTATCCTCGCTTCATCTCCCTGTAATTCGATTGTGACGCCTTTTGTATCGTTATAGACAAATCCGGTAAGATTCAGTTGTGTCGCCAACCGATATACAGTCGGACGAAATCCTACCCCCTGCACCTGTCCCGTTATCAGTATCTTTTTTCGCTTGACCAAGGTTTTCAATCTCGATTTGGGTATGCGGTTTCTACGCCCCATTGAGGCAATCGGTTTTGGCCGATTATAACCGCCGCCGTCGGGGATTAAAACGTCTGATTGACCACGTTTTTTGTTTGTCAGCGAGATTTCTGTCTGGTAATATGGCTCGCATCTGGGGCCATAGCTCAGCTGGGAGAGCGCTTGCATGGCATGCAAGAGGTCGTGGGTTCGAGCCCCGCTGGCTCCATTCACTCTAAACGGGTAACTTATAAGTAATGAGGGAAGCAGTTATGTTTTACAGAGATACTGTAAGCACGTTCGTTTTAATTGCGATGTTCGGATTGAAATGTTCGGTCGGTTTGGGTGTGACTGAGATAACTTCAGAAGTGAACAACGTCAATAAACTGGTTATTCACGCTGATGCAGCCGGGGACACTATCAGGCCTGAGATATACGGACATTTTGCCGAGCACCTCGGAAGATGTGTTTATGAGGGATTTTGGGTGGGTCAGGATTCGACTATTCCGAATATCAGAGGTATTCGCAAGGATGTTGTTGAGGCCCTGAAGAAGATTGACGTGCCGGTAATTCGCTGGCCCGGCGGATGTTTCGCTGATGAATATCACTGGAGGGATGGTATTGGTCCTCCGGAAAAAAGGCCCTCAATGGTCAATACGCATTGGGGGATGGTTACGGAAAACAATCATTTCGGAACGCATGAGTTTATGGATTTGTGCGAGATGCTGGGCTGCGAGCCCTATATAAGCGGCAACGTCGGCTCAGGAACCCCGGAAGAGATGCAGGACTGGGTCGAATATATGACGTTTGCCGGCAAAAGCCGGATGGCAGATTTACGCCGCGCCAACGGGCGGGAAAAACCGTGGAAGGTCAGATATTTTGCGGTAGGTAATGAAAACTGGGGCTGTGGCGGGAATATGACCCCGGAGTTTTACGCGGATGTTTTCAAGCGTTATGCGACATACGTCAGGAATTATCCGGGTAATAATATAACAAAGGTGGCGTGCGGGCCGGGCGGAGCGGATTATCGATGGCTCGAAACGGTTCTGAAAAGCGCGGCCGGGCAAATGGACGCCATTAGCTTGCATCACTATGTGTTCTCGGGCACATGGGACAAAAAGGGCAGGGCAACGGTCTTCGATGAGGCCGGCTGGTTCAAGGTACTTAAAAATACGCTCCATCTTGATGATATGATTAAAAGGGCCAAAGTAATAATGGATAAGTACGACAAGCAGGGGCGTATCGGTCTTTTCGTTGATGAATGGGGCACGTGGTGGGACGCGGAAAAAGGTGAAAACCCGGGTTTTCTGTATCAGCAAAATACCCTCAGGGACGCGGTTGTCGCAGGGTGCTTTTTG
>CAYNVP010000033.1:0-13707 GCA_964400665.1 uncultured Pirellulales bacterium | reverse complement strand
GTGTGAAGTTGAGAAGATTCTATGTGACCTGATAGAAGAAGGTAAAAATCTGGGCGTTCTATATCAGCAAAATACCCTCAGAGATGCGGTTGTTGCGGGATGCTTTTTGAATATATTCAATCAGCATTGCGACAGGGTCAGGATGGCTAATATCGCCCAGACCAACAACGTGCTGCAGGCGATGATTCTGACCAAAGGCGAAAAGATGATTGTTACGCCAACGTACCATATATTTGAGATGTACGAGGTTCATCAGGGGGCGAGGTTGCTGCCTATTGATATTGTTTGTAATCCGTATAAAAGCGGCTCGGAGACGCTTGCGGGTATTTCCGCGTCGGCCTCAAAAGATAAGTCCGATAAAATTCATATTTCTATATGCAATTTGAATCCCGAAGCGTCAGCATCGCTTGAATGCAGCTTTGAAGGATTTGAGACGCAAAAGGCGGCAGGGCGTGTTCTTACCGCCGAAGTGATGAATGCGCACAATACTTTCGAAAAGCCCGATACTGTAAGGCCTGCTGAGTTTGAGAAGATGGAAGTAAAGGACGGCAAAATTCTGGCAACTATTCCCTCAAAATCGGTGGTTGTTTTAACGGTGGAATAGTGTCGAATCCTACCGGCGCCGTTTTAATATCCTGTTGAGATTCAGCAGCTTTCGATAAGCCATTTCCATATCAGGGCATTTTCATCCTCAAGTCCTGTAATATATCGCCCGGTTTTACCTGCGTTTCACAGGCATTCGGGTAATATGCCTTGTTGCGGGCCTGCTTAAGATATCGCGGCTGGTCTCGATAATTAGGTTTTGGAAGAAGTTATGAGCCAGCAGTCGATACTTTTGGAACCGGAAATCGGACAACGCAATAGCCGTTGCGTTGGGGATAAACTTTTGGAAGATACCCTCATTTTCAGTGTTAATAACGCCGATTTTGGGCTGACCAAAAGGGAGGGTGAGATACTTCGGCTGATAGTTGGGGGGCGGACCAACAAGCAGATAGCCAGACAGCTTTCCCGCAGCGAAAGGACCGTCGAATACCATCGCAACCGGCTTATGCGAAAAATGTCCGCTCATAACGCTGCAGAGCTTGTCAAGCAAGCGATGGCTATAGGGATCGTTTAGAAATTTTCTTAACACAAAGACACTAAGTTTTACTCTTTCCTTTTTTAAACTGTTTTTCTTTTCTTTGTACCTTGGTGTCTCAGTGGTTGAAACGGGGGCAAATCAGGTAGTTTCCGCAATACACCTTAGACCTGCGTTTGACGAACAGAACAGCATAAGGATATAGGACTTGCAACAGGTTTTAGAATATCACCAATATCAGTATAATTAGGCAGAAGGCAGGAGACGGCTGTATGGTAGACGAGGTAAAAATCAGAGAGCTTATAAAAAACAGGATGCAGGATATATCGTCGAACTGTCATGTGACCTCCTGCCGGGTATGGCTGCAGGTAAAAGACGTAATGAGCACCGATGTGGTCACCGTTGAGCCGGACCAGGGTATGGTGGTGGCAGCGAACCTTATGGCAGATGACGGCGTCTCATCGCTGGTCGTAATGGATAACTCCGTCGTCGCAGGAATCATCACGGAAAAGGACTTTCTCGAAAGAGTCATAGCCAAAGGCAAAAGCGCCCTCGACGTAAAGGTGCGTGAGGTAATGTCGAGCCCGGTCATAAGCATAATCCCTGAGATGACGGTGCTCGAAGCCGGACAGATTGTGGAGGAGAGACGCGTTAAGCGGCTGCCCGTTATTGACTCAGGCACGCTTGTCGGAATTGTCACGCAGACCGACCTGATTTGCGTGCTGACGTCTTATGGAATGTGGAGAGACATCGCGGAGATAATGACCAAGGATGTGGCAACTGTTCAACGAGACGCGACCGTGGCTGAGGCGGCATCGATGATGGCCGAACGTGGAATCTCCGGCATTATCGTTATGCAGGCCGACCGGGTAGCAGGCGTGCTGACCGAGAGAGACCTCCTCAAAAGAGTTATTGCCGTCGGTCGTGACCCAGCCCACGTCAGAATGGAAGAAGTGATGTCGCATCCGGCGGTGTGCGTGCCGCCTCATTTTTCGGTGTTCAGCGCAAGCAGGATAATGGAAAAAACAAACATCCGCCGGCTCGTTGTTGAAGATAACAAATGGTTGTGCGGTATAGTAACCCAGACAGACATCTTCAGGGCTGTGGAAGACAGATGGCGGCAGGAGGAAGCGAAGAACCTCAAGTCACTGGAAGAATCGGACACGTGCATCTATACGCTCGATTTGGACGGCAAAATTACTTACGTCAACCCCGCGTTTATGCGGCTGCTCGAGATAGCCGACAGGTCGGAGATAATAGAGAAGCCATTTTTGCCCGAACAGTTCTGGTTCAATCCGCAGGAAAGAGGGCGGTTCATTAAAGAGCTTAAGAAAGGCAGCGTCCACATCAGTGATTTAACGCTCAAAACCAGCAGCGGTAAAAGAGTCGATATTACGGTATATTCCAGTTTGACCAGGAACGTTCACAGCCAGGTTGACGGCATCCAGGGGGTTATTAACGATATAACCGACAAGAAGGACCTGGTTGCGATGAAGAACGTTCAGGAGGCGCTTGCCGCCAGCGAAGAGCGATACCGGCGAATCACCGAGGCGATTACGGATTACATCTATACCGTTCGTTTTGCGTCGGGCCGGCCCGTGGAGACCGTTCACAGCCAGACCAGTATCGCGGTAACCGGTTACTCGCCTGAAGAGCTCAAGGCGGACCGGAAACTATGGCTGGATATCGTTCATAAGGAAGATTTAGAAGTGGTTCGCGAGCAGGTTTCCCGATGTATATGCGGGCAGGATTGCGGGCCAATCGAGCACCGTATCGTCCGAAAGGATGGAAACATTCGCTGGGTGAGAAGGACATTGGTGCCGAGTTTCGATTCGCAGGGCAGGATTTTGTCATATGACGGTTTGCTTCAGGATATAACCGAGCTGAAGGTGGCCGAGCAGGTGCAATTGCAATTGCTTGGTGAGCTTGAGCAGGTTACCGAGGAGCTGAAGGATTTTGCCTACGTTGCCTCACACGACCTCAAAGACCCGCTGAGGGGCATCAGCTCGCTGGCAGAGTGGCTATCCACCGATTACAGCGATAAACTCGGCAAAGAGGGTCAAGAGCAAATAAGGATGCTGATGACCCGCATTAAACGAATGTACAACCTGATAGATGGCGTGCTGGAGTATTCGCAGACCACCCGCAGGGAGAAAAGCGTCAAGGCGGACCTGAATGAAGTAATCTCCGACGTGATAGCTGAACTTGGTGTCCCGGAGGGCATCAAGATTGTCATTGAAAAATCCTTGCCTGTTGTTATTTGCGGCGCCAACGGGATAAGGCGGGTGTTCTATAACCTGCTCAGCAACGCCGTAAACTTTGTGGACAGCTCCACCGGCAGGATAACAATAAGCTGGTCCGACGAACGCAGTTACTGGAAATTCGGCGTGACCGACAATGGCCCTGGAATAGAAGAAAAGCATTTTGGGAGGATTTTCAAGATGTTCCAGACGCTCTCGCCCCAGGACGGCGTGGAAAGCACCGGCATCGGGCTGACAATAACGAAAAAGATTGTTGAATTTTACGGCGGCAGAATATGGGTCCAGTCGAAGCCCGACGAGGGCTCCACGTTCTTTTTCACGCTGCCGAAGAAGCACAGGCCGGCTAAGAATAAAAAAATGTTAGCTGCGGCCTGTACGAATTAGTAATGCCTTCAAAGGAAAAGGGCTATGAAACAGGGTAGAAATCTTCTGGCTGTCGCTGCAGTCGTTGTGATTTGTTTAGCGGTGGCTCGGCTTGGAATATCAGTTACCGACAAGAACAAGAGCTATGAGTTTGAACAATGGATAACGACGCCCGAGTACAGGACGGATGCAGCCCGTGCCATCGACGCTTATGAACGACTGATGGAGCGTTATATGGACCTGGCGGAGGGAAACCTGCTGCAGGTTGGCGACGATTGCCGGACCGTTGCGATAAAGCTGGATTCGCTCGATTTACAACTTACTGAAATTTCAGACCGGCTGACCAGAATCGAAAAGGCACTGGGCATCGACCCGCCTGCGGTGAACATTGTCGAACCGAACGGCAATCCTGTTCCCCCCAAAACAAATTAATCCTGCCGGAAGATTAAAAGCAGATAGAGACAGCTTTTATAATGAGGGTTATTCTCTGATAGTCGTCAGCCGTAGGTTTTGCCTGTTTCATCCACATAGCATGCACCTTTAGCCCGCCTTATTATTTTTACCGCCTTTGGCACCTCCTCCAGCTTCGGTATCTTAAACAACTTTCGGCAGTTTCGGCACCTTATCCTTCTGTCGGCGGCGCTGCCGTCGAGCAGCCAGGAATAGCCGCATAACGGACATTCTGCGATAATCTGCATCAACGCACCTCTTTTATAATTATCGGCCAGGTTCGCTTTTGTCCTATAACATCCCTGCGGGCATTTGAAACCCGGAATATTACCTGCATCAAATGGCCGTCGCCTGCGATTATACTTGATTAAGCAGTCCTAATTGGCTAAAATAAAAACAAATGGGGGGTGTGTAGAGGTGCCAAAGAGAATACGCTGCAAGGTTGTTCGGACTACATTGCTTTGCCCTGACAGAGAGCTGCTTGTTTCTGAACTGTATGTTGTGCCGTGGTATTTTAGCCCGCCGGTGTTCACAAGCCCATCGAAGCTGTTCAGGAAAGACCCTTCGGTCACCCAAAAAATTGAAGGAAAAGCAAACAAGTCGGTCGCTGATTTCGATCGGCAGAGTCGAATTCTCGATTACTACGCCTGAAATCCTTTCGGTTTTTGCAGGCGCCATCTCCAATAAAAAACGGCGAGGTAATGTAACTGGGTTTGGGGAGGCCCTGTACACGCTTCCTCGCCGATTTGCTCATCCGTTAAGCTCGTCGCGTCAACCTTCCCTGGTTGACGTAAGACACGGCAGTCTGTTTGTCGCCGTTATATACCGTAGTTTAGGATGTTCTCTGCGGCCTCTCTGATGTTAGCCGGATTATCAAGCTGGCCTGACTGGAGAAGCTCACTTGCCTTCTGGACGGCATCGGTTTCAGCCGGCGGGGCATTGGTTGCCTGCTCAATTAACCGTCCATAGTCGATTTGAAGCGCGGCATCCGCCTGGTTATTCACAGGGGGTTTCGTACGGTTTGGCTGAACGGGCGATTGCGCGTCGAAATGGTCTGGAGTCTGATTTATATTTATCTTGTCTATCATTTCATTTCTACCGGTCTGGATTACTGTTACTGGTTCTGATTTCTTTTCGTATATTTCGTATATAACTTAAGGGCCTTGCACCGAAATTTGTATTTTTTTTCTAAAGTCACCGGTTTTTTCGGACGATTATAGGATTTTTAGTCAGTTCCCGAATCAGCTTCCCGGCGGTTTCAAGGTCTCGGTTACATCATACGTTACGAACCTCACGAAATTAATGGAGCTTATCATCGCCAATTGTTCATCCAGAGGCGAGAAGCTCGAGCGAATCTGCCTGTCGAAATACCTCTTTATTCGTTGTTCCGTCGTTTTGTCGGCCGTATCCCAGACCTGTTCAATCGCCCAGACGACCTGTCCGTTTCTTAAGTCTATCAGGTTCAGTTGGAGACCCATTGCCATATGCGGGTATGGCGTATAACTGGTAACTGTACCTATCAGCACCGTATCGACTCTGAGCATCTTACGCGTTGCCAGCAATTGCTCAAGCGTATACGGCGAGTCCGGACGAATCTGAAGGTTTCTCCAGGCAGGGTCATTTTGTCGAAGCAGGGACAGGCCCGAAAGATGTTTCTTCTGCAGCGTTTGATAGAGCGAATCGGTCACATCGCCGGAAACTTGAGGGTAGGCGGTATTGTTGTGTAGCTCAACCAGGCAAACCGTCCCAATGGTGGACAGACACTTCGACGCCTCCGGGGAATAATGTTGCCCGAGTAACGCCGGCATTCGGTGTCTTGAGCAGCCGAGCGGGGCAATAACGAGGGATAGTATGAACCAACAGGACACCGTGATTTTCAATTTACTATCTACTATTTTCATTTTCTTAAATCGCAAATCGATAATTGAAAATCGAGAATTAAATTTGCTGTCCTTCATTTTTGTTCCTCTGAAGTCTGGGTTGGCATATCGACGGGCTTGTCCTGCGGGGAGGATTGTGTTGTCTCTGTTTTTATCTCACCGCCCAGCAGCTTGAGAATTTTCAACAGCGCCTCTAATTGTGCCTTTTCGGCTTCGCGCATTTCGTCGCGAAAACCAAGCACGTCGCCCTTCCAGTTATTCAGTTCCAGCCGCATTTGTACCAAAAGGTCATTGACCTCGGCTAATTCCTTTTGTGCCTGTTTCAGCTCGCTGCGGCAGCTTTGCAGGTCGTCGGTCAAGTTTCGATTTTCGGCGTCAAGGGCTTGGTTTTGCTGCCTGAGGGCCGAGGCCTCCTCGGAAAGCTTTGCGTACTTGTCAGACAGTGCTATAGCGGACTCCACGGCCGTGGGGCTGTGTATTTCTGCCGATGAGGCACTGCTGCTGTAGCCGGGTGTTTCCTCCGTCCCCCAACTCGGCCCAGTTGCAGATTCGGGTTGTTCGCAGCCGGTCAACGGAAGCAGAATAACCGCGACTGTCAATGTGAGAGTTCTGATTTTCGTTGGCATATATTTTCTCCAGTAATTATTTCTTTTCGGGCGTGGGGCCGGCAGCGGCAGGCTCGGTTTGCGATTGCATGTTCTTTGCGGAAGACACATCTCCGTAGTCACACCTGATGGTCGTCTTCCTGCCGCAAGAGCATGTTACCTCCATTACCGCATATTCATTTTTATTTTCAAGTATCCTGACCTTGGTTATGCCGACGGTGGCGTTCCTGCTGTTCTGTGCCGAGGCAACTGAAGTCCCAAGGTCGAGATGAAGCCGGCCTTCAACCTCGACGTCGTCGCTTTTCAGTATCCTGTTTGTGGGTTGAACCATAATTTCCTGCGTCCTTTCGTTGGTTTGGTCCTTTATTCCCTGGAATAAATCCGGGGGCTAACCATCAGGCGCGGTAGTCAATGGAATTTTGCCCTTTCTGATTGTCGCCTGACCCGTTGGTTTCGTCTTCGTGGGCGTCCGAAAGGTCCTGCTGACTGGCTGCCTTCCTGCGCTGCTCCCGCTGGCTCTGACGTCGTCGCCTCTCGGCTTGTCGGTCTATTGGTGTCATTGCACCAACGTTTTGCAGATTTTCAACCGGCTTAATTATATTGTAATCATTATTTTGCATCGTCCAATTGCCTTAAGTGTACGGACAGATTAAACAAAGCACTTGCGTGCAACTGACTGACTCGCGGTTCGGTGATGCTGAACAGTTCCGCTATTTGTTTCATTGTGAGATGCTGCTGGTAATAAAGCAGAATAAGCTGGCGCTGTCGCTGGTCTAATTGCTGAATGGCCTGGGCGAGTCGGTCGATAAGCTCGGCGTGCTCAAACTGCTGGTCTGGTGTTTTTGTCTCTGGTGCAGCAAGTATGTTGGCAAGAGCGGGCATATTTTCCCCGGAGCCGTCAAGGGAGAGGAACTGACGCACCCTTGCGTTTTCAAGTGTTTCATAGAGTTGATTGACGGTCAAGCCGAGTTTTTCAGCCAGGTCATTATCGGTCGGCGGGGTTCCTGTTTGCTTGGTGATTTCCACGCTCATATCCATTGCCCGGCGAATCTGCTTGTTGACGGTGGGGGGGATAAAAGCCCAGCCCCTAAGCTCATCGAGGATAGCTCCTTTAATTCTTATGTAGGCGTATGTTTGAAACTCGGCGTTAAAAGATGGGTCGTAATCGCGGGCGGCCTTGACAAGTCCTACTGTGCCTGCGGAGACGAGGTCTTCGTAGGTCAGTGGTGGTCGCAGATAACCGACAGCTCGCTGCGCTATTTTGTGGACCAATGGCAAGAACTGTGCAATCTGCTCCTCGTTGAGCAGTTTCTTGTTTTGGCCGGCGTAAGCCCGCCGGGCGGCTTTAAAATGCCCTTGTCGGGCATTTTTTTTGCCTTCCTGTTGTTGTTTGGTCAAGCTGTTGGTTTCAGTCGACACCTTTAAGTTTCCTTTCGTCTGTTTGCGTGGCTGTCGATGATTGCGCTTGTAAGAATTGCATTGACGATGTTGACTGCAAGAGCGGTCGCCAAGTAGACAAGGGCCGCGCCTAAAAAGGCCCTCTTACAGCATATCAATGGTGTTAATCCGTTGAACAGCCCCACAAAACTCAATCCGAAGAAAGATATTACGGCCAAGCTTACTGATATTGGTCGAACGTGTATGAGCATAATCAATTGCCTCTGTTCATTTTATCGACTTTATTTTTGTTTGGTTATGTCACTGCGCCATACCAACGAGCTGGTGATTGTCCGGGGCCTCGGTTCGACTGCCCGGCTCCGGCTCGGCGTTTCGCCGGGACGAGAGCTCACCGGAGCCAAGCTGCGCTTGCTCTATGGAGATGGTTTCGAGCGGCTCGACCTCGGTTCCGAGGACGATTTCATCATAAGCAGCCACCGGCAGATTGGGCACGGTTCGCGACAGCATCTCGGCCATGGCCCAGCGCAAGCGAGAATCACACAGCAATACAACCTTATCTTTGCCTTTGTCCATTGCCGACCGCCAGGCCTGGGCGATTTTTCTGCTTAGCTCCATCGTCATTTGAGCAGGCACTGCCAGCGTTATAGTCTCGGCGTCCTGCTTGAGATTGTTCAGGATATGATGCTCAATCGAAGTATCAAGCGTTATCGCCGCTATTTTACCGGTATCGTCTTTGAGACGGTCGGTAATGGTTCGGGCAAGTGCCTTGCGGACCAGCTCCGTCAGCACAGCGGGATTTTTGCTCCTTGAGGCATATTCTGACAGCGTCTCAATTATTGAAGTTAATTCCCGGATGGGAATCTGGTCTTTGAGCAGGTTTTTCAGGACTCGCTGCAGCAGGCCCGTGGAGACGGGGCTGTCGGTTGCGAGGGTTTCGCCAACAAGCGACGGCTGTATTTTGCGAAGACGGTCAACCAGCATCTGGACGTCTTCGCGGCTGAGAAGCTCGTGAGCGTGCCTTTTGAGCGTCTCTGAAAGATGTGTTATGAAAACCGATTCAGGGTCGATGACGGTATATCCGTTTAATTCCGCTTTTTCTCTGTCCTGCGGTTTAATCCACAAAGCAGGCAGGCCGAAGACCGGCTCAAGCGTCTCAATACCTTTTATTTTTGTTGCGACCGCGCCCGAGTCCATAGCCAGCAGCATTTCGGGTTCGAGCCGGCCCCTCGCAACGGCAAGGTCTGACAGCCGGATTTCGTAGGCGTTCGGTTCGAGGTTGATGTTGTCACGCAGGCGGACCAGCGGGATAATGATGCCTAAGTGCTGTGCGAATTTTTTCCTCAGCGCCGCGATGCGGTCGAACAACTGACTGCCCTTTCGCGGGTCAACCATAGATATCAGCCGGACGCCGACCTGAACGGAGATTCGGTCAACGTCGAGTAATTCCTCGACGGGCGGCTCTTGTGCCCGGCCCTTGTCGCCGGGTGCTTGAGTTTTTTTCTGCCCGTAGGTTTGACTTTTTGCCGCGCTGCGGCCGAACAGGGCGCTGACGCCGGCCAGAAGCAAAAACGGGATTTTCGGTAATCCCGGCACGAAGGCCAGGCCCGCGATTATCAGCGACGCTATGGATAGCGGCTCGCGGCCTTTTAGAAATTGCCTGCCGAGGTCCTGGCCGACGCTGTGCTGTGAGGAAATTTTTGTTACAAGAATGCCCGAGCTTATGGAGATTATCACGGAAGGTATTTGGTTGACCAGGCCGTCGCCTATGGACAGAACGCAGTATGTTTTTACTGCAGCCAGTATGGTCAGGCCGCGGGAATAGCCCATAGCAATACCGCCTATGATGTTTATCGCGGTGATTATAATTCCCGCTTTGGCGTCGCCTCGGATGAATTTGCTGGCACCGTCCATCGCACCGTAGAATTCGCTTTCCTTGACAATCTTTGTTCTTCTTTCATTGGCCTGCTGTTCGGTAATTAGCCCCGCATTGAGGTCCGCGTCGATGGCCATTTGTTTTCCGGGCATAGCGTCGAGTGTGAACCGGGCGGCCACCTCGCTGATTCTTTCCGCGCCTTTGGTGATTACAATGAACTGGATGACTACCAGTATCAGGAATATCACGATGCCGACGACGAAGGAGCCGCCCGCGACGAAGTTACCGAAGGTATGTATGATTTTACCCGCGTTACCCTGGAGCAGTATCAGCCGGGTCGAGGCGACATTCAAAGACAGACGAAACAACGTGGTAAACAGCAACAGCGACGGAAAAGTGGACAGCTCCAGCGATTCCTTGGCCGAGAGGGTGATTATCAGAACGGCCACTGCAAGCGATATGCTTGAGGCAAGCAGTATATCCAAAAACTGAGTGGGTAACGGGACTATAAGGGTCGCCAGTATCGTTACCATTCCGCCGGCCAGGATAAGGTTGCTGTGCGGCAGAATCGGCGAATCAAGCGTCGGCAGGTTTGATTTATTAGGTTCGGCCATTATATTCCTTTAAGAAAAAAATGCACCTGACCTCTATTTCCTGAGATTTTGGATTTGGCGCCTGTGTCATTTCTCCTCCTCAGGTTTCAGTTCGCCGAGGCCGAGGATTTGCCTGATTTTCACGGCGAATCGACCATCGACCACGACTACGCTGCCTGTTGCGAATTTGGTGTCCTTGAGATACAGGTCCATTGGCGCGTCGACGGATTTATCGAGTTTTACCACCGAGCCGGGGCCGAGCTGAAGCAGCCGGCGGATGGGTATCTGCGTAGAGCCGACGGTTACCGTTACAGGGATGGTCATATCGAGCAGGATGTCGATACTGCCGCCCGCGCCTGTGGCGTTGGTTTCTGTGGCCTCGGGGAAGTCAGCCGTCTGAGCTTTGGTTTTTGAGGATGGTGAGCCGTCCTGGTTCTGTGTAGCTTGTTCCGCTACTGCTTGGTCTGTTTCAGGCATATATTAGTTTCCTTGAATGTATTGTATGTTTTGCATTTACGTTGTCTCAAAAAAGGCCTCAGTTACCGTCATGGCGTAATTACCCGCCAATTTTGCGCAGAGACCTCGACAGACTGTTTTGCCGGCGGCAATAAGCTGGGCCGGTTCGCTGATTTTTTTGTCGAGCAATAACACATCGCCGACGGCGACATTTAATACTTGTTCCACGCTTACGGGCACACAGGCCAGCTGAACTGTAATTGGTACATGTATTTTTTCGATGTGATTTTGCATCGCATGAGCTATTTCCTTGTCGGAGAATCTGCCTGCTGTTTGTGCGGTTTCGCCGAGTGCCTGCGCCAGTTTTTCACAGAGGATAAGAATATGCGCCTCTGAACCGGTTTCAGAGCCGTTTTTTTTGACCTGGAAGGAGATTTTGCAGAACTCTTCCGCGCCCTTGAGCTGGAGCGGCAAAACGTTCATCATATCGTCGGCGGCGACACCAAAAGGACATTTTTCTCCGGCCTCTGTAATTGCTTTGACGATGAGCGAGGTCATATCAAACAAAAACGACGCCTCCATATCGGAGAGAGGTTTAGCCGGGTTTTCCTTTGATTCCGCGTCGCCGAGCAACTGGGTTGCCCAGATAATGGCTGTTTGAGGAGGTATGCTGACAAAACCGCAGGGGGCTTCCTGGCCCGCGCGGAAGGGCAGGTAATAATTGCCGGGACCTTGCTGCTGGCCGGCCGTGTCCTGCCCGAGAAATTGGCCGGCGAAATGCTCACTGGTGGAGGTTATCGTGACCTCGAAACTGTGCTGGCACAATGCGCCGAACCTTTCAGCTATTAGTGTCGCTGCCTTCGTGGTGAAACGTGCCAGCTTTTTCGTTTGCCGGCTGTTGAAAAAGTGCGGCTGATGCCAGTCGTAGTCAACCGCTTCCACCTCTTTGCCGTCTTCGCGAGCTTTGGAACCGATGGCTGCGAGAAGCTGCTGTATCCGAGCTTTGCTTGCCTCGTCTCGCGAGCGAAGCGGGCCTGAGTTGTTCCTGGGTGTCTGGTTCATTGCACAGCGAATTCCTTGATTAATATCCCTTTAATAAGGGGCTTGCTGTTGGGAAATAGTTGTTCGTTGAACTCATCGCAAATCTCGAATTGTATCCTTTTGAGATTTTTGTCGCCTCTGGTGGATTCGATATTCAGACCTGCAAGGTATATTGTCATCAGGTTTGTTAAGAGCGGTTTTTTTTGTTCGAGAAGGGCGGTTCCTTTGTCAACGCTTATTTGGCCGCTCATTTCAAGTGTGAGGGCTGCCCGAACATAGCGTGTGGCGCCCGGCTCGTCGAGATTGGCCACGACCGGCTCCAAATCGAAGTACCAGATATTTTCCGCTGCTGCGGAGGGCACGTCAGATTGCGGCTGCTGGGCGTCGGGAGATTGATTTGTCGGCGTGACAGGCGCAGCTTCGGAATTGTTGTTGCCCGCAAACATCAGTCCCAGTCCGAGTCCGGCGCCGGCTGCAACTATGACTACCGCCGCGATTATTATCCACGGGACAATCGACCCACCCTTGTCTTTTTTAGCCGGCTTGCCGGTCCCGTTTTCAGTCGCCTTTTCTTCTACTTTTTCATCAGCCATATTTTTTCTCCTGTCTAATCTCCGTTAGTTTTCTGTTTACTGTTAAGCAGGCTGTAAACATCCCTGCTGCCGATAACGCCGAATCTTGTCTCGCAGCGTCCTGTCGCTGATTCCGAGCGTCTTGGCCGCTTTGGTTTGGTTACCATTGGTTTGTTTGAGCGTTTCGAGGATGGCTTGGCGCTCCAGATGAGCAAGCGGCACACCGGCCAGATGAGTCGGCGTGGCTTGCCCCGTCCTGCATTCTTCTGTCTTCTGTCCTTCGATTTCTGGCAGGGGCTGCAGTTCGTTAAAAAGCCAGGACACGTCGGCCAATGAAAGCGCCTCGCCGACACCCAGAATCATTGATGTTAAAATCACGTTTCGCAATTGGCGGATGTTGCCAGGCCAGTGATATTTGGAGAAGAGCTCCATCATTGCGGGGTCGAGGCGGATTATGCGGCGTTGAGCCTGGCCGGCGTAAAAATTAACGAAGTGCCAGACTAAATCATACAGGTCTTCTTTTCGCTGTCTGAGGGGGGATACTGCCAGCCGGACCCCGCAAAGACGATAGTAAAGGTCCTCGCGAAACCTGCCGTCGGTGACTTCCTCAGAGAGGTCCTTGTTTGTGGTGCTTATGACACGGACATCGGCTTTAATGTTTTCATTGCCTCCGACGCGCTGGAAGTCCTGCTGTTCAAGCACCCGCAGTAGTTTGGCCTGAAATCTCAGGGGTGTTTCGCTGATTTCATCCAGCAGCAGCGTCCCGCAGTGCGCCGTCTCGAAGCGCCCCTTGCGCCGAGCGTAGGCACCGGTAAATGCACCTTTTTCGTGTCCGAACAGTTCGCTTTCGAGCAGCGTCTCGGACAACGCAGCACAGTTTACCTTCACGAACGGCCCCTGTGCCCGCCGGCTGTTGTAGTGGACAACGTATGATATAAGCTCTTTTCCGGTTCCACTCTCACCGCTTATCAGGACCGGGACGCAGGTAAGTGCTACTTTTCTGGCGAGATTGACAGTTTGTATGAGGTTTGGGCTTTTCCCGACGATTTTGTAAATGCAGCCGGTTCCTTCTTCAGCCGAAGCGATTGTGTTCACTGGCCGATTGGGAATAATCTCGTTTTTGATTTTTTCCAGTTT
>CAYNVP010000032.1:0-18999 GCA_964400665.1 uncultured Pirellulales bacterium | reverse complement strand
ACATCGGGTTCGACAGCGTCAGAAGCAGTGTCGAACTGTAATTGTTGAAGTGGCACAGTTTATCGGCCAGTGCCCCCGTTTTAACGTGCTTTCTCAGGAACGCCCTTGCGCCGAGCAGACAGAGGAATATCCCGGCGAACAGCCGAAACCACATCTGGCTCTCGACGATAAAATCGGAGACGATAGTCAACCCGAAAGCCACGATGGAGCTGTATATCACATCGGCAGTCGCCGCGCCGAGGCCGGAGACCAGCCCGTGCATCCTTCCGCCGGCCAGTATCCGCTGCGTGCATAGCAATCCCACCGGCCCGATGGGTATCGCCACCACAAGACCTGCCCCGAATCCCTTCAATAACAGGTTGATGTTCATTAAGGCGCCTCGTTATGCGCTATTTGCTGTAGCACTCCGCCAGGACTTTTATCGGGTGAAATGTGCGTTTGCCGCTTATGTGCTCAATCTGCATTGCGCAGGCGGCGCACTCGGTAAGGACGCATTGAGCGGACGTTTTATCGAGAGCTTCTTTGAGAGATTGTGCAATTTGTTCAGACAGTTCGTAGTTTTTCTTCTGCATCCCGAACGTGCCTGCCAGGCCGCAGCAGCCCGCCTTGAGGTCGGTTACATTTATCCCGCACAGCTTTTGTAATATCTCGATACTTGCCCCATAAGAGCCCATCGCGAACAGATGACAAGGCGTATGGTAAACATATTCCTGCGAAGGTTTCTCATTCGGCTTGTTAAGTTTGCCTTTTCGCAGCATATCGAGCAAATATTCCATAAGTTCGTAAGTATTTGTAGATACCACACTTACATCTTCGCCATCAGCGTAATACTTGAGTTCCTGTTTGAGGCACAGTGCGGCGCTTGGTTCCGAACATATAATCTTGTACCCGTCTCTGACTGCTCGTGCCAGGTATTTTACGCTGTAGGACAAATCCCTTTTGGCGGTTTTAACGTCGCCATAGACAATCGCAGGCAGGGGCGCCGGCCTTTGCTTCGGCAGTATCACCTCGATATCGTTTTGCCGAAGAACGTCGATGACGGCGAAGCCAAGCTCGTGGTCGTTGAAGTTGACGTAGGTATCGACGAAATACGCGACTTTGTCCATCGGCATCTCAGAAGGTCTTTGGGCCTCCAGGTAGGCGCGCCCCGCGGAAAGAAATGTGCCGAAGGCGAATTTGGGCATTGTTCGTCTGCTGTCGATTCCCGCTGTTTTCTCAAGAAGCCATCTGGTTATCCCAAGACGCAATATAAAATTGGAAATGGGGGCAAAGGCGCTGGCCAGCATACTTAGGTATCGATTATGCCCGAGAATACGCTGTGTTAGCGGAAAACCCTTTCGCCTTGCGTATTCCGCTCTTGCCGCCGCCATAACCTTTGATACGTCCACGCCCGCGGGGCATTCACGCAGGCAGGCCTTGCAGTTGACGCACAAATCGAGGAACTTGCGAAATTCGGGCGACTCGAAATCCTCATCGCTCATCTGTCCCGTCGCCCAGAATCGCAGCACGTTCATTTTCGCCCGCGAGGCGGCCAGCTCGTCGCTTGTTGCCCTGAAAACCGGACACAGACGCAGTTCTGGCTCACCGGTGCGACAAAGACCGCAGCCATTGCACCGCTCAAGCTCCAGCGCGATTTCATCCTCTTCATAAAACACACCCGTTTGCCCGAACGTCCTCTTCGGCCAAATCCGTCGCGTCGCCTTTAGATTTTTAGTCATCACGTTTATATCATCGCTGATTATCTTTCCGGGATTGAGCAGGCCCTCGGGGTCGAAAATACTCTTGATGCCGCACAGAAGGTTATAAAACTCGTCGCCGTATTGGCGTCTTAAGAACGCCGCCCGAACCAGCCCAATGGCGTGTTCGCCGCTGATACTCCCGCCTAACGACCAGCATAGCGAAAAGACCTCGTTGGCAATCTGCGTCATTTTCTCAATGTCTTCGTGCCTGGCTAAATCCAGGTAAGGCCGGATGTGCAGTTCGCCGTCGCCGGCGTGGCCGTAATAGCTCATCGCAAAGTCATATTTGGCTCCAATACTCTGCAATCCCGTGATATATTCCGCCAGCTTGTTATTTTCGACTGACACATCCTCGATAAACGGCACGGGTTTTTTTCTGCCCCCGCTTCTTTCTAAAAGCGGCACGGCATCATTACGCGCCTTCCACAGCCGTTTCTGTGCCTGCTCATCGAGAATAATTGTCCGATTACCTGCAAGAGTTCCCACTGCTGAGTCCGTCGTCTTGATTTTGGCTTTTACCTCCTCGGCAGCTTCGCCTATTTGCTCGACCAGAAGGACGGCTTCTGACCCGGCAGGCAGAATGTCCCGATACATAGGCAGGTGTTCAAACGCCATTGCGATTAAACTTTTATCCATCAGTTCGCAGGCCGATGCGCCGGTTGATACGATAATCGGCACGGCCTCGGCCATTTTTTCCAGCGAGTCAAATTCGAGCTGCAGCAAGCCCTCATGCTTTGGAAGTACAACAGTTCGCAGCGTAATTTTTGTGAATATCGCCAGTGTGCCTTCCGAGCCGGACAAGAGCCGGGCCAAATCAATTGTTTGTGGCACGGCCATCTTGGCCGTGTTTTCACGGGCTGGAAGCCCGTGCCACGCCCCCGCGATGTTGTAGCCGCTGCGGTTGCGTTTGGTTACGGGAAGCGCCTTTGCGATTACCTGCTCTTTGCCCGCCAACAGTTTTACGCAGCCGGTTGTGATTCGTTTTAGGTTATGGTTTTTTAATTGCTGTGGGTCTGCATTGTTGGTCAGCTCTGCGATGGAGCCATCTGCCAGGACCGCCTCGATTTTTTCGACGTAGTCGCCGATGTATCCGTATTGAAGCGAATGCGCCCCCGTTGCGTTGTTGGCCACACAGCCACCTATAACCGCACGGTTAGCCGTTGAAGGGTCAGGCCCTATTTTTCTCCCGAACTTTGCCAGGTAGTTGTTCAATTCATCGAGGACGACGCCCGGCTCGCAGGTCACCAACTCTCCTTCATTCTCGACGCCAATGATTCGTTTCATATACCGGGTCACGTCCAGCACTATTCCGCTGCACAGTGACTCGCCCGCCACGCCGCTGCCTGCCCCGCGTGCCGCGACCGGTATTTGCTTGTCCCTTGCGTATCTGACAACAGCAGCGATATCCTCCGCGTTACGCGGACAGACCACGAGTTCCGGAACAATCTGGTAAATGCTTGCATCACTGCTGTAGACGGCCCGGTGCAGAATATCAGTGAAAACGTCCCCCTTTATGAGATGCTTAAGCTCATCTAAATGATTGATTATTGATGATTGATGATTGATTTTTCGCCGACTCACGCACTCAATTATCGATAATCAATAGAAAATAATCAATAGCATGGTTTGAATTTAGTCTTCGGTGTCGCAGGGCAGATGAAAAGTATTTGCGGCACTGGTCTTTTGAAGCTGCTCAAGCTCCTTTTTGCTGACCTCGCCCTTGATGAATTGCTGAACAATCGGGTCTTGGTGGTTATGAATGTGGTCGGAGTCGCCGTCGGCGATAATCTTGCCGTGGTGCAGCATCACAATGCGGTCCGCTATCTTGTAGGCGCTTTTCATATCATGTGTTACCGCCACGCTCGTCACGCCCAGGTCCCGTTCCAGCTTCAAAATCAGCTCGTTTATCGTATCCGACCGTATCGGGTCAAGGCCCGTGGTCGGCTCATCATACATTATCACCTCCGGGTCGAGTGCTATCGCCCTGGCCAGTGCCACGCGTTTGCGTTGCCCTCCGGAGAGGTTGGCGGGGTAAAAGTTCTGAAGACCGTCCAGTCCGACCATTCGAAGTTTGTTCCGGACCAGTTCTTCCACCGCGCTGAAGCGGGTTATCTGGCAGTGTTGCCTGACGGGAAACATAATGTTTTCCGCCACGCTTAAGCTGTCAAACAAAGCGCCCGCCTGGAACAGGTACCCGAAACGGGCTCGCACGGAGTTGAGCTCTGCGTCGTCGAGGTTGTCTATGCGCTGGCCCTTGAAATAAACTTCACCCGAAGAGGGCCTCTGAAGGACTATCATATGTTTGAGAAGAACCGTCTTGCCGCAGCCGCTAGGTCCAATCACTACGGTGGTCTTGCCTTTTTCTATCGCCAGAGAGATATCGTCCAGCACGACCCCGGCCGCACCGGAAAACCTCCTGGTGATGTTCTTGAGGACAATCAAGCCGGAATCGGGCTTCATATCCGCCCCGCCATTTGGCGGGGTCTCGCTCGCCTCTCGGCGAAGCCGAGGGCCTTCGGCGGACGCCGGCGAATTATTGGGCTGTTCGGTCGTCTTAATATCGTTTTGTTTGGCTTCTGATTCCATTGTTTGTACTTCAAATCAAATATCAAAAATCAAACATCAGATAGTTTGATTTTTTCATCTTGATTTTTAATTTCGCTTACACCAAGCTTCGCAAAGGCCAGAATATGCTGTAAAGCGACTTGAAAATCACTACCAGGGCGAAGTCAATAATCAGTATTGTTATAAAACTCATCACAAACGCCTCAGTGCAGGCCTGCCCCACACCCCTGGCCCCTTCCTTGCAGTGGAAGCCCTTATAGCAGCTTATCACCGCAATCGCCCCGCCGAAGAAAAATCCCTTGATGACGCCGCAGGCCACGTCCCACAGCTCCACGCCGGAAGCGCTGAAATTCCAGTATGCCCTTGCGTTGATGTTCAGTTGCACAACGCTGACAAACCACCCGCCAAGAATACCCAGCAGGTCCGCGTAAATGATGAGGGCCGGCGTCAGCAGAAGGCACGCCAGCACTCGCGGCGCCACCAGATACTTAACCGGGTCGGTACCCATACTCTCTATAGCGTCAATCTGTTCGGTGACGTTCATCGTCCCCAGTTCCGCCGTCAGCGCCCCCCCGATGCGTCCGGCCAGCATAACCGCTGCCAGCACGGGTCCAAGCTCCTTTACCACCGAGATATTTATCAGTACGCCTAAGTGTTCTTCCAGCCCCATCCCTGCCAACTGGTCGTATGCCTGGACGGCCAGCGTCATACCCACAAACGCGCCGGTTATCATAATAACAGGCACGCTGCGCACGCCTATCAGCAGCATCTGCGCCCAAATTAACGGGTAATCCACGGGTCTTGCGGCGCTCCGGGCGCAGGTTCCTGCCGACCGCCAGACAAACCTGCCGAACTGGCCTGCGTTGCCTATTGTCTCGATGGTTTTGGTAACCGCCGCAATCATATACGTGACCGTAGCTCGACCCCCGTGCCTCGTTTTGAGAGTTATGAGTCACAGGCGGCGAGCGACCCTTTCTAATCTAATCGCCAAATCAGCCAACCATCCTTCACCCCGTGAGATAATTATTTGCGAGATATTATCACATTCAAAGCATTATCTCACGGGGTAAATACAATATCTTTGCCGGTCAATCCTGGTGCAGATATAGAAGTGCAAACTTATAGGACTATAAACCTTAAATTTGCACGGATTCAACAGGAGTCGAACTGGCGCGAACACATTCCACTTTGCCGGGTGTGCCAGGTTCCGACTCCGTCGGGATTGACGATTGATTATTAATTATTCACCGACTCACACACCCAATTATTAACAATCAATGGCTTGGAGGGGTGCTGTTGGTGTTTACCTCATAGCCGAGCAGCCGAAGTGCTTCTTCGAGCCGTTTTATTGTCGTGTCAATCTTCATAGATGCTATCTGCTCTTGTACAAGGGCAATATGAATTTGAGTTTTAGCTTTATGCGTATTTTGATACTGGCGCTTGTTTATTTGCCGTCGCAGTTCTTCTATTAACTCCAATGAAGCTCGCTCTTTGGCTTTAGCGTCGGCAATACTTTGGCTGGCAGCCGTTTTATCTTTGATTGCTCCGAGAATATTGCGGACCATAACCTGTTCTGCCGTGCATCGCCCTATGGGCGCATCTGATTCCACCCAGCAGGGGTCGGCGATATCGGGCTCTGAATTACTACCGAGAATCCCATCGTTACCGTGGCCGGTGATGTCAGTGGCTATTTGCCCTGTGCCATCATCGAAGTCCCAGTAAGCAACCAGATTTGGCTCGCCGACAGTCGGCTTGCTGAACATAATTTCTCCGATTTCTTCTTCAGACAAAGCACGGTTGTATATTCGGACGTCGTCAATTGTGCCGTTAAACCAAGAAATGTATTCGTTTTTAGTCCATCTTCTGCCAATAAATGTTGGTACATTCCAGCTAATGTCTGCATTAGATGTAAAACTCTGGTCCAGAAAGCCATCCACATAAACTGCGTTATTTATACCATCTTTTGTGTATACAATATGGTGCCATAAACCATCGATGGTAGGAGTGTTGAAATTCAGATGCTTATATCCGCCCCAGCTGTTGTCGCCCAATTCTATATCAATCGAAGACAGCGTATACCATGTGCCGTAACTATATGAGCTGTAACGATTGGATACCAAAATTCCCTCTGTGTAAGTTCTCATCCACGCACTTATGGTTATATTATCATAGTTGCTTGGTCCGCTTCCGCAATCTATGTAATCGTTTAAGCCGTCAAACTCCAACGCTGTTCCAGTCGGACAGGCGGCAAAGACCGACACCTGCTTTTCGGCATTGACTGTCGTCTCATTTTCTGTGTACCGGGCATATATAGTTATGTCCCGTTCCGGATATAAGGCCTGTTTGGTTGTGAGACGGCCAGCCTCTATTTCCGCAACGGCGTCCGTCTCTACTCGCCATTCCGCGAGAGCCGTAACATCTTGGGAGGCCCCATTGTCGTAATGGGCGATGGCCTTGTAAGAGGTGGTAAACTCCTCCGCTACTTCATTGAGACCGGTTATCTCAAGGGCCGTTAATTCCGGCAGCCCCCCCTCATAAAGCTCCTGAACTTCCTCTGCAGACAGCGCTCTGTTGTAAATTCTCACGTCGTCAATAATCCCGTCAAGGTAATAAGGTGGATTTGTCCAGCACTGTTCGCTGTACCTGCCGATATTGACCTTGTCGTCGTTACACGAACCCGAAAACTTTATTGGGTCGCCGGAACAACTGCGACTCGAATTTAAACTCCCATCCAAATATATTGCCTGTGTCGTCCCCTGTCGAACTATGACAACATGATACCACCTGTTTTTCACCAATACATCATCCGAAGTTAATATATCCGTCGTATTTGTTGTCTCTATGTAGAACGCTACCTTGCTGTTATTCCCACTCCTACAAAGGGCAACCCCTGTGCAACCCTCATGAGTTCCGTACCAGGTAAAGTCAAGATCAAGAATATATTCGTGTTCACCACTGACCGAGTCTTCATCAAAGTACACCCAGGCTGAAGCAGTAAAGTCGTTCTGAGGAAGCCAGATTGGATTATTACTCGGCAACCCTACGTAGTCGTTAATGCCGTCAAAACTCAGTGCTCCGTCAACCTGGCCCGTCGTCCAGGTCGCTCCGTGAATATTGCCGTGATTAGAACCCGCCGAATCATAGGCAATCGTTCCCGTCCCTTCATCGAACTTCCACCAGGCGACGAGGTTTGGGTCGGTTGCAGCGGCGGCAACACTCACGCACAATACAATTTGCAGGATTATTGCGCGTTTCATAAATTTCTCCTTTCAGACCTTTAACGGCATCTTGAAAATGTGGTACTGGCGCAGAATCCACTCTTCTTGATAGCCGAACAGGTGGGTGTTAAGTGCCCGCACGTCTTGTCTCCTCTTTATGGGTTTTAATTACCAGTTATCAGGATTAGTGTAATCGACCAAAGGGTCGTTGTCAAGACCAAGCCAGAGGAAATTTTTAGCTTTCCTGACGCTTGTGATGGCGTATAATTAAGGTAAAATCAAAACTATGAAGATAAAACGAGCGTTATTAATGATTTTGTTAGCCGGCCTTTTGGGCTTTTGTGGCTGTGTCGAACGCAAATTGACGATCAACACAAATCCCTCCGGTGCGGTCGTTCTGCTCAATGACGAAGAGATAGGAATCTCGCCGGTGACCGTTGCGTTCAACTGGTACGGCGATTACAATGTCACAGTCCGAAAACAGGGGTGCGAGGCGCTGTCAACCCACAGGAAATTAGCCCCTCCCTGGCATGATTATTTCCCCTTCGATTTCTTTGCGGAAGTTGTGTATCCCGGCCGAATCGTTGACAGCTACGAATGGTCGTTTGACCTCAAACCTCAAAAGGAAATTGACAGGCAGGAGCTTATTCGTTCCGCGGAGCAACTCAGCGAGCAAGTAAAGTGACTCGTGTCTCGTGACTCGGGTTTTGCATTTCGAGCGACGAGTCACGAACGACGAGCGACGAGGTTGTCCCGGTACCATTCGATAGCTTTTTCCAGTCCTTCTTTGAACGGCACAACGGGTGCAAATCCGATGAGCTTCTTTGCCAGCGTAATATCCGCCAGTGAGTGTTTAACGTCGCCCTTGCGGGGTGGGGCGTAAATCGGCTTTATGGCCTTGCCGACAAGCTCGTTTATCATTCGTATTATTGCATTGACCGTTATCGCTTCTCCACAGGCGATATTGACGACTTCGCCCGCTGTCATCTTTGCTCTGGCGGCAAGCAGGTTCGCCTCTACGACATTTTCAACATAGGTGAAATCCCGGCTTTGCTCGCCGTCGCCGTAAACTGTCGGCTGCTTGTCCGTCAAGATTGCCGTTACGAAAGCCGGTATCGCCGCGGCATACTGGCTCGTCGGGTCCTGCTGTGGGCCGAAAACGTTGAAGTATCGCAAGCTGACGGTTTCCAGACCAAAGACCTTGCAGAAAACTGAGCAGTAGTACTCCCCCATCAGTTTAGCAGCGGCATAAGGCGAAAGCGGATTGACGGGCATCGTCTCGACCTTCGGCAAGGTTGGTGTGTCCCCGTAGGCGGACGAGCTGGCGGCGTAAACGAAACGCTTCACCTTAGCGTCTCTGGCCGCCAGAAGCAGCGTAAACGTCGCATCCACACAGTGCTTATGTGTAGCGGCCGGGTCGTCCACGCTGCGAGGCACAGACGGCAAAGCGCCCTGGTGCAGCACAACGTTGATTCCCTTCATCGCAGCTCCCGCAACCTCCGGGTCTCCCATATCCGCTTCAATGAATTCTATTCTGTCTAAAATGGCCGACAGATTGCCCTTTTTACCGGTAAGAAGATTATCAACGACCCTGACAAAACAACCTTGCGAGACGAGTTTTCTGCAGATATTTGAACCAATGAAACCGGCTCCGCCGGTGACTAAAAATTTGTCCATTCGAAACTCCTTTTCTTGATTTTCGTTACACGTGCGAGTATCGAGAGACGCAAGTTAAGTAGCGAGTTACGCTTTCGCTGCCTCAGTGGCAGCCAGTGGCTGGTATTCCTGATAGGATTTGAACATTTCGCGGAAGTAACCGCCCTTCAGCGTCCTGGCTCCCAGCAGGACACAGCCGAATATAGTAGCGTTCACCTGCCTCAACTCGCGGATTGTTCGCCCGGCTGCCCCACGTCTGGTTGATGCTGCGTTGAATACGAGGATAGTTCCGTCAACGCACTTTGCCAGTATTTTGGCCTCGCTTACTAACAGGACCGGCGGTCCATCGATTATCACGTAGTCAAAGCTTTCCCGCTGTTGTCTGATAATCTGCTTCATCGTCTCGCCTCCCAGCACTTCTGCCGGATTGGCGGGCATCTGCCCGGATACGATTATCTTTAATCCCTCCATCCCACCAGCACTTATCACATCCTGTGAGTTACATTGCCCCGATAACAGGCTGCTTAATCCTTTCTCTGCCTTAACTCCGCCGGGCACACGTGAGAATATCGTCAGCAGGGCCGGCCGCCTGAAATTAGCGTCTATCAACAGGACCTTCTTGCCGTCGGCGACCAATGTAGTAGCGAGATTGACCGCCACGGTGGTCTTGCCGTCTTGGGCCCCGCCGCTGGTAATCAGTATTGTCTTGGCCTTCTCCGCCGCCTCAGACAGCTTCAGATTGGTTCGCAGCAGTCGGTATGATTCGCTTATTATGCTGTTTGGCGCCTGTTGCACCGCCAGTGCGGGCTCAATATCCTCGACTTGCTCGTCTTCCTCGGTATCCGGTATCGTCCCCAGAAGCGGAATATGAAGGTGCGTTGCCACGTCCTTTGGCGTCCGCACAAGGTCGTTGAGCAGCTCAACCAGAAATGCAAGCCCAACGCCCAGCAGCAATCCCAGAATCATCCCCCCTGGAAAGAAAGTTTGCCACCTCGGGAAACTCGCCTCGAGCGGTTCGGGGGCCAGGGCCACAAATTGCACCTTTGGTGTCTCTGGGTCGTCGTAAACTATTTTCAACTTTTCAACTTGCTCCTTGATTGTATCGAGCGTTGTTCTTCTTTCGTCTCTTATTTTCAGCCGCTTCTCATATTGCGCACGCGCCAAGTCCATTTCCTCCTTGCGTTTTGAGGTCTCCTCCCGCATGTTCTCAAGCTGCTCAAGTCGTCTCTCCATTGTGATAATCTGGTCTTGGGCGTTTCTCAGGTTAGATTGTCTGGTTTGTTCGGCAATCACCGCCTTTCTTCGCGCCCTCTCTTTTTGTATCGCGTCGATAAACTTCTGGGTTTGCCGAACGACCCTGTGGTTCTCGCCGAATCTCGCGAGTGAGCTTGCAAGCGACGATTCCTGCAACGCCAGTTGCTGTGCTAACGCGGTCATAACAGGGTCGGTTTCTACCTGTCGCTCGACTTGCACCTGAACCGGCCCTTGCGCCTGTATTGCAAGGCGTTCGGTGATTGCGCGCGTCTCGCTGATGTCCATCACTAATTGATTCTGCTCAGTCTCCAACTCGGCCAACTTCGCGTCTATTATCGGTCGGAATGCGTGTTCCTCCAGGTCTGCGAAACCGTATCTTCGACGCACATTGTCAAGATCCTGTTCCGACAAATCCAGGTCTCTTTGGACACGTAACTGTTGTTCTGTGAGGCGCGACAGTTTTTGTGCCACCTCTTTTTGCTTGGAGCTTCCCTGGCTGCGGACGAACAGGTTCACCATCTCGTTTACTATCAAAGCCGATTCTTCCTTGTCCCAGCAGGTCATTGAGACTACAATGGAGTCGCCGTCCCTTTGTGGAGTAGCCCCAAGACGCTTATTCAGGTCTTTTATCGCCTTTCTTATGCGGTCGGCTCTTATAGCGCTAAAATTCTGAAACCACTTGGTCTGTTGAATTTTGTCTCTGTCAACCAGCTCCTGTAGGGTATTTTGGCTTTTCAACTGCATAGACATAGACAGCCGATAACCATATTGTATGTCCTTGGCCACAATAGGAGATTGCATTACAGTAGGGTCTTTTTCAACCGGCGGCAGCACCCTTATAAAAGTACTTGCCGTGTACCGCGGACTGTATCTCTTCAGCAGAAACCAGCTTCCGACACCGCACCCGAAACCGAATACCATAAAGAAAATCATCATAAACCAGTGCCTGCGCAGTATTGCGAGGATTTCTTTGGGAGTCATTCCGGCCGCTGCCCCGCGCGGAGCCATCACCTGCCTCGGTATTGTCCCCTTAGACATACCAATAACCGCTCTTGGTTCTACTTCTGCCATTTACGCACCAATCCGAATTAAGTAAATAGCTTTACCCAATCTTGCTTCCATCGCCTTTTTACTCCCCGAGCCGTCCGATTGCAGCGGTTAACCTTTGCTTGACTGCCTCTGGCATATTGTCTCCACCGGTTTCCAGCGCCTGTTCATAAGCCGAACGCGCCTGTGACAGTTCGCCGAGCTGCTCATGAAATTGACCTAAATGCTCGTATGCCTCTGCCGGTGTTGACGGCTGTTGTGCCTCATACTGCTGTATAGCCGCCCGCTCAAACTGAACCGCTTCGGAACTCCTGCCCTTTTTGTGGAGCACAAGGGCGTAAGTATCGAGGTACTCCGGGTCGTTCGGTTTCGCTTCGTAAGCCCGTTTGGCATATTCGAGCGCTTTATCAAGGTCCTGATTGTTATCGGCAAGTATGTAAGCAACATTGTTCAGGACGGTTGTATTGTTCGGCATTTTTTCAAGCAGACTTTCGTACGCCCCTAATGCTTCTTTAAGGTAGCTATTATCGGATGTTTTCATGTATGCCTGGACAAGCGTTATGGCTTTTTGCATGGTGTAGGCACTCCATGCCCTTTGTTCCGTCGAAGTGTTCATAATACATTTGTCAATGTATTCGAGAGCCGCGTTGTAATCACCTTTGATTCTGCAAAGACTAAACATAGTCAGGTTTGGTGGCAGAGAATCGGGATTGTCCGCGAGCATTTGCTTGCATAACCGCTCGGTATCCTGCCCCCCAATGAGCGAGTATATTTTGTTGACCGTTTCAGCAGTGATGGCCGTATTTTCCTGAGCTTTTTGAAGCGATTTGGAGCAGTACGCGACAGCGTTCTGTCGGTCGCCAAGTTTCATCCTTGCCGCTGCCATCCAGTAGTATGCAACGAACGCGAGGTCGCCATCGATGTATTTAGAGGCCTCTGCAGAAAGCTTGTCTGTCTTTCCGTCAGCCAGAATCGCTCGCAGGTAGCCGCTGAGTGCATCAGGGTCCTGTTTGTTTTGTTCTAAACTTTTTTGGAAAGCCAGGTTATATAATTCCTCTGCTTTGGCAAGTTTACCGGTCGCGCCGGCAAAGCCGGCAGCATGTTTATGCCAGTAAACACTGTCCGGCATTTTTTCGAGAATTTTCGTATAAAAATCATCGAGGGCTTCTATTCTGCCGGAGTTGGTGTAGATTCTCTCAAGCAGTCTCCTTGATTCGTCGGGTGCCTGCGGGTCCTCAGCGATGCTTTTGAGTTCGGTAATGGCGTCCTCGGTGCGCCTGGCTTTTAAGTATGCTTTTGCAAGAGCCAGCCGCGTTGCTGCCACGTCCATTAAGGTCTTGCTTTGCTGCAGGTCCGATATCGCCTGGTCGTATTCCGTCAGCATACTATTAATCTGTCCGCGCAGCTGCCATGCCATAGCATCGGTTTGGTCGTTCTCAAGGCGCTTGTTTATCAGCTCCATCGCCTCTTTCAGCCGCCCCTGTTTCATAGAAAGCCACGCCGTCAGTAGCAGTCCCCTGCCGTCTTCGGGATACCTCTCTCGGAAACTCGCCAGCTTCTGCTCAGCTTCCTTGATAAGGCCGACATCAAGACAGGTCTGCACCAGCAAAAGGTGGTTCTCGGCTGTTTGCTCGGCGGACAACAGTTCTTCGCCGTATTTTGTTACATCTTCCTTGCTTCTTGCACTCTCTGCCAAAAATAACAGCCCTTTGAGAGTGTCTGTGTCTTTGGGGTTTGATTCATGCAACTGCTCAAGGAGTTTTCTTGCCTCGTCATATTGCCCCGTTTGTGCGTAGTATCGCCACAATAGTCGAGAGTCCTTTGCTGTTGTCAGTAACTGCTCTGCCTTTTCCTCCTGGCCTGTCAGCCGGTAGTATTCCGCGTAACTACTGAGTACCACTGGATTTTGTGGGTCGTAATTCTTCGCCTGCTTCAGAGCCGATTCTGCCATTGTCTCCAGTGCCTGACGTCTTTGTGTGTCGGTGCTGTCCATAGCGAGCCGCATAGCGAGCCGGGCGAGTAATAGTGCGTTCTGCATGCTGGGCGCATTTTCCTGCAGGCTCTGACGAAGTGCCAGCGCCTGTTGAGGATCGGTATCACTGATATACTCTGCATAGAAACTCATCAAATCCAAATCTCCGGGATTCAGCATCATCGCCCGGTCCAAAGCAGCCTTGGCCTCGGATAATTGCACTGACGAAACGTTGCCCCCGAGGTTTCGGTTGCGTATATACAGTCGATTGGCCAGTTCTCGTGCGATGCTTTTGTCGAACGGATTGATGCCCGCCGCCGTTTGTATGTCGGCCAGTGCGGCTGTCTCCTTGCCGAGCGCGGCATTAATGCGGGAACGAAGCAGATATCCGTATCCGAAAACCGGCCGCTGTGTCAGAGCGTTATCTATGCTCGCCAGCGCAGTTTCATACTGTTCCTTGGCAATCGCGCACCTTGTTGCAAAAAACTCCCCCGAACAGTCGTCGGAATTCTCACGCCGTGCTATCTGCACAATCTTGTCGACAGTCTCCCAGTCTTTCTTGTCCAAAGCTATGTCAAACAAGCTTCCCACTGCGCGGCGACGTGTTGTCTTGTCCGGATGCAGTTCCGGCTCACCCGATATAGAGACAAGCTTGTTGAAATACTCCGCTGCTTTGTTGGGTTCATTGTTCATTTGATATAATAGGCCGAGATATAATGCTCGGTTGACGGGGTCGGTAATTTCCGATGAAATTTCCTCTCTAATCTGTTTCGCCTTTTCAGCGGAAACCTTTGCGGGCTCCGGCTCGGCCAGCATCCGTTTGTAAAACAGTCCTATCGGGTTATCCGGATGATATTTCAACGATTGCTCCACTAACTGATTTGCTTGGTCGAGATACCCGGTTACTATCGCATATCCACACACTGATGCTATTGTGGTAGCGTCCAGCGAATTCGGGTCTTTTTCGAGCATTTTGACCATATATTCGATACATTCCGACAGGTTGCTTTTCATCTCAGCCGCAAGCTGTTCTTCTGTGCGCTGGTCGACCGCTTCCTGAGACTGCCGCCGGCTTAATATGTTCCCCATAACTGTGCCGGTTCGAGGTCTTTCTTGTCTTCGCTCGATAATCGCGCGAATCTGCCTGGCTTTGCCCTCCAGAATCGCAACTTTCATCGCCATCCAATTAGGGTCCTGCTGGGGAATCTGCTCCAAATATCGGTTTGCGTCCGCAAATTCTCCTGCACCTGTGTATGCGCTAATCCGCAGCAGCCGGCTTCTGTCTGTTACTCCACATCTTTGCTCGAAAGCATCGATATGATCCAGTGCCATCTTCCAAATCCCTGCCTTGGTCAAAATCTCGGCATAATCAAGCCGGGCCTGCGGCCGCGTCGCCTCTATTCCGTTCAGAAGCGCGTTCCTGAGAAACTCAGCAACTGCGCCGCTTTCGGTGCTGTTGGCAAAAACCTTCGCAAGTTTGTATGAAAGATGCGGGTCAGACCTCTCTGACGCCTTTAGCTGTGTGTAAATTTTGTACAGCTTTCGTATCGCAGCGCCGACATCGCCCTTTCCAAGTTTGGCTGCCGCAAGCTCGACCATCCCCTGCCATTCAATAACCTGTGGGGCGTCTCCGCTGCCGAAAACCTGCTCAATCTGACGAGCTGCTTTCTCTGCTTCCGCAAGCCACTCTGTGGCGGGTTGACCCTCTGGTTTGTCAATCGGCCCCGTCGAATCCAATATCAGGTCCACGTAGTTGTTTACAAGCATACTGTTGAGGCGAACCTGATTCTTCCGGGCTATTAATGCCCGCGGCCCGGTTGTTTCTTGAGCATCAGGCAGTAAAAGCGCCTTCTTGGCCGTCTCAATCGCCTTGTAAATATCCCGTTTTTCTCCACGGATATTGAACCTCCTCGAATACAAGCTTGAAGCGGCAGTCGCGTAATCCACGTTATTCTTGTCGAGCTCAATCGCCTTCTCGATAGATTCAATTGCCTTGTCAAGGTAGGCTGGACCAAGACGGAGGTCCGAGTAAAAACCTGCAAGCGCTGAAAACGATTCGGGATTCGAACTGAATTTATCGACAATCGCCAAATATTCCGGCTCCAGCTCCAAAGGTTTCTTCCGCTGGTCAGGTTCGAGTATGGCCTGAGCAATGCTAAAGCTGTATTTCATCTCGAGAAGATTGATGTTTGCCTGTAAGCGGTCATTTGTTGCCTCCACCCCTTCTTTGAGTATTTCTATGGCTTCATTTTGCCCGTTTTCTTTTGCATCCATGATACCTTTTGCTTCATCAATCTTCCCTTTTAATGCCGCCGCTTGCGCCAGTTTCAGATACACTTCAACATCACCGGGGTTCATTTGTCTGGCTTTTTGCAGGTCCTTCACCGCCATCCGCAGAGCTTCCTCTTTGTTGGTGACGGTTCCAAGTTGTGTGTTCATCAGGTTCGCAGTTCCGCGAATCAGATACAAGTAAGGTCCCAAACGATGCGATTTTTCGTTTTTTTGCTTTAGCTGATCTATCTCCCATTTTTCGGTATCAGCCTTGGTGAGTTCGGGGTCTGCGTCTGGCTTTTCAATGATATCAATGAATTCGTTGGCCTGTGAAGCTACCTCCTGCCAGATGAGCCCCGGGTTGTCTTGTGCAGTCAAGTAAAAATATTTTAGTCGTGCATACCTTGCCTGTAGGTCCTTTGCGTCGAGCCGGACTATCTGAGCCCAGGAGCCGAGCACTTCCCTCCACTTGTTAGTATCCATAAAAACGTCCACGAGTCGGTACATCGTTTCAACCTTTAGCTCATCGGTCTTGGCAAGACCGTAGGCATTTCTGTAGTTGCGTTCCGCCTCCCTGTAAAGGTCTTCACGTTGGTTCGGGTCTGTTGCTTGGCGTGCCGTCTCGATTGCTGCATCGCCGTCTTCTATGAACTTTTGCGGGTCCCGGCTTAAGTATAGGAACATCCCTATAATCAGAACGGCCGTAAGGACGAAGAACGCCGAGCCAATCAGCGCCACTTTCTTGTTTAGTCTTTTTTTTGCCATTAATTTTGCTCCTTATTTGTTTGGGGCCCGCACCGGCGCAATCGCCGTTTTGCAGCTTACCATAATTCACTGGGCCAGTGTTCCTTTTCGAGAACAGGCAAAATCACCGACAGCAGTTTTTCGCTCCCCACCAGCGCATCTTGCTTGTCAGGGTAAGTCACCCGTCCAAGGCTGTTATTGTAAAATTTCCATTCAACCTTCGAGAAATAAGAATATTTGCCGAATAAATTCTTGTTCAGAATCAGCCGGGTGTCTTCTCTTCCTCCCGCGTATTCGCCGTTGACGCCGAAAGTGTAGAAGACGGGAAAAGTTATTTCGCTGCCCCAGGTGTCCGGCGTTGTCATGGCAAATACAATATAATGAGCGTTGATTTGCCGTTCTTTGACCGTATTCCGTTCGCCCGGTTTGATGGTGAGCATAACGGTTTCGGAGCTTATCCGCCGGAGGCCGCTTCCGATGTAGCATTCCTCGGGCACATGCGGCACCTTGTCCGGCTGGCCGTAATAGGTTATAAATAGCGTGCAAAAACGCACCTTGCTGTCTGCGGGGACGCTTGTGTCTTCCAAATTCCATTGAATGTAATCTTCCGTGCCCAGGCTCTCAAGCACATCCGGGTTCTCGATTTCCTCTTTCGCGATCACTTTATAGGGTATTATCTTGGAGCTGTCTAGCCGGCTGAGGGGGCTTTTCAGCGGAAGCGGCTCTTTCTTCATATATATTCCGGCAAGCTTAACAACCGCCGACATGGCGCTGGCCGATAGTGCAAGCACACCGACACATATCAAAAAAGCCGGCTGAAGATAGTTTGCCCTAATAGTGCTTCGTATGTTCTTCTGTGTCATCGTTATGTTCTCTTTTCGGCTTTGGGATTAACCATGCCGAACAACTACATCGGGAGTTTTGCCATCTGTGCTCTCCACAAACAAATTTGACATAAACCACGCCAGAAGTCCGTAAAGTCCAAATGCCAGCGGCAGCATTGCCATACCCAGAAGGTCGTGATAAATCCCCTGTGCATACTGCGGGTCGATAAGCACATGAATTAAGCCGGTAACAGTTACTCTGACGATGTTGCAGATTATTGCTATTGGGATAGTGCTGGCCAACAAAACGAGCCGCTGCCATATCGGCCTGTAGTGCAGATATGCCATTGCCACGCCAAGTGCAAGGAACGTAGTTAGTAATCGTATTCCACTGCATGCCTCCGCCACGTCAAGACTCGGTTCGATAACCTGTCCTTTATATATGATGTTTATCACGACACCATTTGCCGTTGCCTCCAGTTTTGGAACAAGGTTGAGTATTGCAGTTGCGGCATTCGCCGCCCAAAGACGCATCGGTATGGTGGCACTGACGTAATATCTTTCGGGAAGCGGAACGGCAAAAAGCAGATAAGCAATAGGCAGCCACGTGTATTTTATCAGCGACCATCCCCCGAGGAACAGCACAACCGCACCCAAAACTCCTACCACGCTTATCTGGCGGAAATATCCGTATCCTGCCGGGCTCACTACGTTGAATATGTAAAACAGAATTACCAACACCAGCATTAGCAGGCCTATATAGTTCGTTTTAGTCCGGGCGTTAAGAATTTCTTTCTTGGACAGGTTCAGAAAGTACAGGCTGAAAAGCGGTATCAGAAAGCCGTGCGACCAGCTGCTGTCGGTAAGCCATCGGCGAAAAATGGCTCCGACTTCGTCGCGAAACAGGTAGATAAACAATCCGCCTATAATCGCCATCCTGATATATGAATGCACTTCAAGTTGACGCCATTGCTCGAGAATTATGGGCGTTGTAGCCGCCGTTTGCTGCGATTGTATTGTGGATGTACGAGTATTATCCGTCATAATTGTTGCCCGTTACTCATTGCCTGATATTCGAGCAACGAGTGCCCAGGTGCGACTGGGATTAGAACCAGTCAGGGAACGGCCGCCTCGTTCCGTAGTCGCGGTCGGCAAAGTTCCGGTCGTAAATGAACCCGAAGCCGTAAGTCGCCCTGAACGAGTTTCTCAGCACCGCACGCCACCTGGCCGTCGGGTGCGTCCCAACGTTAATCAGGTCGTTTGGCTTGATAAAGAAATCGGGCTGTTCGCCCATTGCAATCTTGTCCAGGTCCACCATTACTATTTCTTCACGTTTTTTCCCTATTCTTCTGACAACCTCGCATCGCTTAGGCCAGGCCAGGGAGCCAAGCCCGCCCGCGGCGGCTATTGCCATTTTCAGCGTCATAGGCCGGCCCGTCATGTTGATGAATCCCTGGCTGTTGACGTTGCCCATAATACAGAATTCACCGATAATATCAACCGGTACGTGGATATTGTCGCCGGACCTAATCACGATATTGTAACGAGGGTCGCCGCTTAACAGTTTGTCCGCAGGTATCCTTATTACGTGTCGCTGCACTCCTCCGGGACCTATTTGGTCCCTGCCAACTGCTGTCGGTTCTTCGCGGGCGGTTGGCTCGGTCGGCGGTGCGAGCTGGGGCTTGGCCGGTTTTTCAACCTGCTACGGA
>CAYNVP010000031.1:6504-19038 GCA_964400665.1 uncultured Pirellulales bacterium | reverse complement strand
AGAGCTGTTAATTGAAATGCGCGGCGAGAAAGTCGTAGGACAGCAGTTTACCGAGCTGAGCATGGGAATGAGCTCGGATTATGATGTCGCCGTCGAAGAAGGCGCTACGATTCTTCGCATCGGTTCGGCGATATTCTCGGGCTGATGATTTTACGACGAAGACAGCTGCCGTAATCCTGCCAGGTTTACCCCAGTTTTTTAACCCGCAGCATAAAGTTGTTGATTTTTGTGCGAAGGTTGATGACCCTGTCGGCCTGCCTGGCAGAATCTTTTCACCCGGCCAATGTCGTTATTTTAGGACCATTCTTAACTTTATTACTGAATAATTATCTGCGCAAAGTTCAAAATCGCAAAAATTGCCGGCAAAGAGGCCTTGTAGCCGATAATGCGCACAGTCGCAAAAAAAAGAAAAAACAGGCAAAGTGTCAGGTTGAACATACCGAAATCAGTTTTATAAGTTCGTAATGATTAAGTTAGAGCAAGGGATTATTTGTGAGACTCTTTGTTGTTGACGTTCGGGAGTGGAATTTATACTGAAAAGGGGATAAGAAATGGTCAAGACAGAGCTGCTAAGCGCCATAGAGCTGAAGAAAAGCTTTATCGATGTTCTATACCTGACCAACGACAAGCAGATGCCGCAGGAGATAAAGCGGCTGCTTAAGGAGAGAAATCTCTCGCATCGCATTCTGCGAATCGACAAGTTCGCCAGCGTGCGAGACAAGCTCGGCCTGGTGGGAACGGTCATCGTGGATGCGCAGGACTCGGATTCAGGTCAGCAGCAAAAATTGGCGCGTATAATTGAAACCCTCGAAATGGAGAATATCGGCGTCATCCTGATTACCGACCGCGTCAGAGTTCCGGTGAAAAGTTTTTCCCTTTCGCCGGTGAAAAGCAGCTTTACAATGAGCGGCACGACCGAAGCGGTGTCGGTTGATGAGTTGTGGACGAGGGTGAGCGTCAATCTTGCCTATCGCAAGAAGAGCGAAGGGCTTGCGGTCAAGCCGGCTATCCCGCCAAAGCAGATACAGACCATATACAAAAACAAGCTGGCCGAGCAGCTTAGTATGACAGGTGCGATGGTTGACAACCTGACCGAGCAGCTTCGTCTTGCCGGTCTTGTGCAGCAGGATTTTCTGCCGACGCAGATGCCCAATACCGACAGGATAAAGTGGTCGACGGTGTTTTTGCCCGCGGAATGGGTTTCCGGGGATATATATAATGTTGTGCGTATTGACGAAAAGCACGTCGGGTTTTACGTGGCCGACGTGGTGGGCCACGGGATGCCGGCGGCGCTGTTGACTATTTTCCTCAAGCAGGCGCTTTCGATGCGTGCCACCGTTGAGAATACATATCATATCTTTTCGCCCGCGGAGGTAATGAAGAACCTCAACAATCGAATGTCAACCCAGAAGCTATCGGGGTATCAGTTCGCAACCTGCTGTTATTGTCTGCTGAACATAGAGACTCTGGAGCTTACCTACGCCAGAGCCGGTCATCCTTATCCCGTTTTTCTGAGGCAGGGAGAAGCGCCGAAACAACTGGAGGTCCGTGGGTCATTGTTGGGCGTTTTCAAAGACGCCGATTACGTGGAAGACAAGATTCAGCTTCAGCCCGGCGATAAAATCCTGCTTTACTCCGACGGCGCGGAGCCCTTCATAGGCAATTTCGACGATTTGACGGGTTTTCATTTCATGGAGGAATTCTGCGAGCTTAAGGAACTGCCCATTGTCGAGATGATGGACAGGTTCAATACAATAGCGCAGAATCAAAATATTGACCCGTCGGAGGTCGATGATATTACCACAATAGGCTTTGAAGTAATCAAATAACCTCCGCTATTGCTCCATCTTTCGTCGGGACCTAAATTTACCCGCTTTATTGCCGCCAGGCCGGATTGGCGTTGTTATCGGCTGTTCTGTCGATATGGTGAGTGAGCGGGTTGATAAATTCTTAAAATCGCCCGTCGGTCTTTTTGCTTAACTTAGCCGGTGTCTATGCCGATAGGGGAGTGGAACGTGGTATAGCCGGGTTTTGGGGTAAGGAGAAATGTTATGGGCTTTCAAAACTGGTCGGATGATATTATTCTCGTCGACCTGACTCGCGAACCGCGGATGAGAAGTGAACTCAAAATACTTGTGGAAATCGTCCGTGACCGCGGCGACTGCGATGTCGTCGTGGATTTCGCCGGTGCAGACATAATGACCTCTACGAGCATATCCGGTCTGCTGCGGCTGCGAAAACTATTGGCTGACTGCGGGCATCGTCTCATTTTCTGCAACGTCCCGGCTGCGACGAGGGGCGTCTTTAGCGTTGTCGGCCTGGATGAGGTATTCGAGTTTGCCGACGACAAGTTCGCCGCGTTGGCGAGTCTTCAGTCAGTAATCGAAAAAATACAAAACGGATGATTGAATCCGGACGTTGCGATTTAGCTCAACTTCAGAGATAAGCTTCTTTGAGTCCCATAAAGTTTTTTACAGTCGGTCATGGAATTAAGAAAGATTTTCGGTTGAGGGTGTTGCGTTATAAGCAAAGCCGTGCTCGGCCGACTTTTTGGCGAGGCCCGTTTTGTTCGGTATACTTTATATGATGAGCGTTACGCTCTTGCGAGGTATTGTTCGAGAGAGGGGTAACCCCGTCCCGTGTCTTCACTGTTAGTGCTATTTCTACAGTGTTGTGACCTTGCGGGCAGTAAATCTTCGGACTGCAGTAAGAGCGAATCGCCTGAGGAACGCTGATGAAATCTGCTCAGGAAACCTGTGATGCTCCAAAACTGAAAACGACCCATCTTTTCGGTGAGTTTCTGGTTTCGAAGGGCTTGCTTACGCGTCTGCAGTTGAGCAAGGCGCTGGATGAGCAGCGTCGTTACGGGGGACGGCTCGGGGAGGCGCTGCTTCGTCTGGGTATGATGACCGAAGAGCAGGTTACGCAGACCCTGGCTGAACACCTTTCGATGGAGTATTACCGCTTCGACGACATATCCAAAGTCGACCTCAATGTTGCCAGGATGCTCGACGAAAGTATTGCAAAGCGTTTCTGTCTCGTGGCTGTCGGCGAGATTGGAAACAAAGCTGTTGTCGTAATGGCGGACCCTCTCAACGTTATCGCAATCGATACAATAACGTTGAAAATAAAACGTCCCATCAAAGTCGTCATCGGCTCGGGGCAGGAGATTCGCAGGGCCATTGAGATAATCTATCACGGCTCGGACGTGGAGGAGCAGCGTCTCAGAGAGCTGGTTCAGACCGAGGTTGACAGGGAGGACCTGGACGACGAAAGGGTCGAATCCATTCTTGAAGACGCCGCGGATGCCGAAAGCGACAACGAAGCTCTGGCAGGCAAGGCGCCGGTCATTCGTTTTGTGGACCTGCTGCTCAGCCAGGCCGTCAAGAGCCGGGCCAGCGACGTTCACATTGAGCCGCAGGAAAAATCGATGATGATACGTATGAGAATTGACGGATTGCTGCGGGATATGGTGCCTCCGGCCAGGAATATGCAGGGGGCCGTATGCACAAGAATCAAGATACTGTCTAAACTCGATATTGCGGAGCGCCGTTTGCCGCAGGATGGCCGGCTCAAGATAAGGGCGCCAAACAGGGACATCGACGTCCGTGTTTCTACTCTTCCGACAATATATGGCGAAAAGATAGTGATGCGTATTCTCGACGCTGCTTCCGCGTCTCACGACCTTAATAAGCTCGGTATCGAACCTGACCTTTTGGCCGTGCTCAAAAACGCCCTGTCTCAGCCGCACGGTATTATGATAGTTACAGGGCCGACGGGAAGCGGGAAAAGCACGACATTGTATGCCTGCCTCAATTATCTCAGAGACCCTACAATGAATATCACAACCGTTGAGGACCCGGTTGAGTATCGCCTTAAGGGCATTAACCAGGTTCAGGTCAAGCCGGAAATCGACCTCGATTTTGCCGCCTGCCTTCGTTCAATTCTCAGACAGGACCCGGATATTGTACTCATAGGAGAAATCAGAGATAAGGAAACGGTTGAAATCGCGATAAAGGCATCTCTGACGGGCCATCTTGTTCTGAGCACTTTCCACACCAACGACGCGCCCAGTGCGGTAAGCCGATTGACTTATATGGGAATAGAACCGTATCTGCTGGCCTCGTCGCTCAATCTGGTATTAGCTCAGCGGTTAGTCAGGAGGATTTGCGATAAGTGCAAAGAACCTGTTGAGCTGAATGAAAAGGTGTTGAAACGGCTTAAGGTGGACCCGAGCAGACTGAAGGACGCTACACTCTGTCACGGCCGGGGCTGCAAGTCGTGCGGCAACACAGGGTATTTCGGACGATTGCCGATATTTGAGTTTCTTGTAATGGACCACGAGATGCGCGATTGTGTAATTGCCGGCACGACCGAAGTTCAGCTCAGGGCTATGGCGAGGAAAAAGGGATTCGGCGGACTTCTCGATAGTGGCGTCACGAAAATGCTTCAGGGTCTGACCACCGCCGAAGAGGTCCTTGGCGTAACGTTTAGCGAGGATATCGGCGATATCGGGGCCGAACAGCAGGAAAAGGCGGTTGGGGCTTCGGAGGAGTCAGAGCCGGGGACGTGATTTTTTGCTAAAGCAGGGCCGTTTCAAAGACGATGCTTAAATGTTGATTTGACGGCCGTGTAAAAGGAAATTGAACAGCGAGACAGGGAAAGTTTTGAATGAAGACCTTCAAATACTGTGCGTGTGATACATCGGGTTCTCGAAAAGACGGGCTGACGCAGGCCAATTCGGCCAATGACGTGATAGGATGGCTTCGTGAGCGAGGGTTTACGCCGGTTTCCGTCCAGGAGATAGTGGAGACCGTCAGGCAGGCACCGAAAAAGCAGCGCCGCAGACGCATAAAATCCGCGGACGTTGCGGCTCTTTGCTGGCAGTTGACCACGATGGTGGAGGGCGGTATTCCCATCACCACCGCCATAGAGACCATCTCCTCGGATATTGAAAATCTTCATCTTCAGGAAGTGCTTCAGCGTATTTTGGACAAAATGCGAGGAGGCGAAAACTTTTCCGGCGGAATCAAAGATTTTCCGAACGTATTTGACCAGTTGTCGAGGGCCATAGTGCTTGCAGGGGAAACCAGCGGTAATCTGCCTGGGGCGTTGAAGCGGGTCGCCGAGCATTTTGACAGCCGCGACCACCTGGCCAAAAAAGTCAAAGGGGCGATGGCTTACCCTATTTTTGTTTTGTGTTTCATAGTGCTTATTGTAACGGCAATTATGACATTCATCATACCGAGGTTCCGCACCATATTCGACCAGTTCGGGGGCGAGCTGCCCGCGTTTACCCGAGCGTTTATGGGCTTCTACGACTTCGTGCGTTTCAACATAATCTACATAATCGGCTCGATATTTCTGCTGGGTTTTTTCGCCGTCTTTGTATCCAGAACACAAAAAGGGCACTACTTCTATTCGAGAATCGCGTTGCGTGTGCCGCTGATGGGGAAAATCTTCAGCCAGGCCTTCATAGCGGGCTTCTGCAAGACTATGTCGACACTGCTGTCGTCGGGTGTGTCGGTTCTTGAGGTATTCGACATCCTGTCCACAATGACCAGAAACGACGTAATAAAAGACGCGGTTATCCGAAGCAGAGAATATATCGTCCAGGGCTCAAACATATCGCTGAGTTTAGCTACGGCGGGCTTTTTCCCGAATATGGTGGTCAAGATGATTCAGGTCGGCGAGGAAAGCGGGTCCTTGCCTCAGGTCCTCGAACGAACCAGTGACTATTACGAGCGGAAGGTTGACTCCACAATAAACACGGTGCTGGGCCTTCTGGAACCTATATTGATTGTAACGGTAGGAGCGATTGTGCTGGTCGTTATTCTGGCGCTTTATCTGCCGATATTCTCGATGTCGGCCACGGCTCATTAAACAGGTGCCTGAAATACGACGACCAGGTAAAGTAAGCGTGTTTTTCGTCCGATTTGAAATGTAACAAATCGGGAGTTTGAAATTAACCGTTTTTTTTAGGAGAAAGCAAATGATTAGCAGGAAAGGTTTCACACTTATCGAGCTGATGGTGGTCATATTCATCGTCGGCATCCTGGCTGCTGTGGCCATACCGATTATGCGTGGCCGAATCGACGCAGCCAAGTGGTCGGAGGGCAAGTCGGCTGCCGGCAGTATTCGCACTGCCGCCCGCGCGTATATTGCCGAGAGGGGCAACGCTTGGACCTTTGCCGGAACGACACTGGCGCAACTGGGCTTTGCCGCGACCGACCTCGACGGCAGGTATTTCAAACAGACGGATTACCAGATTGCGTTCACGGATGTCGGAGGCGGTGCAGAACCCACATACCTCATCACCATCACTGCCACCCCGGGAACGAGCCCTGAGGCGCCGGGATCACCAGCATCGATGACCCTCGATAGCGCCGGGACGTTTGTCGAGCTCTAATGTCAGGCCTTTCGTAATGAAAAGGCCACAGGTGCTTATGCGAGTTTAATAAGGTGGGGGCCACTCGAGGCCCCCACCTTGGACGTTTGCAGAGGCAGGTTTCTATGACGTCAAATACCAGAAAACAAAAATCAGGTTTTACTTTAATAGAGCTGATGGTTGTCATTTTCATCGTCGGGATTCTATCTGCCGCAGCGATTCCATTTATGAGGGGTCGGATTGATTCTTCTAAGTGGTCAGAGGGCAAAACAATCGCCGGCACCATTCGCACCGCCGCTCGCGCGTATATTGCCGAAAAAGGCAATGACTTCACTTTTCAAGGCACGACACTCACACAACTGGGCTTTGCTCCCGGGGACCTTGCCGGCAGGTATTTCAAGGATGGTGATTACACGATTGTGTTCACGGATATCGGAGGCGGTGCAGAACCCCAGTACCTAATCACCGTCACTTCCAACCCGGCAGTAACCCCTGACGCTCCTGGAGAACCCGCTGCGGTAACAATCGACGATGCCGGGACGTTGACAGAGATACCATAAGCCGGAGTGTTGTGTGTCTGGCGAAGTATTGGTTATGAGGCCAAAAGATTGGGCCTTGGCGGTCCCATCTTGCATGTTTATATAGAGACAGGTTATTGTGAAGTCATATACCTGCAAACGAAAAGTGGGATTTACGCTCATCGAGCTGATGGTGGTTATTTTTATCATCGGCATATTGTCCGCGGTGGCGATTCAGGTGATGAGGGGCCGGGTCGACGCCTCCAAGTGGTCGGAGGGCAAAGCGACAGCCGGCAGCATCCGCACGGCCGCCCGCGCGTATATCACCGAAAAAGGCAATGACTTCACTTTTCAAGGCACGACACTCACACAACTGGGCTTTGCTCCCGGGGACCTTGCCGGCAGATATTTCAAGGATGGTGATTACACGATTGTGTTCACGGATGTAGGAGGTGGTGCAGAACCCACGTACTTCATCACCGTCGCTGCCAATACGGTAAACAGCCCTGAAGCACCGCAATCACCGGCTTTGATAACCCTCGACCAGGCCGGGACGTTTAACCCGTAAGGGGGACGTTGGTTTGCGTGGATAAATCCGCCAAACGCAGGGCGTGTAAACTGCAGCAGTTGTGATTGTGCAATCAAAGGACAGGCTTGTCCGATAGCTGAAGAGAGGCAGATTAATGTCTGACAAAGACAGATTAGAGAAAGGTTTAGCTGTCGCGGAGCTGGTGCTCATCGTTATTATCATCGGTTTTTTGTCTGCCGTGGCGATTCCATATATGAGGGGCCGGACCGATAAATCCAAGTGGTCGGAGGGCAAAGCGACAGCCGGCAGCATCCGCACCGCCGCTGACAACTACATAAATGAAAAAGGCAAAGCATACGATTTTTCAGGGACTACCCTCGAGGACCTCGGCTTCGAGGTGAACCTCAACTTCGGGGGCGGGGACCTCGACGGCAAATACTTCACCGATGACTGTTTCAAGATACAGTTTTCCAAAAACGGTGATTACCTGATTACGGTGGATGCCTCAAAATCGACCAGCGGCGACCCGCCGCACTTGCCGTGGAAAATGACCCTGAATAACGAAGGTATCTTCACCAAGATACTATAGGGTATCTTCACTAAGATACTATAATAAATGAATTACGTAATATTATCTTTCTGTATATTGGTTCATACAGATTAGCGGTCTTTCTTTTTGCTTTGATTGGCCTTATTTTTTTATGTATTTAATATAGCTTCGCGTAAAAAATCGGGGAGGTACATATATCGGTTTCGAAAAAGACCTATTGGCTGATAACATCGAGTGTCTTATGAATAGCGTTGCAATGATTACGTTCAAAAAGATCAGGTGCAAAAGAGCATTCGCACTAATTGAGGTGATGATGAGAGGAGTAATAAGCCCGACCTTTTGGGCACCCAAGGAAGTAGCATCCGGGCGTTTTGCTGCGGGGACCAAAAGTGATGGGTATCTTGTCTTGGCCACGGCAATCACGGCTATTTTATAGTCCATTTCTTTTCCGCTTTTTCCCGCCTGAGATTATGTGTTTCGTCTGTCGGTTGCGCTGCTCGTCTAACGGTTGCGTCTCAGGACGCTTTACGTTCGACGCAACCGTAATGAGCCGCGTAACCGCCTGCCGCCTTGACTCGCGTCGAGAGACGCGGAGGCAGGCAATCATTTAACGCAACCAGGGATTTCAGGTTTGGGATTTGGTGAATTCCTTGTCGTTTCTTATGTTTTAACGTGTGTTGTTTTCGAGCAAACCACACTTGGGGGCTTCAAATGGGGGGTGCGGGCAGGGCAAGCTCGGTCGGTTTTTAGCCCTGGCTTTCACCGGGGACTGTCTGATAACGACCTATAACTACGGTGGGGGGCTTTTAGTTTTACATATATGTCAGCACCAACTATGACGCAACTTTATCATCCAACCAGCCAGCTTTATCAGGGGGCTGCAAATCGGCGTTTACGGAAGCTCCGCCCATTATTTATAGGACGCCAGACTAAGGTTCGGTTCACCGATGCCGCATTGGCCAGCTATTGCGATTTATACGTAAAACGCGGTCTTTGTTGAGCCGATTAAGGGGTAGCATTTGATGTCGAATGGCATTGGAAGTTATGCAAATGATTTTTTGTATACGCTGGATTACCTTGGAAAGGATGCGTCTAACAAGATGAGGTCCTGGTGGAAACGATTTTTGGGCCTTTCCCAGTATGATGTGCTTGGTTTGGATATCGGCTCATCTTCAGTCAGGATGGTGCAGCTTACCAGAGACAACGGTGGTTTTTCCGTTATTTCAGCCGGTATAAGCGACATCGAGCGGGATAACGGAGATGGTGCATCAAAAGAAGACAGCGTCGTCAAGGCGGTACAAAAATGTCTGTCTTGTGTAAGGACCAAGGCGCGGCTGGCGGTGTGCAGTGTGTCCGGTCCCGAGGTCGCCGTGCGGAACTTCAAGTTTCCTCCATTGGAGTCGGAAGAGCTTGAGGGAGCGATGCAACTGGAGGCATCGCAGGTATGCCCATTTAACGCGGAAGACAGCGTAGTTGACTATCAAATCATACAAAACGGCGGAACGGAGAAGAACGTTTACGGCGTTCTTGTGGCCGCCACGAACCAGGTTATAAGGCGAAAAATCCGTATCGCAGAAAAGGGATCTTTGAATTGTGTATTGATGGATGTCGATGGGCTGGCGCTGCTTAACTGCCTTAGTCAAAGTAAAAAAGACCCCCGTCAGGTGAGCACTTCGGCGATACTCGACGTAGGAGCATCGTGCACAACTCTGGCGGTGATGGGGGAGAATAATCTACCTTTTGTGCGTACTGTTCCCTACGCCGGCAAAGACATCGTCGAACAGATTTCGAGCGAGAACAATGTATCGCCCGAGGTCGTTATGAAGGACATTTACGGCACCATTCAGACGGCGCTGCCTGTGGAGGATGTTCAAAGGAGTATGGAAAAGGCCTGTCAGAAACTGGTCAGCGACGTCGCCGAGACACTGCGATACCACAGCGCACAGGCAAAATCGTCCACCATTGAGCAGATACTTGTGTGCGGCGGTTTTGGGATGGTCAGGGGCTTCGTTGATATCCTCAACAGACAACTACCTATAAAAGCGATTTTATGGAATCCCTTTGACACAATGCAGTGCAGGGTCGGCAGGCAGTGCCTCGACGTTATACAGACGAGCGGGCCGGCAATGGCGGTAGCGGCGGGTCTTGCGATGAGGTCAATATAAATATGTATACGATAGATTTGCTCAAAGGACAAAATATTCCGGTCAGGACAAAGCCGCAGGGTGTCGCAATTTTTGTCACAACGTTCGCCGTTCCGGCGCTTGCAGCGATTCTTATAATTGGATTCTATATCAGTAACAAGGTAATTATATCGGTACAAAAGCAAAATATAGCCGGCTTCGAGTCAAAGGTGCAGCGGCTGGCCGAGGCCCTGAAGTTCAGAGAATCCTATGAAAAAGAGAAAGCCGCTGTAAACAGTTGTCTGGTTGACGTGGCCGATTCAATTCACAGGCATATCCAGTGGACGCCTGTTTTGGTTACGCTGGTGGAAAACCTGCCCGAATCGGTTGTCCTTACTAACCTTGAAGTAAAAAAACAATCGGTAAAACGCAAGGTCGCCGACAAAGGCGGCTCGAACAAAAAGATTGATACTTACGTCACGGTCATGGTTCTGAAAATGCGAGTCAGCGGGGAACCCACCTATCGCTGTGACATTGAAGTCAAGGCCTTTCGTGACCGTCTGCGTGCCTCTGCCTTTCTTGGGCCGAAGCTCGAAGATATCGTCATTGCTTCGCAGGGGTATGACACCCTCGATGGTCATGACGCCATTACCTATAACATAGATTGCATATTCAAGCCGGAGTCGTAGCAGGTGCTTATGCGTGGATACAGAAAATATATTTTGACAATGGCTCTGGTTTGGATGGCCTGCGTTATTTTGTTTGTGATTGCTTATTATTTTATTATAGGCCCTCAGCTGAAGATCAAAACGGGGCTTGAAAAAGAGTCGGCGGAAAAACGTCAGATGTACAGGGAGGCAATGGAGGCCGCCGATGAAGAGAGCAGGAAAAAACTGGTCGACGAGGTCGAGCGGCTGAAAAACGAGCTGAGCGGCTACATTGCCGAATTTGAAGATTCCGCCAACCTGACCTTCGACATCGGTCGAATCGCCGCCGAAAAACAGGTCAGTTCCTTTACCATTAAGACCACCGACCGGATCAATAATGTCGACCAGCTCGAATCAAAGAACCTTCAGGAAAATCGTATTGATATTGCCTTCGAGTCCGATTTCAGGCAGTTTGCTACATTCTTGAACGCGCTCGAGAGGCATCAGCCAGTGATATTTGTTGATAGTTTCAAAATGTCGCGAGCAGGGTCGAACAAAACCCTGCACAAGGTCGATATGGACCTTTCTATTTTTGTCAGAAAACGAACACAGGGTTAAGGAAATCTATTTAGGGCCGAACAGGTGCGACTCGGGTGTAATTAGAAAAGGATTCTTTAAATACGAAAGATGAGAGTAATTTCGATAGCAAATCAGAAGGGTGGATGCGGCAAGACGACCACGTCGGTCAATTTGTCCGCCGCTTTTGCGCACAAGGGTAAAAAGGTCCTCGTAGTGGACCTCGACCCTCAGGGGCACGCAACCCTCGGTGTTGGGCGCGACCCCACCTCATTTACCAAGACCATATATAACGCGTTGATTGATACCAAGGTTCCGATAGCCAGCGTCATTGTACCCAGCAAGGCCGAAAACATTGACGTGGCGCCCAGTAACGTTTTGTTGTCAGGAGCGGAGCTCGACCTCGGCACGGTGAGCGGCAGGGAGTTTATGCTCAGTGAGCAGTTCAAAACCCTGGGAGACCGCTATGACGTCTGTGTCATAGATTGTCCTCCTTCGCTGGGTATCCTTACACTCAACGCGCTGATAGCCAGCACGGATGTAGTTGTCCCTGTCCAGGTGCACTACTATGCAATGGAGGGGCTTAAGCAGTTGTTTGAAACCTGCGATATCATCCAGGAACACTTTTATCCATGCAAGGTAAAAATCACGGGATTGCTGCTGACTTTTGTTGAAGACCGTTTAGTCTTCACCAGGCAGATTCAGCAGCAGATGCGTGAGTTCTTCGGTGACCTTGTATTCGATACCGTCATACATAGAAATATCCGGCTGGCGGAAGCGCCAAGCGCCGGCGAAAGCATCCTCACCTACGCTCCGAACAGCAGGGGTGCCATTGAATATATACGGCTCGTTGACGAAATCCTTTATGGCAAAGCCCACCTTCGTGCGACCGAGGGCGAGTCGGTTAAAGCCGACGCCGCCGATTCTGAGAATACCGGGCCTGCTGTTGCAGCCGTTCAGGACGGCGACACCTTGAATCCCTCGCAGCGGGCCGGTTCATCGCAGCAGCTTGAGAGTGAGGTTGCCGGTGACTCAGGCCAGCAGGAACTGATTCCGCAAACAGCGGAAACCAATGCTTCTGAAGGGCAGTCCGGCGATGATGCTTCCGAGCAGCTTGAGAGTGAGGTTGCCGGTGACTCAGGCCAGCCGGAACTGATTCCGCAAACAGCGGAAACCAATGCTTCTGAAGGGCAGTCCGGCGAT
>CAYNVP010000031.1:0-6404 GCA_964400665.1 uncultured Pirellulales bacterium | reverse complement strand
GATGCTTATGAGCAGCTTGTTAGTGAGGTTGTCGGCGTCTCAGGCCAGCCGGAACCGATTCAGCAAACAGTGAACACCGATGCACCCAGTGGGCAAACCGGAGATGATACATCAGAGTTGCCTGGGGAGGTGAACAATGCATAAGAGGAAAGCGGGATTGCAAAAGGAGGTCTCAAAGATATTCACGGGCATCCAAGTTCCCCAAAAGGATGCACCTGAGGCCGACACACGTCCCGCTGCACCAGTGCCTGCTCCGCGTATTGGGCCAAAGCAGGTTCTTGCACCACCTCGTCCCTACATTATTCCGGAAGCGGAGACTCCGCCGGCACAGTTGAAGGAGTCGCCGGCGCCGGCCAAGGAGGTTTATGAACCTCCGGCGCCCCAGCGTACAGATTACACGCCGCCTGCCCCGATGCCCGCTCCCACCAGGCGGCTCAAGACGGAACTGCCGCCGAAATCTCCTGTGCAGATACTCGGGTTGAAAATCTGGAAGAAATTAAAGGTCAAACTGCTTACTCCCAAACCCGGAGTCAGTCCGGGCAGACAAAAAGTCATGGTTGTGATGATACCGGTTTTGTTCGTGGTCTTCGTTGTTGTGTTGGCCGGAGTGCTTCGAACGCCCGAGCGTCCCTCGTCGAATGCCGCAAATAATATTGCTTCCTTGGGAAGCACAGCCTTTGACGGCAAAATCGACTGGGAGTTGCCGCCGCCTTATCCGGAGAATCTCCGGGACGCTATGGTATTCGGCGCAGCCCCGCAGACGCGTGAAGGAAATTCCGACAGGCCCGTGGTAAAAGGAATTGTTTACAGCGAGGATAATCCCTGTGCTGTTGTTGGCGACCGAATCGTCTCTGTTGGTGAAGTCGTCCAGGGGGCGACGGTCGTAAAAATCAACCCCGACAGCGTTGAGTTTGCCAAGGGGGATGAAAGCTGGACACAAAAAGTGGAACGTTAAACGGAACATAAATTGAAAATTATGTGACATTAGAAAGGAACAAGCATGAAAAGGTCAACTGATTCCAAAACAATGTTTTTGCTGGCGATTGCCATGTTTGTGCTGTTGCCCTGCGTTGCTGCATTTGCTGCTGGCGATGAGGGCGATCCCAATGTGGCTAAAACAGAGGTTCTTACAACCCTCGAGCAGCGAATGCAGAAGAAAATCAGCGTTGATTTCAGGGACACGGTGATTGACGACGTAATAAGGATTATGGCTGAACAGGCCGACGTTGACGTCGTCAAGAGTCCCAAAGTTACAGGGACGGTAACCGCCAAGCTCACCAATGTTCCTCTCGAAGAGGCCCTGAGGAATATCCTTGCTGCGAACGGCTACGATTACGTGATGAGCAAGAATATGATTAGAGTAGCGCCCCTGTCGGAAATAACGCAGGAAGCCGAGAAGCTGGAAACCAAGGTATTCCAAATCTATTTTGCGGACATCAAAGAGGTCGAGAAAGCCCTGGCCAAGTTTGTCTCTCAGCGGGGTGCGATATCAATTAACCAGGGAACGAGCAACATAATCGTCAAAGACACTGAGAGCAATATTAAGGCCATTGAGAAATTCATCACAAGTATCGACCGGATTACTCCGCAGATACTCGTCGAGGCAAGAATCTACGACATCACGGCCGCGGACAAGCTCGACTTGGGCGTCGAATGGAACGCAGGGCGGAATACTGATTATACTTCTTCCGCCGCGGGCGCCGCTGCCCTTCCCCCTGGTGTATTAGGCGCCAATCCTACCGGTGAAACCGGCCCGTTCGCAACGGGCATATTCACAGGCGCAACCGGCAAGACCGCCGGCACCAGCGGCCTGCTCAAGTTCGGCTGGCTCAAAGGTGACCTCGATATCGACGTCGTCATCAGGGCCCAGCAAAACCTCGTTAATGCCAAGCTGCTGGCCAATCCGAGAATACTCGTGCTCGATAATGAGACGGCCAGAATCGCGATTACTTCCGAAATTCCATATCAGCAGCTTTCCGAAACATCCGGCGGCGGCACCATTGGTACAACCAATTTCAAGAACGTCGGCGTTACGCTGAACGTTACGCCCCATCTTACTCGGGACGATAAGATACGACTCAAGGTTGAGCCGGAATTCAGCGTCAAAACCGGCGATGTGACTTTCTCTCAGACCAGCGGTTTTGAGTATCCGGTGCCGGTTGTTGATACTCGAAAGGCGCAGACAACGCTGCTGGTTGACAGCGGCCAGACGGTGGTGCTGGGCGGCCTGCGCAAAAAGGAAGTTACAAAGGCCCTGAACAAGGTTCCGATTCTCGGCGACATCCCCATACTTTGCTACCTGTTCAGGTTTGAAGGCGAAGATACGATTACCAGCGAAATGGTTGTGTTTATCACGCCTTGGCTCATCGAGGAGGCGAAACTTTCCGCCATCGAGCAGGAGCAATACGAGGTTACCAGTTTCCCGGGTCCGAAGCCGGACTGGACAAGGGCGGAAAGGAAAGGTAGTACCTTCATAGGTAACAATTGAGATTAGTACAATTGAAGTATTTCGACCGACTTGTTTGATTATATCCGCCACAGGTGGATAAAAGCGAGGTAGTCCCGGGGCCCGATAAGGGCATCGGGACTATTTCTTTTATAAAATGCTGGACAAACCGCATTTTTCGTGATATAATAAGTAATGGCTTGGAACGCAACGCCATTATGTTACCAGCCAGGTGATGGATTTTGAAAAAAAATGAGCATTTCCAATATGCACACCTGATTATATTGCTTCTGGCCGTCGGAGTTGTCCCGGTCGAAGCCGCTACGACAATAACTTCAATCTCGCAAAACGGCAGCACCATCGGCAGGTATGAGAAGTTCGAACTGACCTTTACGCTCTCGGAGACCTACACCAATCCTTTTGATACTGATATTGTCGATGTTATGGCTGTTTTCACCAGGCCGGACGGCAATACCGTGGATGTGCCCGCCTTTTTTTATAAGGAATACGATGAAGATGGGACCGGACACTATGTCGACGAGAGGAACCCGTGCTGGAAGCTGCGCTTTGCCCCGTCTCAACTCGGCGACTATGAAATCAGCCAGATTACGATTATCGACGATAACGGCACTAATGCGATTGACCCGCAGGTAACTTTTACCTGTATTGACAGCGCCAAAAAGGGGATTATCAGGGTGGGCGGCAGCCAGGACCCCTGCTATATGCGGTATGATACTAATGAGACCTACAAGCCCATTGGCCACAACGTATGCTGGTGGAATGAGAATGGAACAAGCCAGTGGAAGGATACGTTTGAAAAGATGGGTAACGCCGGCGAAAACTGGACCCGCATCTGGATGACTCATTTCTGGCAGGGGACAACCCTCGAATGGAGAAACAATCATTGGAGCGGTTATTACGGCGGCGTGGGAAATCTCAGTATGCCGATTGCCTGGCGGCTGGACCGGATAATCGAAAGCTGCGAGCAGAACGATGTTTCAATACAGCTTGTGCTGCAGCACCACGGCCAGTTCAGCACCACTACCAATTCAAACTGGGACGACAATCCTTATAATATCACGCATCCTGAGGATGGGGGTTTTCTCAACGATGCAAACGAATTCTTCACCGATGCAGAGGCCAAAAGAATAACCAAATACAAGTATCGTTACATTGTCGCGCGCTGGGGATATTCACCCGCAATCCTCGCCTGGGAACTCTTTAACGAAGTTCAGTATACCGACGGCTGGAACGATGACCAGACAAGCGTCGTCAGCTGGCATGATGAAATGGCCGATTTTATTCACGGCATAGACCCCTTCAACCATCCAGTAACTACCAGCAGTCACGGCAGCGGTTTTAATAATATCTGGAATCTTCCTGATATTGACCTCGTTGAGGTGCATTACTACGGAACTGATACCATTAAAACTTTCGAGCAGACCGCTCTCGGGCTGGCGGGTTTTAACAAGCCGGTGATTATGGGTGAGTTTGGGACAGGCACCGAAGAACAGACCGACCCCGAAGGCCTGGAGCTGCATAACGGCATCTGGAGCAGTTTCTTTGTTAAAAGCAGCGCCCATCTGTGGTGGTGGGATAATTTTATTGACCCCTGTAATCTTTACGGTGTGTTCACACCGTTGGCGGTTTATGCCGCCAATGAGAATCTGGCGAAATACAATTTATCGAGGGCTCAGCGGGCAGCTTCAGGAAATGAGGCATACTATGCCAGTCCGGTCCTATCCGATTTCTGGGCGGTGACCACTCAGTTTGATTTTTATCTGCAGGAGGATTACTTCCCCGGTATGGAAAACCTTTCACGCTGGCTTCACGGTTCCACCAAATCAGATTATAAGTCGGACCCGAATTTCCATTTGAATATGCCGGCTGCCGGCGCCCTGAAAATCCACGTGCAAAGCACCGCCGACTGGACGGATAACAGCTTACGTGTGCTTGTGAATGGTGGGCAGATATTTTCAGGGACGTATCCGGCCGATTCGAACAATTTTATAATCACTGTTGGGCTGTCGGCGGGCCAGCAGTCGGTGCAGATAGAAAATACCGGCCCGGACTGGTTTAATATAAGCAGCTATGAGTTCGCTCCCGGTAACGTCTCTCCGCTGGATTCTATCGGGCTTTCGAACAATGAGCGGGCATATATCTGGATTTATGACGTCAACAGCCAGATTGGCCTGACACCAACCGGAACATTCCATAATGAGCCGGTTTTAGTCAAGGGGCTCGATGACGGCACTTACAATGTCCGGGTTTACGCCACTCGAGGCGCTGGGGGCGTTATCGACTCGGGCCAGGCAGATTCAGTTTCCGGAGTTCTGGCTTATACTCTGCCTGATTTCGAAAGAGATATAGCCGTAAAGGTTAAGCCGCCTTGCGTTGTAGATTTGGACGAACTTGCGACTATGTGCGCACAATGGCTGCAGCCGGGCCCTAATCTTGCTGGCGGCAGCAACGTGGATTTTAAGGACTTCAGCGTTCTGGCCGGCTACTGGAAAAAGCAGTGCCCTGATGGCTGGCCGTTCTGAGCACAAATAATACGTTTTTCCCATTCATCGTTCTGCTTTTCTGCTTTTTTATCAGGCGTAAGGCGTTTATTGGAGCGACCTTACAGACCGTCGAGGGAGGGTAAGTCGAGGCGGACAAATGCCGATAAGTTATTGATGGTCAGGGACTAACGTTTATTTTATATAATGCAGCAATACGATTTAAGAACCAATCGTCTTATAAACGTATAAGATATTACTAAGTAGGCGGGATTTTTTATGAAAAAAGCGCTTTTATTGGTCATTATCGCAGGAACAGTAATTGTCCTTGCCTGGTGGTATTTTCAAAAGGGCGAGTCTCAGAATACCGTTTTTCGCACTACTGCGGTAACGCGAGGCGACATTGTTGAGATTATCAACGCAACCGGAACCGTTGAGCCGGAAGAGCTGGTGGACGTTGGTGCACAGGTTGCCGGAAAGGTTCTGGCATTCGGCAAAGACGAAGACGGCAACGAGGTTGACTACGGCTCACCAGTCGCGGAAGGCACGATGCTGGCGAAGATTGACGACACGACTTACACCTCAGATGTCGCCCAGGCCACTGCACAGACGGAACAGGCCAAAGCAGGAGTGGAAAGTGCTCAGGCCGGTCTTTTGCAATTGAAAGCGAAGCTTGACCAGGCGCAACTGGACTGGGACAGGGCCCAAAAACTCGGACCTTCTGAAGCATTAGCCAAGAGCAGTTATGATTCGTATAAGGCGGCTTACGAGGTTGCAAAAGCCAACGTGGCTGTAGGCGAGGTCGCAATCTCACAAGCCAAGGCGGTGGTTAGCCAGACCGAAGCGACCCTTGAAAAAGCAAAACTGAATTTAGCATACTGCACCATCAAGTCGCCGGTAAGGGGAGTAATTATTGACCGCAGGGTCAACATCGGACAGACGGTCGTGTCCAGCTTGAACGCCCCGAGCTTGTTCCTTATTGCCAAGGACCTCAGGCGAATGCAGGTATGGGTGGCCGTCAACGAGGCCGACATAGGCAGGATTTACCCGGGCCAGCCGGTCACCTTTACCGTTTCAACATACCCGGACAGGGAATTCAAAGGTGAGGTCGGCCAGGTTCGACTTAACGCAACTATGACGCAAAACGTGGTTACTTACACCGTCGAGGTTGTCACGGACAATTCCAGCGGTAAACTGCTCCCTTATCTGACTGCAAACGTCAATTTTGAGGTTAGCCGTAAAGACAACGCTCTGGAAGTCGCGAACGCCGCCTTAAGATGGCAGCCCAGGCTGGAGCAGGTAGCGCCGGAGTTTCGTTCGGCATCGGAGAGCAATTCAGGCAAACAGGGCCCAAATCCTTCAAAAAAGCATCAGCAGGACTCGAATTCTGCTCCGGAGACGTCAAATTACAAACCAGCGCTGCTGTGGGTCAAACAGAATGGTTTCGTTCGCCCCGT
>CAYNVP010000030.1:0-19372 GCA_964400665.1 uncultured Pirellulales bacterium | reverse complement strand
GCCCCTTGCACAATACAGCCCTTCTCCCGCCTTTTTAGGGTAGCTGGGGCATTTCAAGCAGTTTCCCTGCATACAGATTTTGAAGTTTTCCTGAGAATCTTCAACCTCCGTCATTTCCCTCGTCTCCTTTCAGAAATCCTTTGGGTTTTCAGCTTCGGGTGAAAAAAGTATTTGCTCTATCCGGTGACGGAATCCTCACGTCACCTCGATATCGACTTCGCTTTCCCATGTCCCGTGCAGGTTACATCTCTCGAAAGCGCGAAGCTTGCCGTGCTCATGGTCAAGACAGACACAGGTCTTCATAATGGGAAATGTCGTCTTGGCCATAAGGTCCATTCTCGCAAGAAACGTATCGCCCGCGTACAGTTCAATAAATTGAATGAAGTGCCCTGGCTCGTTGGGGTGCGCAAGCAGCTTTCCCACCTCGACCGTCACCTCGAAATGCTCTCCCTTCTTGACTCCCTTCGGGGCCGTTATAGTGGGAATGTGCTTCTTTTCAAGGTCACTCGCCTCTTCGACCTCGGCAACGGTATTTACTCCGCAAAAAATGTCCTCTGCACATTCGGGAGCACATTCTCTTGTCTTGATAATCATTGTAAAACTCCTTTAATAAAATCAATTCTTTTTCACATCTCCCCCGGCGCTTCCAACAACAGGACATATTCCTCACTTTTAACTTGATTGGGGAAAAAAGAAAATAAGAGAAATACCTAATCCCGATTAGCAAAATGCCTATGAAACAGGACCCAACTCGCTAAATTTCCCTTGACAAGCCGATGCCGGTAAATTATTTAGATTGTTTTTCAATAGTTCTATTATGGCAGCGACGTGATGTTAAACGCTTTTTTTGGAGTAACCAGCCGTGCTACCAGCAAAAAAAATCAGTAAGAGCAAGACACGCAGCCGCAGAGCACATCATGCCCTCCGGACGGTCAACTACACCGTCTGCCCCAAGTGCGGCCAGGCCAAATTACCGCACGCCGCCTGCGCTAAATGCGGCTACCTCAATTCAAAAATCACCCTGAAAGTTGCTGAGCAGACCGAGAAAAAGGGGTAATGCCGGATGCATATCGCCATAGACGCAATGGGCGGTGACAAAGCTCCCGACGCCGTCATCTCCGGCGCCATTGAGGCCCTGTCTTCCCTTGACAAAGGCGACGAGATTATCCTTGTTGGCCCGAAGGAAATTATCGAACCGAAGCTGCCCCCACGGATTGACCAGGCTGCCTCTCTCTCCGTCTTCCACGCCCCGGACGTCATAGCCATGGATGCCCCACCCATCGATTCGCTGAGAAAGAAGCCCCGCAGCTCAATCTCTATCCTTGCCAAGCTCGGCAAGCTCAACAGGGCCGACGCCGTAATCAGCGCCGGGAACACCGGCGCCTGCGTCGCCGCATTTCAGATGAGAATGCGAAATCTCCCGGGCGTCAACCGCCCGGGCATCGCCGTCGTATTCCCGACCTTCGAAGGCCCCGTCACTATTTGCGACGTCGGCGCAAATATCGCCTGCAAACCTACCAATCTTTATCAATATGCCATTATGGCCTCGATTTACTCCCGGCGGTTGTTCGCAATAGAAAGCCCGAGAGTGGGGCTGATGAGCATCGGCGAAGAGGACGCCAAAGGAAACGAAATTGTAAAAAAGGCGAGAGAGCTGATGAAGAATGACCCCAAGATTAACTTCATCGGTAACATCGAAGGCCGCGACATCTTCAAAGGCGTATGCGACGTCGTCATCTGTGACGGCTTTGTCGGAAACGTCATCCTCAAGCTCACCGAAGGTCTCGTCGTCGGCCTCTTCAAGGCCATCCGACAGGAAATTATGTCAAATAAATTCAGCCTTCTGCTTGGACCCCTGTTCAAGCCGGTTATGAAACGATTCTACAGAAAGCACGATTACAACGAATACGGCGGCGCGCTGTTGCTGGGCGTAAACGGCACGGCGCTTATCTGTCACGGAGCAAGCGAAAGCAGGACCTTCAGAAACGCCGTCCTCGCTGCGAAGAAATATCACACCGAAAAAATCAACGAGAGAATCGCCGAATACCTCGCTTCCAGCAGCGTCAGCGAGGAAACGCCGGCCAACGAGCCGGAGAAAGTTACTTTAAGGGTCACGGATGAACATAAAAACTGAGTCGCACCACTCACGCTTCACAGCGGTCATCTCAGGGCACGGCTCTTACGCGCCGGCCAAAATCCTCACTAACGAAGACTTCGCCAAAATGGTCGATACCTCGGATGAATGGATAAGAACACGGACGGGGATTCAGAGACGCCATATTGCCGGCGAAAATGAAAGCACTGCGGACCTGGCTACGGAAGCAGCGAAAAAGGCCCTCGCTATGGCGGGAATTGAACCTACAAACCTTGACGTCATTATCGTTGCGACCATCACACCTGAAATGGTCTTCCCTTCCACGGCCTGCTTTGTCCAGACACGCCTCGGCGCGTTTTCGGCCTGGGCATTCGACCTTATGGCCGCGTGCAGCGGCTTCATTTACGGAATATCCATCGCCCAGCAGTATCTCCAGAGCGGCAGGCTTCGAAACGCCCTCATAATCGGCGCAGAAACCCTGACAAAAATCACCAACTATAAAGACCGCACAAGCTGTATTCTCTTCGGCGATGGAGCTGGCGCTGTAGTGCTCGAAGGTAAACCACGGGAAAACGACGGCGAACAAAACGGCGTTATCTACAGCACGATGTATGCTGATGGAAGCAACTGGCAGGCGCTCAATTGCCAGGCATACGGCTCCCGCAACCCCATCAGCAGGCCGTTAGACAATCCAAACAAGCTCTATATGGAAATCAAAGGCCGCGAAGTTTACCAACTGGCTGTGAGGAGAATCGTCGAAACCGTCACCGAATGTCTCGAAAAATGCAACCTGACGATAGACGACATTAAAATGGTCGTCTCACATCAGATGAACGCCCGCATCATTGAGTCTGCCGCCAAACGGCTCCAGCTGCCGCCTGAAAAATGCTTCATCAACATAACCGAATACGGAAACACATCCGCCGCCTCGGTCCCGCTCGCCTTCGACCAGGCCATCCGTGAGGGCAAAATCAAACGCGGCGACATCGTTATCCTCGTCGCCTTCGGCGCAGGCCTCACCTGGGGCGCAAATGTCATTCGCTTTTAGCTCGTATTGGGCCCTGCGTTACTATCTCGTCGTATCTTCGATGATAACTGCCGGGGCGTAGGTGAATCTTTGCCCGCAAAGCGAAGCGTCGACCATCAGACCTGTGTCAGTATCGATGAAGACGGCCATACCATACCTGTAGTCCGCCTTGGCCGATGCGCCTGCCGTGGCTGCGACGCCCGTAACCTGGGCGGAGAAAGCGTATTCACCTTTCATAAATCTGCCTAAGTCCTCTTTTCTGCTGAAGAATATTATTTCACGGAAAAACTCTCCCCCGAACGAAAATCCCAGCGTCGCCTGCTTCATATCGCAGTACCCGACCATTTGACCTCGCTCATATACCTGTCCCCTGCCGTATGCCCCTCCGACGAAAAAAGCCCCCTTGAATATCTTGGGCAGCACTGCGTAACCATACGCGCTTTGGAAAAATCGCTCGATGCCCGGGTCCTTGCCCCTGAATATGGCTGTGGCCTCATCCGATTCGGTCTTTAGTACCGCTTTCGATTCCTGTTTAGGCGGCGCCGTCGCACACCCGGTCAGTGCGACCATCGCCGCATACAAAATCATTACGCTCATCTTTGTCTTCATATATCACCTCTTTGACAAGTCCTGATATTTGCCGTGGGCTTGCTTTATCTACGCATTATCCATCGGATATTCAACTACAAAATTTCCTACGCCCCTTTCAATGGCGGTGATGATTTTCTAAATGCCCGATTCCCTGATGGTCGCTGCTGACGAGAGATTGATTATATTTGCCTTTCGATTGATACGTCGCATTAGTCCCGTGAGGACCTTGCCGGGGCCGATTTCGTAAAAGGTCTCGACGCCGTCGGCAAACAGCCGTTCAACGCATTTTTGCCAGAGAATCGCCTGGGTAAGCTGCTTGGTCAGCCCATCGCGGATTTGCGAGGCCGATTTGTAATACTCTGCGTTGATATTGGCAATGGTCTTTACACTGCCCGGCTCGGCGATTTGTGTGTCTTCAAGCGCGATAGACAAGCCCTTTGCAGCCGGCGCCATCATCTCCGTATGAAACGCCCCCGCAACCTCCAGCCGAATCGCCTTCATTGCGCCGTATTTTTCCGCTAACTTCTCCGCCCGTTCGCAGGCGGTTTTTGTCCCGCTTATCGCAATCTGTCCCGGGCAGTTAAAATTGACCGGCTCCAAAAGCTCGCCTTTTTTTGCCTCTGCGCAAAGTGCCCTTGTCTTTTCCTCGTCAAGCCCGATTATCGCGACCATCCCGCCGCCTGTTGCGTCCGCCGCTGCCTGCATCGCCTCGCCGCGCAATTGAACCAGAGATAGCCCATCCTCAAAGCTCATCACACCCGCCGCATACAACGCCGTATATTCACCCATACTAAGACCCGCCGTAAAATCCGGCTTGATTTTCGCCGTCGCGGGATTCGTCCCCAGGACCTCCAGAATCACTGCCGAGACCGTAAATATCGCCGGCTGCGACATCGTCGTAGTATTTAACTGCTCCGCCGGCCCTTCGAAGCAAATCTTAGCCAAATCGAACCCGACGATTTCGTTGGCCTTTTCAAAAATCACCTTCGCCTGCGGAAACTGCTCCGCGATGTCCCTGCCCATCCCGACAGATTGCGCACCCTGCCCCGGAAATAAAAACGCCGTCTTCATCCTTTATCTTTCAATTCTGTTCCTGTAGTCTGTGAAAATCTTAAGTCCGTAATCCGAAATCTGCAATTAAAAAAAATCTTTGTGCCTTCACGTCTTTGTGGTTAATATCAACAGGGCCGTATAGCGGATTTCAGCCCATAGTTTTGGATTGTATGGAGACAGGACAGATGTCCGAGAAAAGATTGGCGGTAGTAACCGGTGCTGCACGCGGAATCGGCAGGGCTATCGTGCTGGAACTGTTGAAACAGGGGCGTATCGTCGCAGGCCTCGACCTTAACGCCGAACAGCTCAATGAGCTTGAATCGGTCTGCAAAGAAAAGGGTTTCGAGGTGATAACGAAATACGTGGATATTACGAATACCGAGAAACTTACTGAAATTCTCGAAGAGCTTGCCAACCAGCTCGGCGGCATCGGCATCCTCGTCAACAATGCGGGCATTACACGCGACAAACTAATGATTCAGATGGACGACGACGACTTCGACAAGGTTATAGCCGTAAACCTTCGCGCCGCGTTTGTCGCTACACGCGTGGCTGCACGCTCGATGATTCGCAATAAGTTCGGCAGGATAATCAGCATAAGCTCCGTCGCCGGCGTCATCGGTCAGGCCGGCTCAGCCAATTACGCCTCAAGCAAGGCGGGCCTTATCGGTATGACCAAGTCCATCGCACGCGAAATCGGTAAAAAAAACGTTACCGCTAACTGTATCGCTCCCGGCTTTATACAGACCGATATGACCGCGGTGCTACCCGATATGGTCAAGGATGCCGCTATGCAGGTCATACCCGTCAAGCGTTTCGGGACCGTCGAGGACGTCGCACGCGCCGTGGCTTTCCTCGCTTCCGACGACGCCGGTTACATTACAGGCCAGGTGCTCTGTGTAGATGGTGGTATGGCAATGTAAATTCCTCGCTCCCTGTTCGTTTCTTTGTTAAACCGGATTTTGCTGTAACGAAAAATTTAAAAAAATGGTTGTTGACAAGACCCCCCGCGGATAATATACCTGCCGGCCATTGAAGGATGGTGCAGCGACTATGCGTCCGCTGCTGGACAAGTGCCTATTACAGTGTTTTTGGAGGTATAGCAAGTGAGTGCTGAACTGGATGTCCAGGCGATTGAACAAAAGGTTTTTGTGATAATTAGCGAACAAATGGGCGTTGACAAGGCGGAAATTAGCCGCGAGACTTCCTTCATAAACGACCTGAACGCGGACTCCCTCGACACCGTCGAGCTGGTTATGGAGTTCGAAGATGAGTTCGGTATGAGCATTCCGGATGAGGAGGCGGAAAAAATTCAGACCGTTGGGGCGGCAATAGATTATATTGTCAACGCGGCACGGGCAGGCAAGAAGAAATAGCAGCTGGGCTGAAATGAATAGACGGCGAGTAGTAATCACAGGCCTGGGCTGCGTGACGGCACTGGGGGAAACCGTTGACGAGTTTTTCAAAGCACTCTGCGAGGGCAAAAGCGGCATTGCCCAGATAGATTCCTTTGACACAAGCACATACCCCGTCCATTTCGGGGGAGAGATAAAGCAGTTCGATGTCACCAAATATATCGACTTTCGCGAGAGCAGGCGGATGGACCGCTTTTCGCAGTTCGCGGTCGCGGCGGCAGGACAGGCAGTTTCGCAAAGCGGTCTGGATTTCACCAAGGAAGACCCCTTTAGGATGGGGGCAATAGTCGCGACGGGCATCGGCGGGATAAAGGAAATTGAGGAGCAGCACATCGTTCTTTTAAACAAGGCGCCGATGCGATTATCGCCATTTACAGTCCCCCGGCTTATGGCAAACGCCGCAGCGGGCAATATCGCGATACGGTACGGGCTGCGGGGCCCGAATTTCTGCGTGGTGAGTGCCTGTGCCAGCAGCAATCACGCGATAGGCGAGGCGTTTTGTAATATCGTGGCGAATCGCAGCGACGTTATGATAACCGGCGGAACGGAAGCGGCGTTGACCCCGGTGGGGCTGGCGAGCTTTTGCGCGGCAAGGTCGCTTAGCACCCGCAACGATAATCCATCTGCGGCGTCGAGGCCGTTCGACAGGGACAGGGACGGGTTCGTGCTCGCAGAAGGTGCTGGGATTCTGGTGCTCGAGGAATACGAGCACGCTAAAAAACGCGGTGCGCAAATATACGCCGAGATGCTTGGATATGCGGCTACGGACGATGGGTATCATATCACGGCGCCATTGCCGGATGGGGCGGGAGCAGCCAAGGCGATGGAGCTTGCACTTGCCGATGCGCAACTGCCGCCTGAGAAGGTCGATTACATCAACGCTCACGGAACAGGGACGGAGCTGAACGATATAGCGGAGAGCTCAGCCGTCAGGTCGGTCTTCGGGGGGTACGCCTATAAGCTGTTAGTAAGCTCCACGAAAAGCGCTCACGGCCACCTGCTGGGGGCCAGCGGCGCGGTTGAGCTGATTGTGTGCGCCGAGGCAATAGAAAAATCGATTGTGCCGCCGACCATTAATCTCGAAAACATCGACGAGCGGTGCGACGTGAAGATGGACTTTGTGCCGTTAAAGCCGCGAGATAAAAAGGTCAACGTTGCGATGAGCAACTCCTTCGGCTTCGGCGGACACAACGCCTGCTTAATCATCGGCACTGTTTAGTCAATCCCTCTGTGGAAACATGCCCTGCATACTAATCTAAACGAAAAGCACGCAAAACGCGGCTTTCTTACTTTTAATCGATGACGTGAATGTTTTTCCTGTGGCACATATCTTTGAGGACCGTGGGCCAGACGGTGGCGGAGACCTCGCCGATATGGGCCTTTTTCAGGAGAAGCATAAACGTTCGAGATTGTCCTATGCCACCCCCGATGCTGAGCGGAAGCTGGTTATTCAAGATACCCTGATGGTAGGGCATTTTCATAAAATGCAGCTGGTTGGTCATTTCGAGCTGTATTTTGAGCGTATCGGCGTTGACGCGGATACCCATGCTCGTCAGCTCGTGGCGGCGTTTAGTGACAGGGTTCCAGACAAGGATATCGCCGTTAAGGCCGTGTGTGTCTCGTTTGGTTTCAGAGGAAGTGTCGGTTACCCAGTCATCGTAGTCGGCGGCCCTTAGTTCATGCGGGTAGCCGTCCTTGAGCGTCCAGCCGATACCGTAAATGAAAATGGCGGGGTATTCCTGAACAATTGTCGTTTCGCGCTGCTTACGCGGCATATCGGGGTATCTTTCGAGAATTTCTTCGGCGTGAATAAAGGTGAGTTTGTCGGGCAGGTTGGGATACTTGTCGGTCCTGAGATGCGGAAAAATTTTCTGGACGTGGGTTTCGGCGCCTTTGATGACCTTCCATATCTTCACGACGACTTTTTTGAGGAATTTGAGATTTCTCTGCTCTTTCGTTATGGCCAGCTCCCAGTCCCACTGGTCAACGTAGGCGGAGTGGTCGTGGTCGAGGAAGTAATCCTTTCGCACGGCCCGCATATCGGTGAGTAGGCCTTCGCCTACACTCATACCGAATTGTTTGAGTGCGACGCGTTTCCACTTGGTTGCGGCCTGAACAACCTGGGCATCAATTGGGTTCTTGTCGTGGTCGTTTGAGATGTGGAACTGGATGGGTGTTCGAGAGCCGTCGCGGTCCAGATAGTCATTGACGCCGCTTTCCACGTCCACAACCAGAGGGACGGTGACCCGAATCAGATTGAGTTTTTTGCAAAGGTTCTTCTCGATGTAATCTTTGGCGGCATAGGTTGCCAGTTGCGTTTCTTTTGGTGACAGCAGTGACGTATAGTCCTGTGGAAGGATTTTTTCCAGCTCTGCGTAATCACCAATACCCGGTCCTGCCAAATCTGCCTTCTTGTCTACCATTTTAATTTCTCCTCACAAGCCGCAAATACATCTGAAATAATTGTTTGGGGGGACAGTATGACGGATTTTTCCAAAACTGCAAGGGAAAGTTTCCTGCCCCCCTTGCTCGACATACGACACGGAGTTGACAGGGCAGGGATTTTCTGGGATAAAGACGGTGATAGATGGCGTTTTGCGATAGGTTGCAGTGACTTTAGCTGGGAGGTTATTGTATGCGATTTGATGCTTTTTTTGCTCATCTGACATTCGGGAAAACCTTGAGAAGGCGTATGAATCTGAGCGTCGGTTATAGGAAAAAATTTGTTGTGGCAATGGCAGCCGTTATATTGGCGGGATGTGGTTTATCCCAGGGGGCTTTGGGCAAGGGCGCGAATGACCAGAACCAGGTTGCTGAACCCAATCTCATTACCTTCTCGAATATCGACAAGGCCTGGGAACACAGCCGGGGACAAAATACAAAGGTGGCGGTGCTCGACTGGCTCTTTGATATGAGTCCGAAGGCAGCCGGCAAGTACATCAAGCCAACGTCGTTAGTGCCGGGTGAGCCGGTGGGCTCTGGCGAGCCGTGGCATGGTGAATGGATGGCTCAGATTATTCACCAAATCGCACCTGAAGCCAAAGTTATTCCCATACGGGCCAACCTTCTCTCCGAAAAGGAGTTCGATGAGGACGGGCGGAAGCCCTACGAGAAATATCTCATTCAGGGGATTCGTTTTGCGGCAGACCAGGGAGCAATAGCGGTCACAAATTCTATGGGACCGGTAACGCACTGCAAAAATCTTGAGGATGCCATTGATTACGCCGAACAGAAGGGCACGGTTTTTATCGATGTTCACCCGGAACGCATTGTTAAAGGCACGCAGACACGTGAGCCTGATAATCGGTGTGATCATAGAATCATTCACACAGGGATTGTGTCCGTGCCCGGCCACCGTACAAGACCGGAGGCAGCCAGGGATATCTATACCTGGCCCTATCAGATAAATCCGGTGTTTAAGGATGGGTGGGGACTTTCACAGGGGCCGCCTATTGTCGCCGGCGTGATAGCTCTGATGAAAAGTGTCAATCCTGAGCTGACGCCTCAGCAAATCAGGACCATCATTGTTGAAACGGGCTGTATGAAAGATGGCTTCAAGGTCCTTGATGCCGAAGCCGCCGTCAGGCAGGCCATTCGACTAAAGACCAACCCGCCGAATTTTTAGACACGGCGTCATAAGCTGTCCCCCTTCTTTTTGGGTTTCAGCTTCTCCCAAAGCATAAGCGGAATCGCGAGCAATATAATGTGGTTTCAACCATATTTCTTTCAACTTATACGGCCAACAGTCCCTAACCTTGTATTTTAAAATTCCAGCCACTCGTCTTAATTTGGATTTGAACACTTAAATACCCCCTTCGTGGCAGAGACGCTTAAATGAACTTTTACCTTCGGGTATGTACCAACACTTTGATTTACTAGGACGCTGAAATATAAAAAGACGTTCGTTTCCTCTATCGAACATATTATTGGTAATCGCGGTTTTGAACGGCGAGCTGACCGTAAAAAGAATCAGGACTGGAAACGGCAAAATCACGCTGGAGCCGGAAAACCATAATTACCCGACTTTCTCGAAGAAGCCAGTCTTGAGACTACTGCTTCGAGATTATTGCCAAAGGTATAACTATTCCCAATAAAGGCTGATTGAGTTCGATAGGGACGATACTATTCGATGCTCAACTTGAGCCAATCTGTTGCTAAAAGTGCCAAGTCAGACAAATCGACAGTTCCGTTTTCATTGATATCTCCATAAATCAAAGAGCTATTCCAATATTTTGAAAGGATAGAAAAATCTTCAAGATTCGTTATACCATCGCTGTTGAGATCTGTTTCTAATCCTATCTTGACTGTATCTGCGTCGCTCAAAACGCCATCGTTTACATTTAACCTGAAGATGTACTTTTTCCCCTGCTCCAAACCGGTGATTGTAGGTGTTGCTGAAGTTGGATTAATGATAGTCAGCGGTTCACCATCCACCTGAATCCACTCGTAGGAAAGCGGTTCTTCCTCCGGATCATAACTGGCAGTACCATCGAGCTGTACAGTAGGAGTAATTTGACTTTGTGAAAGATCAGTTCCGGCATTGGCAACGGGATGCTGATTGCCGGAAGTATCCACCGTGTTTATTTGAAAATTGGGAGCATATTCATAAATCGGAACTGCCATATAACCCTTTATGTTAACATTTGTATTCTGAATCCACCCATTTGTATAATTCAGCGCAAGAATTCCGTATGCTGCCTGGTGTCCATCCATACCGACATTATAGATGAGTGTATCATCAAAGTAGACATCATAAATAGTCTGGCTGTCATCGTCATAATTCTGATCCTGAATAAACAATCCGTCAACCTGTGAGTTATAAACCTGAACATTATCGAATTTGATATTATTTATGTTAAATCTCAGAATACCAAGATTGATAGCTCCGATTTTATCCTGCCAGATACTATACCTTGTGCCGCAACGCTCGACAGTCATTTCGAAAACGCGAACATACGAATCAGTTGCAAACGGATAGGCCTCGAATGTTGAATTAAGTCGGATGCCTGCTCCGGCAAAAGAATCACGAATAATACAGTGGTGAGCAATATGTTTTTCCCCGCCAAATATTCCCAGCCCGGCAGCCCTCATGGTATTTTCTATGGTATTAAAACGAAACGTATTATATGAGGTTGGTCCGACATCACTTTCCACATCCGACGACCAAGTAGCACAGGCATCATCGCCGGTATTTCGTACATCACAGTGCTCAAGGATGCAGTTGCTGCTGCCTTTGGCAAAATTACACCCATCCGCATACGTGTTTCGAATTCGGCAGTTTCTGACGGTTAAGCTGTCGGTAGTTGTGATTGGAGCTTCGTAATCTGCAATCCACAGGCCAACGGAAAAATGGGTCAACCAAATGTTTTCAATAACAGAGTCCGTGCCCCAGTCCTGTCCGAATGCACGATATCCGCCCCGGTAATTTATTACAGATGTAAGGTAAAGGTCAGAAATATGATTCTCTGACCCGTTAGAATAAATACCGCCATTTCCAGCTGCAATGTTGGTAAAATGAATTTCCGTGTGCCAAAAACCGGCTCCTAAAACACGCAGACCTTCATCGTCCAATCTCAACCTATTTGATAAAAGGAACCTGCCGGGTGGAATATATAAACCTAAATTTTCAGAATACGCATATTGAACTGCATTTTGAAATGCTGAATAATCATCTGTTTCGTCATCAGGTGTTGCATTAAAGGGAGACTGGGTTACATCAATAAAACCGTTAGGTTTTTCAATTTCCGGTTCAATTTCTTCCAGCTCAAGAAAATCAATACCATAAGTTATACTATCATCATCCGCTCTTCGCAGTTTAATCACAGCGCCGTTGTCAAGTTTTTCAGGCAATATAAATCTTACTTCATCAAATCTCATTCGCGGAGCACCTGCGCCAGGATCGTTACTTGGGTATCCATCCGTTGGCGGCTCAGTATCAAAATATTGCCATGCGTAATAAGAAGTCAGCTCTATATTCCGGATAAAGGTGTCGTTAACATATAGCTGTAGGTATCCTTCCAAACCTGTTCCATCATCCGAATCGGGCATTGAAAAGCGTAAAGTTACCCCGTCCACCTTATGCCGGACAGTCCATTCAACAAAAGAACCCGGCTGAGATAACTCGACATATTTACGTTCTGAAGCTTCCGACTCTAATTTTGACTGGTCATAGGAAGGCCCTTTTACAGTTGCACTGGCACCGATAGTGGCTTGATCCGCTTCGTAACGGATGTAAGGCATTCTAAAGGCACCTCTTTGCAAACCATCAGATCGTATAAAGGCATCCAGTGGACCTGTTTCGGTGGTAAACGACCAGTCAGGTCCTTCATGCTCGATGGGAGAAGGATCGCCAGGCTCAAAAGAAGCGACTTTCCAGTAATAGGTCGTATCGTAATCCAGAGTGATCGGCACAGCCGCTTCGGTGGTAGCTGGATCACTGTCAAGGTTCAGATCGACGACGGGATCGACAACTGTTGTGTTAGCCGTATCGAGCCAGTCGGGATTATTGGGACGAAAACTGAGAACGTATTTGACGGGTGAATAATCATTCGGTGCGCTCCACTTCAAATTCGTTGTCAGCACTACAGCCATCGCATCATCATTGGGGTCAGGGTTTGTTGCCTCGCTTTGGGTGACATCTTCAATCTGCATGCAGTTAAGGTAGCCGTTTCCTCCGTTTGAGCCGACAAAGCTGACATATAAAGTATTATCAGCCTGCGGCGAGAGCCCATTGATTGTGGTTACCGTGTCACGGTTGTGCCGCCAAGGCATTCCGGGTTGCTGGACGTCGAGACTGACAGAATCGACCACGGTGGTATAGGTGTTGTCGGTGTAGATCGAATACACTGTCGTGTCATCGGTACTGTACTTGTGCGAGCCGAAAAAGGTCAGATTGTAGGTTTTCTCTGGATCAAGGTCTTGGATCTCAAAAGTTGATGAGATATAGTAGTCCATCGCGGCCTCATTGACGCCCAGATTGCCAAGCAAAATGATATCGATGTCCGTGGCGTCAATCATTTCCTGAGTAACCGGGTCGGAAGTAACACCGGCAGGGCCATTGTAACTGTCGGTTCCGGCTGCGGAGGTAAAGCCGAAGTCGATGGGCGTGGTATTACCGTTGATGTCGATTAAGTTGGTATAGTAAGCGCCACTCCATACGCTGTTCCAATAGTTGCCGTTTCCATCGGGACTCGGTGTATTGACTCCGCGCCATGAGGAAGCGTTGCCCAAATCGATCAGAGTGGTTTGGCCGTACGCCGAAACAATCAGGTTCAGGCCAAATGAAATTAGTACTGCCAATACAGATACTTTTATAATAATCTGTGCTCTCATCATCTTCTCCAGTACTTGATAAGTGATTCAGCTACAAGAGCCCGGAGATACTTAAGAGAATTAACAAAACTATATAATTTTCCCGAATACACATTATTAATATACCAAAACCAGCTTATTTTCACAAAAAAATTCTATGTTCTCGCCTGTTTTTTGAGACATGATGGATTAGTTTGATGCCGCTTTCGTTCCCTGCACTGAATTCGTTTTGTTCTTCATGCCCCGGTTTCATTGTGCCAATAATGTTTTTATTTTTCCGCCAGCCAGGAAGAACCGTAAGTAACATCAACCTTCAGGGGAACGTCGAGTTTAATCGCGTTTGTCATTTCGGAGACAATCCATTGGGCGTGGATGTCGGCTTCGGTGATCGGAAACTCGAAGACAAGCTCGTCGTGGACCTGTAAAATCATTTTGACGGGCAGGTTTTCCGTCTGAATTTTTTGGTGGATATTGACCATCGCGACCTTAATCAAATCCGCGGCGGAACCCTGAATGACGGTGTTTACGGCCAACCGGCGGGCCTGCGCCCGTTTGCCGGCGTTTGGACTTGTGAGGTTAAAGATTTTTCGCCGTCGATGCAGGATTGTCTCGGCGTAGCCGGCTTTCGTCGCCTGCTCGACGACGTCATCCATAAATTTGCGAATTGAGCTGTACCTGGCGAAGTAATCTTCGATGAATTTTTTCGCTTCCGCGGTTGTAAGGCCCGTCGTGTTTGCCAAGCCGAACGCCCCCTGCCCGTAAATGATGCCGAAATTGACAGCCTTGCAGCGGGAACGCATCTCAGGAGTCACTTTTTCGATGGGACAATCGAATATCTGGGACGCGACGAAACGGTGAATGTCCATATTAGCAGAAAAGGCCTCTCGAAGGGTCTTGTCGCCGGAGAAATGCGCAAGCAGCCGAAGCTCAATTTGCGAGTAGTCGGCGCTGAGAATGCAGTCGGTTTTATTTTTAGGAATGAAAGCGGAGCGTATTTTACTGCCTAATGGTGTGCGGATGGGTATATTCTGGAGGTTCGGGTCGCTGGAGCTTAGCCGGCCCGTCGCTGTTACCGTCTGATTGAAAGAGGCGTGGACCCTGCCGGTTCGTCGGTTGATGAGCAAACCGAGCTTGTCAACGTAGGTGTTTTTCAGTTTGCTCAGCGTGCGGTATTCGAGGATGAGATTAACTACCGGGTGCTCCTCGGCAAGCTCCTCCAGAACGGCGGCGTCGGTGCTGCGGCCCGTCTTGCCCCTTCGGACTGGTTTTAAGCCGATGCGGTCGAAAAGGACCTCGGCAAGCTGCTTGGGCGAGTCGATATTGAACGGAACACCGGCTACTCTGTAGATGTCATCAACAAGACGATTGATTGAGGCGGTAATGTCCTCGGACATATCAGCGAGGATTTCGGTATCTATGGAGACGCCGTTGTATTCCATCTCCGCAAGGACCGATACGAGCGGCATCTCGACGTCATAGAAAAGTTTTTTTATCTCCGGCTGGCTGTCAAGCCGGCCGTCGAGATACTGATACAACTGCCAGGTCAGGTCCGAATCCTCAGCGGAATATTCGCAGGCGGCGGTAGTATCGACCATATCGAACGTGATTTGATTTTTGCCCTTGCCGATGAGCGAGGAAATGGGAATCGATTGACAGTTCAAAAAATCAAGGGCCATATTATCAAGCGAATGACTGATTCGCTGCGGGTCGAGGCAATATGAGGCGACCATCGTATCGAAATGCACGCCATTGAGCAGCAGCCCCGCGTTTCGTAGGACGAGGATATCGTATTTTATGTTCTGGCCGATTTTCTTTACGGTTGGGTCAGCCAGAACAGGTGCAAGTTTTTCCCTGATTTTGGAAACGGCAAGGCGCTTAGCGCCGACAGGAGCGCGGACGGGGATATAAAAGCCGGTCTTCGACTGCCAGGAGAAACTGATACCCACAAGCTCCGCCCGCATCGGAAAAATAGATGTGCTTTCAGTATCGATGGCAAATATTTTTTGTTTTTTAAGCTCAGCCAAAAAAGAATCGAACTTTTCGGGTGTGTCAATAAGCTGATAATTATGTTTGGCAGTATCGGCTGAAGCGATTCCATCAACAGATTTGTCCGACGACTCCTTCGGTTCAGCCGGCTGTTGTGATGATGAGAGGCCCAGCTGACTTAGGATGCGTGAAAAACCAAGCTCGGTAAAAATCTGAATCAGCCGCGCCTCATCGAAGGGCTTCACCGCAAATTCTTTTTGGTCGATATCTACCGGAACATTACAATCGATGGTGACAAGGCGTTTGCTCAGGTTGACGATGTCCTTCGATTTTCGCAGGTTGTCGCCGCGTTTGCCGGCGATTTCGTCGGCGTGAGCAAGTAGATTATCTATCGAGCCGTATTTTTGAATCCACTCAAGTGCGGTCTTGGGCCCGACGTCGGCCACCCCGGGAACGTTGTCCGAGGTATCACCCTGAAGCGCAAGAACTTCGACGAATTGAGCTGGCGTAACCTTCATATTGGCAAGCATCGAGCCGGTATCGGTTATATCGCCGCTCTTCATATCGAAAATGCGAACGTGGTCGTCGAGCAGCTGCAGAATGTCTTTATCTTTCGAGCATATGTAAACATCGATACCGGCCTTCGCGGCCTTTTTTGCCAGCGTTCCGATTATATCGTCGGCCTCGAAACCATCGAGTCGCAGAATGGGCACGTTCATTGCGGACATAATCTGCTCGATACGGTCTATCTGGACGGGCATATCGTCCGGCATAGGCGGGCGGTGCGCCTTGTATTCAGTGTAGATTTCGTGCCTGAAGGTCGGCGTCTTGCTGTCCATCGCGACGACGAGCATATCCGGCTTTTGATTCTTGATAAGGCCGAGGACTGCGGTGGTAAAGATATAGCTCGCCTTGGTGGGTTCCCCCGTTGGACTGGTCAGACGCTGCCGCATAGGGGCGAAATACGCGGCGTAGATGTGCGCGTGGCCGTCGATTATATAAAGCGTTTTGGACATTATGATAGCGGAGGGAATAACTTTGATTTTATCAGGTGCATTTTTGCGAGACGGAACCTCAGACCTGTGCACAGGCAGCCCAGGCCGTATTTGAGCGAGCGGGAAAAATTGATTGACGATGCCTCGGGGAAGTACTTGGTCGGACAGGACACCTCGGCGATGATGTAGCCCAGCCAGAGAATTTGAGCCAGCATCTGGTTGTCGAAAACAAAATCATCGGAATTCACATCTAAGGGCAATTGTTCAAGCAGCCGCCGGGAAAAGGCGCGATAGCCCGTATGATATTCCGATAGCTTGGCGCCCGTAAGGATATTTTCAGCGAAGGTCAGGAATCGATTGGAAACGTATTTGTAGAAAGGCATATTGCCCCTGAGGGCATAACCGCCGAGGATTCGCGAGCCGAGAACGCAGTGATAGAGGCCGCTGCCTATCATGGATGCCATAGCGGGTATGAGTTTGGGGGTGTACTGGTAATCGGGATGGACCATAATGACGATGTCGCCGCCGTGCTCAAGTGCGAGTTTATAGCAGGTCTTCTGATTTGCGCCATAGCCGAGGTTATGTGGATGCGTATGGACAAAGGCGTTCGGCAGCTTCGACGCAATCGCAACTGTATCATCACTGCTTGCGTCGTCGACAATAATGACGAGGTCAACGACGTTCTGCGACATCACCTCATCGTAGGTTCGCTGAAGCGTCTTTTCGGCGTTATATGCCGGCATCACAACAATGACTTTTTTGTTTGCAAACATAAACACATTATAGCGGTTTTGTGTACCGCGAGACAGTGGAAATCAGCATCGACATCGGCCGGTGACTATTGCCTGCGCCTGAAGATGGCTAACCAGTACCCTGACGAGGGAAGCTGTTCGGAAACCTGCTCGTTCCAGCGCCAGACGGTTTGTCCCGAAGGGAGGATTTCAGCGAGCCCGACAAGGTCATAGTACTGGGAGTGATAAGAGTCGAACCATTTGAATATCATTTCAACCGAGCCGGGCCTGACAAGCCAGGAAGTAGAGACACGGACAAAGACAATAAATTTCGGATTAGCCGATTCTATTTCGCCTGTTATTTCCGTTTGCATTTGGAGAGCGTAATCGTGCAGCTCCATCAGGGGATACATATAAATGTAACGAGTTGCGGCGCGCCGGCCGCAATAAAAATAAATCTGCGGCTCCGAGCCGATTACTGCAATCGTGTCGTCGGGATTTGTGTTTGCACGGATGTAATCGGCTATGGGCAGCGACTCGGGAAACGGATTGGCCTTGTAAATAAGTCGGCAGACGTCTTCAGGGGTATTGTCAAACAGGTAGATTCGCTGCTGATATAGAGAAAAGCCGGCAATCGCCAGACCGATTACGCTGATTATAATCGTCCTGTAAAACGTGTGAATCCGGCGAAACAATAGCTCGCCAAGCGAGGCAAAACCGACGCCGGCCAGAATAGCCACGGCAGGCAGAAGAAAAATAAAATAGTGCTCCCGAAAATAAAAACCCGGACATACCGCGAGGAACGAAAAAACCAGTAATCCCAGGACCAATACTGCCCAACGCCGATATTGTTTGATGACAATAACACCCAATATCCCCAGCGGGACGAACAGCCATATCCATTTCGCCGCTCTGACCACTGACGAAAATTGTCCTATGAATATGCCCGAGGCCATAGACACTGGAATCCCCGTTGCATATTTATGAGCGTATGTGAATGTCCAGAACCAGAACTTGTCAAATACGCCTTTATACCAGAAAAACAGGCAAACGAAGACAAAAGGTGCTGCTGCCCCGGCGGCAAAAACAATCTGCGTGACAATGGTCCTTTTCCATTGAATGGGGCGACGTCGCAGGTCGGCATAAAACAGAAACAGCGAACCGAAGACAGCGAAGAAGATGCCGTGCTGCTTTATAATGAATGCCAGCCCCAGAAGTAATCCGGCGATAAAAACAACCAGCAGCTTGTGACGCTCAATGGTTTTTGCGATAAGCCAAATGCCAATAAGGGCTGGCAGAACCACGAAATGCTCGGCGTTCGCCGAAAGTCCCAGAACGGCAGTGGCCAGAGACATAATGGCGTAAGCCCCCGCCGCCGCTACGCCTGCCAAACCTCCAAAAAGTTTTTTTGCAAGCAGGAAGATTACAAGGATTGTTGCGGCATTGAAAATTATCAGCCCCGTGTGGATCGCCGTCTGTGTCTGACCGAATATCGCAAGGATGAGCGCATACATACCGTAAATGCCGGGCAGCTTCATACTATAGGCCGATTCGTAAGGCGGGACACCCTTCAGCATCTGTTGCGCGATATATGCGTATTCGCCCTCGTCTCGCTCCAAAGGCATAGACGCCAGCCGCCCACGAATCACCGCCACAATGATTATTATCAATAATAATGCCAACCAGTACCAAACTCCGGCACCGTTTGTTTTCTGAACACCTGACTTATCTGATTTTGTTTTGTACCTGTTTGCCATAATGCCCCGTAAAATCGAGACCATAAGCATATATTCTCTCGCATAAATATACAAGCGAAGGTTCGCTAAAGCCGGGGTTGACAATGGTCGAGTATTATGGTAAGTTTCCCTATGAAGGATTTAAAGTTATGACTATCAAAAAATCGACAATACGCATAATCACAGAGTCGAGGCACACGGACTCGTTGTGCACCCGGTCTGTTATGATTAATACTATCATTATAGAGGATGCAATGATGCTGCCCTGAAAGAGTAAAAATCGGCTTATAAGGCCTTTCAGAGCGGCAAGTTCTGAAAGGCCTTTTTTGTTGGCAAAAGGAGACGTTATGACAAAAAAGATAACCGTACGAAAAGCACCTAACAAAGATGTACCGGCAATCGTTGAACTATGGAAGGAGCTTATGGACTACC
>CAYNVP010000029.1:0-19422 GCA_964400665.1 uncultured Pirellulales bacterium | reverse complement strand
GCGGAAACCGCAGATAAAATGGATACAAACAAACCCAGACAGAATCTTGATTACTACGAAGGATGAAAAGGAGCTATCGATAATTTGATGATGCCTCGTGGCCGTAAAAGCCGACGTGATAGACTACACAATCGTCAAGATGGCTGACGACACCGCAACCGCTTGACGCATTCTTTTCGAGCAGTGGTTCGTGCTCTTACTCGTCACAATGTATATTGGGATTGGTGCAATTATACGGGACATCGCCCCAGGTAACTTTGGTTAACCATCGAATATCACAATCACAGGTATCTCGCCCCCCATTGCCATAACCTGCCTGGTAAGAAGTGAAAAAATGCGGGTCTGTCCACTTTTTGTATTCGGCGTGTCCATCGACGAAAGAGAAATTTGTCCCCTGTCCGTGCCGCATAGCCATATCATACCATGTGGCATTCGCGGCTGCATCACTGTAGTTAACAAAAAATGCCCCCTGCTTGGCAAAACCCGCGTCCAAAAAGACAAACCTATCAAATGTGCTCTTTATCTGATTTCTAAGTGTAATTGTCGGGGCCTTAACTGCGGGTGTACCTCCTGAGTTGGGATAAGTATTCATCGAATGAGACATAGCGTATGTTACGAATTCGCCTTTCTCGCCGACGGGACACTGGTATATTTTGTAGTCCTTTACATATTTCCATAATGTCCCTTCGGCTATAGCGTGATACCACAGGTCCTGTTTATCGCACTGGCCGGTCCTTACGCAATCATAACCAAAAGGCGCGCCGGCTGTGCGAGGCGGGTGGTTAGTAAGGGCGGTTGGCGGCATACTATGAGGAAAAGAATGCGGCCACTCATGCCAGGCCAGTTGAGGTGGGTTAAATCCGGGTTCCCAGGAGAACCACACATCGCCGACCGGCACCTTTTCATTGTTGGAGTCACAATACATATTCCAGGCGAGCTGCAACTGCTTGATATGTGTAAGACAAACCGCGCGTTTACCCTGCTCCCTCGCTTTGCTCAACGCCGGCAATAATATCGCCATCAATAATGCGATGACGGCAATAACAACCAAAAGCTCAACTAACGTAAACCCATATAGGCTAAAGCTACGATGGGCAGGCCCGATTATACCTTGTTTACGCCGGATTTTGCTGCTTTGAAACGACACTTGCATCTCAACACATCTCCTTGAAAAACAGGTAATTTAAATTCTGGGGTGCGCACACACTCTCATTATATAAAACAATCAAAGATTATTCAAGGCCGAGCACAAAAACGCGCAAAAAAAAACGCTTTTTTCACCAGTATACCAACCTCATTAAGAAGTTACCTTAAACGGTTGCGATTGTGCCGCTCGTATCGGTTGCGATTAACGTTCGTCGAGACGGGCGCAACCGACCTGTCCTGCGTAGCGTAAGCGAAGGGGGATAGACGAAATACGCAATCCATGACCCGACGTCAAACATGGATTACCCCTCAAGAAACCCGAAAAACAGGGTTTTTAGCTTGCGGATGGCGTTCCCACGGTGAGAAATCGCGTTTTTCTCCTCAGAACTTAGCTGGGCGACCGTTTTATTCAGCTTCGGCACAAAAAAAATCGGGTCGTAGCCAAAACCGTTTTCACCAACCGGCCGTTCACCTATAACTCCCTCCAATTCCCCCTCCGTCTCAATGAGAATCTTCTCAGGACTTGCCAAACACAAACAGCACACAAACCGGGCAGTCCGCTTTTCTTTGGGAATTTTTTTCAGTAGCGTCCGCAGCTTCTCAATGTTCTTTTTATCTAATAAGTCTCTGCGTTCTTTGCGGTCTCGGCGGTGAGATTCCGCGAATCGCGCACTTTTCACACCCGGCTGTCCGCCCAGTGCATCAACTACCAGCCCCGAATCATCCGCAAGCGTCCAAAGCCCCGTCGCCTTTGCATAGCCGAGCGCCTTCTTGCGTGCATTCTCGGCAAACGTTTTACCGTCCTCTTCAATTTCTGGAATATTCGGAAAATCCGCCAGCCCCACCCATTCAATATCCCCTCCAAGCATTTCGCGCAGCTCTTTCAACTTCCCCGGATTCGTGCTGGCTACAAGTATCTTTTTCATAGAGCTTACTTTTTAGAATCACGGATTGCGCGGATTACGCCGATTTGTTTCTATCAATCTCTTGTAATCCAGCGAACTCGCTCCAAAGTTCAGTAACAGACCCACCTCTAAACCACTTGCCTTCAGATAATTGATAACTTGAAGCTTTTCGATTTCGGTTATTTCTTTGATGGCTTTTGTCTCTACTATTACGGTGTTATCTATGACGAAATCAGCAATAAAGGTTTTGACGGCCTTGCCTTTGTAAAAGACGCTGAACATCTTTTGTCTCTCAAAGGGTATCTTGCGCAACTCAAATTCGTATGCCAACGATTCTTCATATACGCTCCCCAAGAAACCCGGGCCGAGATACGAGTGCACTTCCATCGCCGCCCCTATGATGCTACCTGTCAGACCGCTATGAACAAGCTGATTTGGGATGTGAAGCATCGCTTGATTCTTCTTTCTTGAACTAATATTCTTTAACTATAATCTGTGTAATCCGCGTAATCCGCGATTAAATATCTTCGGCACAAGTTTAACTCATCAGTTTCTTTACTAACGCCCGCTGGAAGTGGAGGCGGTTTTCGGACTGGTCAAAGATAATCGAGTTGGGCGACTCGACGACATCGTCGGTGATTTCAAAGCCGCGATGCGCCGGCAGGCAGTGCATAGTCTTTGCCCCTTCGGGCGCCGATTTGAGCAGTTCGGCGTTGACCTGAAAGCCCTCGAAGACCTTGATGCGCTTCTGTTTTTCGTCTTCCTGGCCCATACTGACCCAGGTATCGGTATAGACAATGTCTGCGCCGGCGACCGCCTTAACGGGTTCATTAGTAATCGAGACGCTGTCCGGCTTGATACCGTTTGCCTTTTCGATTGTGCCCCAGTCAAGCTCGTAGCCCTTCGGCGAGGCGACAATAAGTTTCATCCCAAGTTTGGCCGAGGCGAACGCAAGTGACCGAGCAACGTTGTTGCCGTCGCCAATGTATGCAATCTTCACGCCGTCGAGTCGACCGAGATGTTCCTTGATTGTAAGCACGTCAGCCATCGCCTGACAGGGATGCAACAGGTCGGTAAGGGCATTTATCACCGGCACCGTCGCGAATTTGGCAAGCTCGACAACTGTGTTATGCTCGAACGTCCGCGCCATTATGCCGTCAACGTATCGGCTGAGCACCCTCGCCATATCCTTAATCGGCTCGCGCTTGCCTATGCCGCCGATATCCTCGGGGCGGATGAATATCGCGGAGCCGCCCAAATCCGTCATTGCCACCTGAAAGCTGATTCGCGTCCGCAGTGAGGGCTTTTCAAAAACCATCGCCAGCACCTTGCCTGCCAGACACACGTCCCGCCCGCCGCCTTTATAGAGCTTTTTCAGAGAGCCGCTCAAATCGAGCAGCTCGTTCAACTCTTCCGCCGAACAATCGCTTATACACAGAAAGTGTTTCATTCCCGGCTCCGTTCTGCTTCGCCGTGGCGAGTATTCTCACTCATAACACCATCTAATATATTTATCGCCTCGTCTATTTGTTCTCTTGTAACAATCATCGCAGGCATAAAACGCAGCACGGTATTATTCGTGCAGTTGATTCGCAGGCCCTTTTCCAGGCACTTATCGACAATCTCGCCGCCCGGCCCCGTCAACTGCACGCCAATCATAAGGCCTATGCCTCGAACCGAATCAATTATCGGGTGCTTTTGCTTGAGCTGCATCAGTTTTTGCTTTGCATATTCGCCCATTTGCACTGCGTTATCCAGCAGCTTGTCTTCTTCGATTGCCTCAATTACCGCGACGCCCGCCGCACAGGCGAGGCAGTTTCCGCCGAACGTCGATGCGTGCTTGCCGGGCACCAACTTCGCCGCCACTTCTTCTTTGGCCATCATTGCGCCGATAGCAACTCCGCCGCCGAGCGCCTTGGCCATAGTCATAATATCCGGCTCGATATCGTAATGCTGATACGCAAACCACTTGCCCGTCCGCCCCATCCCCGTCTGCACCTCATCGAGTATCATCATAGCGCCGTTCTCGTCGCACAGCCGGCGAACCGTCTCCAGATACTCCTTCGTCGCGACGTTGATGCCGCCCTCGCCTTGAATCGGCTCAACCATAACAGCCGCAACCTCATCGCTAAACACCGACTCAAGCGCCTTAATATCGTTGAACGGCACATATATAAAACCCGGCAACAAAGGCAGAAATCCCTCGTGATATTTCGGCTGAGCCGTCGCCGTCACCGTCGCGAACGTCCGGCCGTGGAAGCTGCCCTCGGCGGTGATGAACTTGTACTTGCCCTCGGCTGTCGCTAACCGCGCCAGCTTCAAAGCCGCCTCATTTGCTTCCGCGCCGCTGTTGCAGAAAAAGCACTTTCCCCCGAAGGCGCGTTCACTCAACAGTTTCGCTAATTGGCCCTGCTGCTCCGAATAAAAGGTGTTGTCGATATGCAGAAGCCGGCCCGCCTGCTTTCGCAGCGCCTCCACCACTTTCGGATGGCAATGACCTATCCCGCTTACTGCCCAGCCGGGAAACATATCCAGTATCTTGTTGCCGTCCGCGTCATACATATAGCAGCCCTCGCCCCGCACAATCACTCGCGGCAGCCGCGTGTAATTTGCAATCACGTATTTGCTATAAAGCTCGATTGTTTCCTGTGTCGTCATATTCGCATCTCGTATTTCGTATCTCGTCATTCGTTTCAAATTCCATTCTGTCGTTTCACGATTTCCGTTCCCACGCCCTTGTCCGTATATATCTCCAGCAGCAGCGAATGTTCAATCTGCCCGTCGATGATATGCGTCTTTTTCACGCCCTTTTCCAGGGCTATCAGACACGCCTCGACCTTCGGGAACATCGCGTCGGTGATAATCTTTGCGTCTATCATTTCCTTAATCTGCAATTCATCCAAACTCGAAACCCAGCTGTTGGGGTCGTTAATGTCCCGTCGAATACCGTGCGTATCGCTTACCATAACCAGTTTTTCCGCCTCGACCGCCGCGGCAACCCTGCCCGCCGCGGTATCGGCGTTGATGTTGAGCGTCCCGCCGAACTGGTCCATTGCGACCGACGCAATCACCGGTATCGTCCCGTCAATACACAAGGTCTTTAACAGCTGACCGTTTACTTCGGTAACCCTGCCGACAAAACCGAGGTCTATTTTGCGTCCGTCGGGACCTTCCAAACGCAGCGGTTCTGCAAACAACACACAACTGCTCAAAGTATGCAGCCCCATCGTCCGGCAGCCAAGCTCACCCAGAATTTTACACAACGGCTCATTCACGCTGTGCACCAGCGTATGCTCGACAATTCGCAGCGTCCGCTCGTCGGTATAGCGTCTGCCCTGGACCCAGACCGGCTGCAGGCCCGCCTCGTTCATCGCGCGGGTTATCGCCTTGCCCCCGCCGTGAACAATTATCGTCCGAATCCCGACCGTTGACATAAACGCCACGTCGGTCAATAGCTTTCTCTGCAGGCGCTCCTCTTCGAGCACGCTGCCGCCCAGCTTCACCACCACTATCTTGCCCCGGAACTTGCGGATGTACGCCATCGCCTCAATAAGTCCCTGGGCCTTGTTTATAGCTCCTTCCACGGCTGTATCTCCGGAAAACCTTAAATATGTAAATCCGCCTCAGGCGGATAAAACTGTAAGTTTATGATTGCCGTCGGCGCACGTCAATCCATTATTTGTCTTGCGAAAAAACCCGCCGGCAATATCTTGCCTGCGGCCAGCGTGTTATCAATAGAGGCACTTAAAATGGAACGCAAAGGTTATATGCTGGTCGCGCTGCTTGTGGCACTGGTTATTTTTTGATGCTGCTGGGCCAGCGCACTATCGCTTACAAAGGGGACGGCAAAATGAATACCTCGCAAGATACGAACAAATGTGAAAAGGCCACCTATGCAGCCGGGTGCTTCTGGCACGTCCGGTATGAGTTCGATAAAGCGCCAGGTGTCATCTCAACCACCTTCGGCTACACGGGCAGGCTTACTACTATTTCACCTACAAACAGGTCTGCACCGACAAAACAAGCCGAGTCGAAGCCGTCGAGATAATTTACGATCCAAACAAAATCAACTATGAGAATTTGCTCGATGTCTTCTTCGAAAACCATAATCCAACAACGAAAAACCGGCAAGGCCCCGACGTCGGCACCCAATAACGCTCAGCAGTTTTCTATCACAGCCCTGGACAGCATAAAACCGCGTTGGCCAAGATTGATGAAATTTCAAAATCAGGCAAATTCAAACACCCAATCATCACCGAGGTAAAATCCGCCGGCCCGTTCTGCAAAGCCGAAGATTACCACCAGAAGTATCTCGAAAACCACGGGACATACTCCTGCCCGGCCTTCTGACCTTCCCCGCCAGCCGAAAAACAGCCATAGCAATCCAGCCCTCCGGAGGCCTATCTTTCCCCTCCGGCTCACAATACTGCCATTATCCGATTATTTATGATTAATGGCTGGTATCCCTACGGGAATGCCTCCTTTTGACCCGCCTACCTAAATTGCACGCCCTATCCACAGCGTGGAGCTCATAAAAAAAGCTTGACAAATGGCAATAACAAATATATATTCAACTTTTGATATAAATTGTGGGCCGAATACCGTGTATCACCGCAGGTTCCTTGGAACAAGTTAAGACGCTGGGCCCTTTGCCAACTCCACTGGAGGAGGAACTTGAATAAACACATAATTATGAGCGGACTGCCTGCGCAGCCAGCTTCCAGAGGGGTATTCTGTGCGTGAATAATGGCGGCAACGACCCGACGGTTTGTAACTCAGCTATGGGACAGAAAGGGGTATGAACCGAATGGCATCGCAACACAAGAAACATTGGTTCTTGTGGCTGTTTATACCAGCCGGAATAGCATCGCTTATATGGTTTCTAATACGTGTAATCCCCAAGCCAAGTCGGGCGCTCTACCCCTGTCAGCGAGTCGCAGCCCCCGTGGCCGGCAGTTTTATCGTATGGTTATTAAGCTTGTTTGCATCCGTTGCGGCCTTCCGCAAAGCAAAACAGCTTTACAAACAACGGTCTCGCCTTGTTCTTTGCCTGGCCTGTCTGTGCATAGCCGCGGTCGCCGCGATTATTGCTCTCATCAATTCCCCGGACAAAACCGCCCTGGCCTCAGACCCGCCCCCTAATGCGCCAATCGGCGTAGCTCGTGGGCTACGCCCCGGTCGAGTCGTCTGGGTTCACGACCCTAACGCCACGAATTGGGGCGGTTTCTCTGATGGATACTGGTTTGATAATAACCATACAGACCCCTGTGTGGTCGGCTCAATGCTTTCCAACGCCGTCCGCAGCTATGCCGGCGCCTCGACTGACGACGAGGCGTGGGATGTAATCTTCCGCCATTTCAACCAAACCAAGGGCAGGGGCGACGTCGGTTACGCTCCGGGCGAAAAAATCACCATTAAAATAAATATGGTAACCTGCATCTATTGGAACCATCAGGTAAACGCGGCCTACGACAAAAATCCAGGGTCTCCTTATATAAATAATATCGATGCCAGCCCGCAGATGATCCGCGCATTGCTGTGGCAACTGGTTAATGAGGCAGGAGTGGCCCAATCAGATATCGCAATCGGCGACACATTAACCGACTTTTGCAACCAGTGGTATAACCCTCTTCATAATGAATTTCCCGATGTTGTGTTCTACGACCACAGGGGGACTATGGGACGAACTCTGGCGGTACAATCAACAGACCCTAATCAAAAAATTTTCTTTGGTAACCACGGCAGCGAAGCTTCGGAATGCGTTACACAATTGTTTGCCGATGCTAATTATGTGATAAATATGGCAAATCTCAAGGGTCACAGAGTGGGTATGACGCTCTGCGCAAAAAACCACCATGGAAGTCTTTCGAGAGTGCCTTATGAAGGTAATTTCAACCTTCATCTCAGTATGCCACAACAAGGAGTACCAGGTGTGGGCAAATATCGCGCCTTGGTTGACCTTATGGGTAATAAATACTATGGAGGCAACACAATTTTATTTTTGATAGACGGTCTTTACGGCGGTTACTACTGGGATGCTGTGCCTCACAAGTGGTATATGCCGCCTTTTAACAATGATTGGCCATCGAGCATTTTCCTTTCGATGGATCCAGTAGCAATTGATTCCGTGGGTTATGACTTTATCAAACGAGAATGGCCTGATATCATAACTTATGGCAATGGGCCACGTTCTGGACCCGGCATCATGGGAGGAGCAGAGGATTACCTTCACGAGGCGGCATTGGCTGATAATCCTCCTTCGGGCACTGATTATAATCCCGACGGTCTTGAAGGCCCTGGGCCGCATTTATTCAGTCTTGGAACACACGAACACTGGAACGATGCAAACAACAAACAGTATAGCCGCAACCTCGGAACGGGAAACGGCATTGAGCTTTACATTGTCGATTCAAACAACAGTTCTCCATGGGTTGACGCCGGTCCTGACCAGCGGGTCGCCGCCATTGCCTATCTGTCCGGTTCTGTCAGCGACGACGGTTTACCAGATCCTCCCGCCAATATCGAGGTCCAGTGGTCTAAGATAAGCGGTCCCGGCACCGTGACTTTTAGCGATGAAAACGCCCTTGATACTATCGCAGAATTCTCCAGTGTGGGCATCTATGTGCTCCGCCTTACTGCCAATGATGGCGCCTTTGGTTCCTGCGACGAAGTGACCGTAACTTTCGCAGGCACAGAACCGAATGTGCTGGCGAGCTATGAGCCGATTGAGACACACCTTCACATCGCAACTGACGCCAATAAAGACCCGAGTTTGACTGCCACTTGGCCTGTGCTGGGTGGTGTCAGTAATGTCCCTCCGGCAACCGAGGCGAACAACGTCCTCAAGCTGGCCTGGACCGCAGAGACAGACCGCAAAGTTGAGGTCAAACATAGCTGGGCCCTGTTCACGTTTGACCTGGCCGGCAAAGATTATCTCCTTGCCGACGTGTATTTTGCCGACGAATCATCCCTGCCGCAGATAATCGGGCTGTGGGACGACGTTTTCGGATGGGTTTCTGCGGATGTGGTCCCCTGCACTGCAGGTCAGTGGCAAACAATACCATTCCCTGTTGCAAATCTTGACTACACCGGCCTCGACCACATATACGCTTTCGTTTTTGAGGGGCTCGCTGGCGACGCTGGAACGATATACATAGACAACCTCAGATTTGGCACCATCGACGACGCAAATCCAAGAAAAATAACGTTCGCAGGACAACCCTGGTGGGTTAAAAATACGGCTTGCGGAACATCCGGCCCCGGCCCAAATTACTTCTCCGACAGTAACGAAACTGTCTGGCTGGACGCAAACGAATATCTTCATTTGAAGATTACCCACGTCGCCGAAAAATGGTATTGCAGCGAGGTCGTCTCGACTCGCTCAACTGGCTACGGCACATACCTCTTCACTGTCAAAGGAAGAGTCGATTTGCTCGACCCCAACGTTGTCCTCGGACTGTTCACCTGGGATACCAATGCCCCTCAATATAATTACCGAGAAATGGACGTTGAATTTTCCAGGTGGCGTAATGCAAACGACCCAAATAACACCCAATATGTTATCCAGCCGTGGGACGCGGATGGAAACAGATATCGTTTTGCCATCAATTGTGAACCGAATGACACCACTACGCATGAATTCGAATGGCGGCCCGACCATATCGACTTCAGGAGCTACTATGGCGACTATCCTCTGTCTGACGAGAATAACTTGATTCAGTCCTGGTCTTACACGGGCGGCGATATTCCACCGGCAGGCGGTGAAAACACCCGTATCAACCTCTGGTTGCTCCCCCCTGAGAACGCCCCGCCGGGCACGCCAGGAAGTCCACCCAGTAATCAGCAGGAAGTCGAAATTGTTGTTAAGAACTTCAAATATCTGCCCACCAGCGACCTGGACAAAGACGGGGACGTCGATATCGGGGACCTCGCTGTCTTCGCAGATGCTTGGCTGACAGAACCGGAGAGTCAACAATGGAATCCCGATTGTGAACTTGCCCAGCCTCCGGACGGAATCATAAACAACAGGGACTTTGCTGTGTGGGCGCTATATTGGCTGGATGGGATAATCCCATAACAAATAAAACCGCAGGATGAAACTCGATTTGTCCGGGTTCCAGCGGAGGATTTCTGTTTGCCTGCGTTATTGTCCTTCGCTGTCGGATTCGTCGTCAACGTCGGGCTTGCCTTCGTCGCCGGATTCCTGCTCTTCCTCATCGCTGTCGGATTCATCATCACCGCCGGCCTCGTAATCGGGTATTTCGCCGGCGTGGTCGGCCTCAATTTCAACCAGCTGGCCTTTCTCTTTCAGCTCGGCACAGGGAACGCAGTACCTCGCCCACGGTATCGCTTTGAGCCGGGCCTTGGAAATTTGTTCGCCTCTGCCTTCGCAAATTCCGAATACCCCCTCCTCGATTCGTTTCAGCGCCTCGTTTATCTCGACAAGCAGTTTCTTTTCGCTGTCCATCAGATCCAGCGCAAATTCCTGCTCGAAGTTGTCCGAACCGGCATCGGCCATATGGAACGGCATGCTCGACAGCTCACTTCGTTCCTTCTTGAAGGTCTCATCCTCTATAACGGTAACGTTGCTGAGTATCTCGCTGCGCTTGGCCAGCAATAGCTGCCGATACTTTTCTATATCCGCCGCCGTCAATCTGCTTTTCTTGCTTTTTCGCTTTGTCATTTATAACCCGTTTAAAATTCGCCAAACCAAAAGTTGCTTTGCCCAACAAAATCAATCCTGCAAAACTTCATACGTATAAATTCGGCTGAGAGATTATATACTTCTGTCTGCCTGCTACAACTAAATTCCGCCGGATAAACTCAATTTCTTTCGACAGTAAACAGCCCTTACTTTTCTAAAAAATGATTTATCGGCCTGAGTTCCTCTATTTGCCGCCGTGCAGCGGAGGCCGGCTAAAATAAACGCGAGCTATCCAATAGAAATGTTACCGGTCCGTCATTAACGCTTGTAACCTGCATATAAGCACCAAAAACACCCTTTGCGACTTTAATGCCCGCCTCGGCAATCAACTGCGCCGTTTTCTCATACAGGCGTTGCGCCGTAGCAGGTTCGGCGGCGGCGTCAAAACCGGGCCGACGACCCTTACGGCAGTCGCCGTGAAGTGTAAAGTTGCTTACAAGCAAAATTTCTCCGCCAACGTCCCGAATGCTGCGATTCATCTTGCCCGCCTCATCGGCGAATATCCTCAATCCCTTCAGCTTTTCCGCCATAAACTCGGCGTCCTTGTCGCCGTCGGCCCTGCCCACGCTCAAATACACGAGCAGCCCCATGCCAATCTGCCCGACAACCCGCCCTTCCACTTCTACGCTCGCTCTGGTTACCCTTTGTATCACCGCGCGCATATCACCAACCATTAGCCATGAACCACGAACCGTTACAATCGCTAAAGCAGCGGGATTATAGTAAAAAGCGGCGAAAAATTAAATCCCATGTCTGCCTGCATCAAAGGTGAAAAATTACGGCCTAAGGGCCTTTATTAAGCCGGCCGCCTGTTTGGACGATATTCGTATAAAGTTTAGGACCTAAAAATGCTGACTCAGATGACGCAAATAAAACAAAAGCCCTGCCAGAAGGCGCCCGTCGAGGAACTTTACGGCCTTCCGGTTGATACCAATGTTTTGTTTTCGGACCATAAAGGCGTATACAAACGCCACGTTGAGAAATATCAGCGAAAGCTTCTTGCCAAACTCGGCCCTATTGCTCCATTTCTCGGGCGAAGCGAAAAAATCCTGCACGTTTTGACCGGCTTCTCGCCCGCGTCCTTTGTCGAGCAAATGCTTACCGGCACGTTCCTCCATCCACTCAAACGCTCACTGTTTGTAGTTACCGACAGGCGCATCCTGCACATACCTACCGCCATGAACAGGTCTTACCGCAGCTCAATTGCACAAATTATGTACGCTGATTGTCTACAACTTAGGATGCGGGGCTCGACCCTGATTGCCAGATACAAAAGCGGGCGGACAGAGAAGTTCCACTGCATAGGCAGCAAAGGCAGAAAGAAAGTCAGGCTGCTGCTCAAAAATACGGCACTCGAAGGTCGGGGCACCCTGATGCTCGAAAGAACACCCTTGTGCCCCAGATGCACAAGGCCCCTGATAAAAAACTATTACACCTGCCCGAACTGCTCACTGACATTCAAAAAGAAACTATGGGCCACGGTGCTCTCAATCATCTTTCCCGGAGGGGGCTATTTCTACACCAGGCATCCTTTCCTCGGCCTTCTCGACATCTTTATGGAGACCCTTTTTACGTTTCTGCTGATTGTATCATCGATTGCATTCCTAATGAGCTCCCCGAAAAACCAGTTGCAACTCGGCCAGGCCATCGCGATATGTGTTATCATCCTGGTCATCGAGAAATTATCCACGATTATGTTCTCCAGCAAATCCATCGAAGAGTTTATTCCGAAACAGCGACACGTCGAGGTGCTAATCGACCAGACGCCGGCTCACAGCTCCCAGCCCGAACCCGAAGATGCGCTGGCTACCGGCTGGCGCTCTCGTTAAATCGCGTCCCCCTCTGCCAGCCGACTGCATAAAATCACGGTAACCTCATATGATATGCCAACCAACGCCCCTCCACCCAAACTCGAAGATGCCTTACACCCCCCCGACTGGCGCTCCTACTAAACTGTCTCAGAAACTAAATAACTATTTTATGGCACCCCCGCAATACCCTATTATAGGACTCGGGCAGCTTATTATAGTTCTTTGGTATATTTATACCTAACAATAATTTGCTTTAGAATACTTTGTTTACACACGTTAAGAAACAGAGTGCTTCAATAAATATGTTATAATTACAACTTAATATCACAATATATTTGTTGTAACATCAAAGAACAATAAATACTCGATTCCAGTTTCACGTGAAACATCCCCCCTGCCAGAAGAATTATTATGTTTACCCAGAGTATCGTTGCTAAAATAACTGTTGGCCGTTGAACATCTCCAATCTCAGTTGATAATCTAAACATATCTTTATCAACACAAAAACGATTGTACGCAAGTGCCGCTTAGATATACTTGGGGCTCGCCTTACGGAAAGGTGTGTATATTGTTTCCGTCAGTTAGAGTAGGTATTGACGTTTCCCGTTAGGCCGATGATTTTCATATAGCTTTCCATCGGGCGACAACACGTATGACCTGTTGGAACTTTATAGTCGCACTGGGTATATCCCTAAATATCGTAGCCCAACCTGCCATCTGGAAATCAACTTCTAAAAAACCGATGCTTAACGACTAACAAATCGCCCGGCTTCGTCCTGAGATGTAAAACACAAACAGAATGTTCCACGTGAAACTTTTTTATCGAAATAAAAATTTTTCGCTTGCAACCACTATAGAATTTTCGCTAAAAACACCGAAATATCTCAAAAGGGTATCTGCTGAAGAACCTTTATGGAGGTTCCGGTTACCCGCGGATACAGAAATGGCCCTCATTAGCAGGAGTACCGTAATGGCTCAGAAAACCGAAAAGCCCAAACATTTAGGCAGAGGATTAGCATCCCTTTTAGGTCCTATAATCCCATTTGCCGGAGAACCCCATCTTCCCATTCCTATAGCAGAAATCGGCTCTAACCCTCTGTCGGACAAGGACTTATATGGCTCCCTTCGCGAGCTAAATATTGATAAAATTCAGCCAAATCCTCATCAAGTTCGTTTTGTTTGGAACGAACAGGAGCTTGCTGACTTGGCTCGGTCAATCAAGGCAAATGGTATCATTCAGCCTGTACTCGTTCGCCAGGTTGGGACCGGTTATCAGCTAATAGCCGGCGAACGGCGCTTGCGAGCTGCAAAATTAGCTGGCGCGGAAAAAATACCTGCCATCGTCCGCCATATAAAGGACGAGGAATTGCTTGAGCTTGCCTTAGTGGAGAATATACATCGAGCAGACCTGAACCCTATTGAACGGGCCAATGCATACCAAAGGTATTTGAATTCTCTTTCACTGACTCAGGTCGAGGCCGCCGCACGCCTCGGTGAAGACCGGTCGGTTATAGCTAACTACTTGCGGCTGCTCGACTTGCCAACTGAAATAAAGCAAATGTTAATCGACGGGCAGTTGACTATGGGCCACGCTCGCGCAATACTGGCCCTACCTACTGATGAACTGCGTCGCAAGCTTGCCAACCGTTCGATGGCCGGCAGGCTGAGTGTCCGCGAGGTCGAACGGCTGGTTCGAAAGTACCTGGCTGCCAGCAATCCGAGGAAAACCTCCGCACGGGTCAGGCCGGCCCATATAATGGACCTCGAAAGCCGGCTAAGCAAAGAGCTTGGAACCAACGTAGCAATTGAGACCCGCAAGAATGGAAAATGCGGCAAAATCGTCATCGAGTTTCATTCTCTCGAAGAATTTGATAGAATTATGGAAAGAATCGGTGTTGCAACCGCTGAAGAAGTTTAAAACTTTGGAACATTTTTGAATTACGGGAAAGGTCTTTAAATGAAATGTCTGAAAAATAAAGTTTTACCGCTGATAGCAGCGGTAACGTACTTCGGCTTGAGTATTACGATTTACGCTCAAGGGACCTTGTCAGAAACAATCACCACAATGGAATTGCAGGGAAAACTCACCAATGCAGAAGCACAGCGGGCCGGGGCGAATCCTGCAACCGAAGCAAACAAAGCGGACCAGCAACAAACAATCGCCAGATTCGATAAAGTGGCGCAAAAGCTTCTCAGGTCACTACATACGGGCAGATTTGACCGTGAGGACTTTTCAGCGACGTGGCTGGCATATCTGCCCGCGGACAAAAACTTTTCTGACAATATAAACACCTTAATTCGGCCGGTACTTGCGCAGTTCGGCAGGGCGGAAAAACTCCTCGAGGGGAAAATCGTCGGTCCCGGCAAAGCAACGTTTCCCGTGCAATTCAGCGGCGGCACGCTGGATATGACATTCTCACTCGACCAGCAGGACAAAATAACCGAATGGATATTAACTCCGCCAACGACCCCGGCCAGGCCTGCCGCCGACGAACAGACAACAAAACCGGTCGAGACGCAGGTTATAAGCCCGGCCTTGCCGGAGGATACAAACGTCCCCGACATAAAAGATTTCAACTCCTTCCAGCGGGAAATCAACAGAATGAACATCGAAACCAGAAGCGAGGAGCAGATGTGGCTGGGACGGCTCGAACAAAAACCCCAACTTGCCAGTGCGATTGAAGAGCTAGTAACCGCGGAACTGATGTTCATACGAAAGCTCGCAGAGTCGGAAAACGCCGGCCAAACCGTCAAGGCAATAGACCTTGTGCTGAAGCAAAGACAAGAACGATTAGCCAAGCTTGAGGAAAAGCTAAAAGATGAACGCCAGCAACAGATGATTGAGCGGCGCGAAGAGAGAGGACTCAGGGGCGAACGGCCCGAGCGGGAACGAACCAGAGAACGCCCTTCGAGACGCACCAGAGAACCAGCCCCTGAACAACCGTAATAACACAGCGGTCAAGTATCGGCAACAACTTCGCCAGACGCTGAATCCTCTGCCGACTACCGCGCCGGCGAACAAAAACATTTGCAATTGGGTGGTCGGAAGATATACTCACGCAGAAACAATTTTTCGAGGACGTAAATGTCGGGAAGGAATCCTAAGGCGGATTCGATACGCTCACCACGAGTCGTCGTGGTCGGCAGCATTTACGTGGATATGGCTGCGAAGTGCTCGCAGGTTCCCGTAGCGGGACAAACATCAGTCGGCTCGGCATTGTCATATACAGCAACAGGTCCCGGCGTTAATCAGGCCGTCGAAGCGGCATTGTGCGGCTGCGATGTGCACTTGGTCAGTAAAATCGGCAACTGCCCTTTTGGGGCGACGATAAAATCCGTCCTGAAGCAATTCGGCGTAAACACCGACTATGTATTCACCGCCAATGCAAAAAACACAGGTGTGCTGCTGACTCTTGTCGATACGAGGGGGGAAAACGCCTGTATGCGGTACGAGGGCACAAACAGCGCGCTTGTCCCGCAGGATATCGAGGCCGCCGAGACAGCAATCGCCGAGGCGGACGTGTGCCTGATACACGCACGACTGCCCAGGGAGCCGGTTCTCAAGGCAATTACAATCGCGAAGCTTCACGGCAAAAAGGTAATACTGGACCCTGCGGGTGCGATAGGGGCATCCAGCACCGAAATCGGTGAGCCGGAGCTGCCGGCTGAATACTTCTCGATAGATGTGATGATACCGAACCTGTATGAGGCGGCACTTATCAGCGACCGCTCCAGCGCAAATATCCGCACCGCAAAGCTGGTCGGCTCGGACCTGGTCGCAAGGGGGGCGTCAGCAGCGGTGATAACGATGGGCAGACGCGGCTGTATGGTGGTCGACAGAAATGCTGCTGATCACATACCCGCTTATGCAATCGATCTGGTTGACCACACCGGCACAGGCGACGCCTTTGCCGGAGCTCTGGCCGCATCACTCGCTGTCGGGGACGACTTGCGCAAGGCCGTGAGGTTTGCCTCGGCCGCGGGCGCTCTTGCCTGCACGAAGTTTGGCTCGGTGGATGCGATGCCGGTGAAAGCCGAGATAATCGAATTGATGCAAAAGCAGGAACCGGAATAGGTCGGAATTGATGATTACTCGGCTACTCTTGGCAAATAATCAATAATAAATCGAAGATTTTACACCTTCGCGGGGACGGATTTGGGTCTGCTTTGTGTGGCCTCTACGGTTTTTATCCTGGCAGATTTACCTCGCAAAACCGCGGTCGGCCCACTGCCGATTGCCCGCAGCTTTTTGTATCTGTTTTCCAGCAACGTTTCGAGCTTCGCTCGCTTTAGAGCCGCCAGCGTCCTGATAATATATCGCTCGACGTTGTAAACTGTATCGTGAACGTTGCGATGGGCGCCGCCCAGCGGTTCGGCGATTACGTCATCGATGAGTTTCATTTTGAGCAGGTCTTTGCTTGTGAGTTTAAGGGCTTCCGCCGCTTCGGGGGCCTGTGAACCGTCCCGCCAGAGAATACCTGCGCAACCTTCCGGTGAAATGACTGAGTAGTAGGCGAATTCGAGCATAGCCAGGCGGTCGCCGACGCCGATACCGAGAGCTCCGCCTGAGCCGCCCTCGCCGATGCAGATACAGATTACAGGCACGGGCAATCGGGACATCTCAAAAAGATTCACTGCGATTGCCTGCGCTTGGCCGCGTTCCTCGGCGCCGATGCCGGGATAGGCCCCGGGCGTGTCGATAAGCGTAACAACGGGTAAGCCGAATTTCGCGGCGAATTTCATCTTGGCGAGCGCCTTGCGATAACCCTCCGGATTGGCACAGCCGAAATTGCGCGTCACTTTTTCTTTCAAAGACCGGCCTTTGTTCTGACCGACAATCAACACCTTTTCTCTGCCTATCTGGCCGAAGCCGGTGACGATGGCCCCGTCGTCGCCGAAGCACCGGTCACCGTGCAGCTCGCGAAAGTCTTTGGCCATTGAGTCGATGTAATCCACAAGCAATGGTCTTTTCGGATGGCGGGCGACCTGCACCGTCTGCCAGGCAGTCAGATTCGAATAAACCTTTTTAAGCTCGGCTACCTGTTGATGCTGAAGCCGGCGAATCTCAGCGGAATAGTCGATGCCCTTTTGGCTGCTTAGCCGGCGAAGCTCGTTTATCTGGCGGTCAAAGTCCGCCACCTTCTGCTCGAAATCGAGGTAGTCGCCGTCGCCGATTTTGCACCCTGCTGCTTCGCTTTGCTTGCCGCTGCGACTCGTGTCGCAAGACGCGGCAGCAGGCGAAGCAAAGCGTGGGGGCGTGCCGTTGTTATTACTTTTAGCTTTTGCCATTCGTCTAATCCGCCTGTCCAGCAATACCAACGTACCGCAATTGTTCTAACGTGCCTGTCGGTATCTGCTTGGTATTTATCGAGTGAGTGATTATGATAACATCGATACAGTCCAAAGGAAAGAAAAAAATTGACATCGCCGAGGTGTTGCTATAACTTTTAGCGATTTCCGACGGGTTTAGGTTTTTCGTAAGGTCTTTTCTATGCGGCAGTTAAGAAAAGTGGCCGTTATTGGGCTGGGGCTTTTGGGCGGTTCCATCTGCCTGGCCGTATCGCGGGCGTTAGCAGGCGTCAAGACAGCGGGTTTTGCGCATCGGCCATCGACGAGGACCAAGGCGCGCCGGCTCAAAGTCGCCGACGAGGTCTTTGACGATATGCGAACGAGCGTCGCCGAGGCAGATATCGTTATACTGGCGACGCCGATAGCTACCTTCGAAGGGATTTTCCGTGAAATCGCCGACGCCCTGCCTGCGGGAGCAATCGTCACCGATGTCGGCTCAACCAAAGTTAAGCCCCATCAATGGGCAGCCAAACACCTTCCCAAAACCGTCAGCTACGTCGGCTCGCACCCGATAGCCGGCTCAGAGCAAAGAGGCGTCGAGTTCGGCAGAGACGACCTGTTCTACAGGGCGCTATGCATCCTCACAACCACCCCTCGACTTCGCTCGGGGCAGGCAAAGACAACCAATAAAAAATCTCTGCGTTTACTCAGCGATTTCTGGTCGGCGCTTGGCTGCTTCGTGAAAGTTTTGTCACCTGCCGAACACGACCGAATCTTCGCAAACATCAGTCATTTACCGCACATCACGGCTGCCGCCCTGGTCAACACCAGCAACCCGGAGGAACTGAAGTTCGCAGGCAAGGGCTTTATGGACAGCTCCCGCATCGCCTCCGGCCCGGCGAATATCTGGGCGGATGTGTTTTTGACAAACGCAAAAAACGCCGTTCGAGGTATAGACCGTCTGACGGGTGAGCTTGCCAAACTCAAAAAAGCAATTCGCACCGGCAATAAAAAACAAATCGAACGGCTGCTGGAAGCCGCAAGAACAAAACGCAGCAAGTTGATTGAATACAAAATGAACAGGAAGGAACTGATTTGAAAATGAGACTGAGAGAATGAAAAAGCTAAGTATTCTATTAGCTGGCATTGTATTAACAAATCTTTCGGTCGCACAGGCCGACCAAAATCTTGTCGATTTAGCAAAAAAAGTAAAGCCCTGCGTTGTTCTTATAGAAACCTTCGACAAGGACAACAAGCCATTGGGCCAGGGCAGCGGTTTCTTTATAAGCAACAAAGGCCATATCGTTACAAACTATCACGTCCTCGAAGGTGTTTATCGTGCCACTGTTAAAACTTCGACCGGTATGGAATATCCGGTTGAAGGCATCATTGCCAAAAACGCCGAAGCCGATATTATCAAGCTCGTCGTGAACATTCCGGATGCCAATATAACCTTCTTGAATCTCGACGTTAATGTGCCTTCTGAAGGTGAAGACATTATTGTTATAGGCAATCCTCTCGGCCTTGAATCAACCGTATCAACCGGCGTTGTATCGGCAGTTCGAGA
>CAYNVP010000028.1:18668-19849 GCA_964400665.1 uncultured Pirellulales bacterium | reverse complement strand
GCGGATTGGCGAGCGGCAGGACTGCTTCATGGCAGGGCGCATGGCAATCAGTGCTGGGTCTTATGGATGACGGCAAGACATACAGGATTTCCGGCTGGGTCCGGCTGCAAAACGCGGACAGCACTTATGTGGCGCTGACTGTAAAAAAAGTCGATTCAACCGGCGACCATTACTACGGCATAGACAACGCGACGGCTTACAGCGATAGATGGGTTAAGCTGGATGACACTTTAGCTTTTGATGCCAATGAGTCAATGACTGACCTGTATATCTATTTCGAAGGTCCGGCTGCGGACGTCAATTTCTATGTCGATGATGCGGCTGTTACGGAGGTAATGGGCGACATTGACCATAACAGCGATGTTGATTTCTTAGACTATAGTCTATTTACGCAATATTACGGATTTGACTGCTCCACACAGGACTGCGGCCATGCGAATCTCGAGGACTGCGACAACACCATCAACCTGCTTGACCTGGCCCTATTGGTTGCTGACTGGCTCGTCGGCGCGGAGTAATAGCTCAATAACCGGCTATGCCCGTGTCCAGACAACCGGCCGCTGAGATAATTATTTCAGTTCGACCGACCAGTATGCGTGGTCGAGGAATTGTTTCCAACTGCTGTAGCGCTCGTGGCCGAGGTGGACGTGGACGAGGGGATTGTGCCTGGGCTTGGCGGGTTTTTGGACGAGTGTCATACCGGCCTGGTGTGGAGTCCGACCTCCTTTTTTGACGTTGCAGTCAGTGCAGGCACAGACGATGTTTGCCCAGACCGATTTGCCGCCTGCGCTTCTCGGGATGACGTGGTCTAAGGACAGCTCGCTGGTGGGCTGCTTCTTTCCGCAATACTGACACCGGTTCCTGTCGCGCGCGAAGATGTTTCTGCGGTTGAACTTGACATCGGTTCTGGGCAGACGGTCGTAGAACAATAGGCGGATTATCTTCGGGACAGCGACATAGAAATTGACCGTGGAAACCCAGTCGTGGTTTTGCGGCTCGAAGGTTCGCTTGAACTCGCTGACCTCGCACCAGCTTTGGAAGTCGTAATTGGCGTAGGTGCCCTGTTCGCAGGAAACGACCTCGGCCAAGTGCCGGCAAAGCAGGGAAAATGCCCGCCTGGCGCCGACGATGCGGATGGCCATATAGTGCTTGTTAAGGACAAGCACGTTGCAGTCAAGACC
>CAYNVP010000028.1:0-18568 GCA_964400665.1 uncultured Pirellulales bacterium | reverse complement strand
GGCTTTTCATTCATCACCTTGGGATTCAAATAACAGATATTCGACGGATTTGCAAGAGAAAAAAGGCGCGGACTTACGAGATTTGGTATGCAGCAAATCGACCGGCACACGGTGACTGCTCTGGTCTGTGCCGGGTATGGCTGATTGCGGCGATAAGACAGCAGGACGGAATTACTGTTCTATCTGGGGTTCACTCGGCGGCTCCGCCTTGTCTGTCCCTGCTTTGGCAGCAGGGCGAGGGACTACATTTTCAGCCCTGGGACCTTTTTCGCCCTGGACTATATCGAAGGTTACCGCATCACCCTCTGCAAGGGTCTTGTAGCCGTCGCTGGAGATGCTTGAGTAGTGGACGAAGACATCGCTGCCGTCATCCGTAGCGATGAAGCCATAACCCTTCCTTGAGTTGAACCACTTCACTGTTCCCTCTGACATAAACTACACCTTTCGAACAACTTTACCACAGACACATAATTCGTCGCTCGATACTCGCTGCTCGTGACTCGAAAAAATCGAGCATCGAGGCCTGTCCGCCGGAGGCGGAATCCGGTATCGAGACTCATTTTGTCCCCGCCGACCCGCCTGCCGGACGGGCAGATTCACGAGCGGCGGAAACCAGACGGTCCTTCATCAATCGTCCCATCTTGAACTTTACGGTTCTTTTGGCCGGGACCTCGACCCGCTGGAGAGTCTTCGGATTCTGTGCGACGCGCGGGGCGCGGGCTCTGGTCTCAAAGACTCCGAAATCACGGAACTCGATGCGGTTACCATCTGCCAGCTCGGCGGTCATCTCGCCGAGAAACGCCTGGATTATGCCTTTAACAGTAACACGCTTTGCCTGAGTGCTTTTTGCGATACGATCGATAAGTTCTTTCTTTGTGATAGTTGACATAGTGTTACCTCGTTTCAACGAACAGCACGTGGTGATTCATAATCTCCCTTGTTCGCGGGAAAGCCGTCGGCTGACCCAAACCCAATTTCCGCCCATCCGGGTCCACATAGCCACTCTCTGCAAAGCTCATATAACCGTTGCCATCAGGAAAGAACAAGTCAAGTAGCTGCAAGTAACTATACAACAACGACTTCTATACAACAAGCAATTTTTGCTAAAAAATTTTCTGCCAACCAGGACAATTTTACCGCCGAGCACGCTCGCATCGGCCCGCTTCGCCCGCCCGTCTCGACGAGGCGTCGAGCCGAGGTCAGACGAAGCAAGATGAGCGGTCTTTGCGGTAAAAATGGGTGCGGGGTTGACCTGGCGGTCACTTTACTGCATAATGTCCGGTTCTTATGGCCAAAGACAAACAAGGAAAATCACATGATAATGCCCGGAAGGCAAAAGACCGTGCAGGCGATGTGGCGAACACGCTGGAATGGCTGATAACGGCCTTTGCGCTGGCCTTTGTGTTCCGCGCATTTGTTATGGAGGCCTTCCGTATCCCAACGGGAAGTATGGCCGATACCCTGCTGGGCAAGCATTACAGGCTGCGATGCACACAGTGCGGGTACAAATACTACTATGGGGAGAGCAACTACAGACAGCCGAAGAGCCGGGCACAGAGACGATTTGGACGGCAGGAGGACTCCCGTTGTCCAAGCTGTGGATACATCCAACCGACCGGCGGGCCGGATTCGGCATCGAGCGGCGACCGAATACTGGTTTTGAAGTGCATTTATCAGTTTGTGGAGCCGAAGCAGTGGGACGTAGTGGTATTCAAGAACCCGCTGGACCCGACGGAAAATTATATAAAACGGCTGGTGGGAAGGCCCGGCGAGACGGTGGAGATTATCGACGGCGACGTCTATATCGACGGCCTTATCAGCAGAAAGCCCCCGAAGGTCCAGGAAGAGCTGTGGATGACGATATACGACAATGATTATCAGCCGGCCAGGCCGGAGGAACCAGGATTCAACGGGCACACCTGGCAGCAGCCGTTCAAAAATACCGAAGGTTCCAAATGGATAATCGACGATGAAAACCCGACAATTTTCCGCCTCGCCGAAGCGACTGACAAGATACATTGGATGGTTTACGATACGTCGCGGGGCAACGATTTCAGGGCGACGTATGCATACGACGAAACTACGGATTACAGAGATATGCCCTATTGCAGCGACCTGATGATTCGCTTCTGGGTCAGTTCGAGCGGGCCGGACGGCCTGGCAGGCACGGCCTTGAGCAAATATGGGATAGATTATACGGGCCAGGTCGATTTTGCGGGGCGGATGACTATATCTCGCATTTCGGACGGAAATGAACAGACGCTGGCAAATAAAACCATTGCCCCCCTGACAGTCGACAGGCCAACGCTGCTGAGGTTTGCCAACATTGACCACAAGCTGGTGCTGGAATTCGGCGACGAGTCGCTGACTTACGATATAGGACGGGGGCCGAACGACGCGGGGTTGAGGAGAGCTGATATTGAACCGCAGGCGAAGATTCTAGGAGCGGGCAATATTACCCTTTCACATACAGCTTTATTCAGAGACCTTTACTATACCGCGCGAAGCCTCAATAGCAACAAAATGGGCAGGGCCACGGAAGGTTATCCCCTCAAGCTCGAAAAAGACCAGTTCTTCATGCTCGGAGACAACAGCCCCTGCAGCGAGGACGGCAGATGGTGGAGTCAGCCGGGCAAGGGTAACTACGGCAATACTTATCCCGAAGGCATCGTCCCACGCGAGTATCTCGTCGGCAGGGCGCTGTTCGTCTATTGGCCGGCCGGTTTCAAACCTTTCCCTAAATTCCCTCTCGCAGTTATTCCGAATGTCGGCGAACTTCGCTTCATCTATGGCGGCTCGACACAGCTCCCCGCAGGCGGCTTAGGAAACGGCGATTAACAATATCCTGCGGCGGTAATAACAACGGCAGTTTATCCGGGTCAAAAAGAATGGCAATTTCACGCGCTAATCACAAAAGTTTAACGAGAGGCATTCTTAGGTGGGCTGTATTCTGTCTTGTTCTTTCGGCGATAGTTTTTCACGCTTCAGTGAAGTTCTGGCTCGGTCCTGCTTATGTAGAGATGCGCGTGGAACAGACATTGTCGCATTTTTGGTCCGGACCGGTACGGGTGGGCAAGGTTAAGTTCGGTTATGACGGCGTTATGTTCATCCGGGACGTGATTTTTTGTGACAAGGCCGGAACGGAGATAATGAATGCTGAAGATATAAAGCTCGTTTTGGGTAACTGGCCGAGCTTGACGGCGCCCGCGAAAAAAATTGAAGTCGAGCGGCTTGATGTTCGGCTGCGGCTGGATGAGGACGGGCCGATTATTCCATTGCATCGTGAGCTAAATTCAGACGCGGGCCCGCCAAGTCTGGAGTATATGAGAGTAAGACACGCAACTATCAGTGTAGAATCGGCTGAGTCGGAAATAGTTTTGGACCGCATTTTCGCAGAGGTTGCGAAAGCCGAAGAACTTTACAGTTTAAATATCGGCAGCAACAAAGATGATTCCTCTCGAATCCAAATCGACGGCACTGTCGATCCGAACAGCCGGGAGGTGGAATTTAATCTGAAATTCGTACGGACGATGGAACGCGGACAGATGGAAGTGCTGTTGTCGGCGATGAATGCGCCGGCAAGATGGAGCTGTGAAGGAAAAGTCGATGCCTATTTAAGGATTCGGGGCAACCTTTCGCAGGCCGAAAGCTTGTGGCCTGAAGGAGCAGTGTCGTTTGAGAATTGGATGATTCTCGCAGGCGACAGTGTTGTCGGCAGAGAATTGAGCGGCGAACTGTTCGTCGGGAAACGTCATCTGGATTTGAAACAGGTGGCCGGAGTTTTGTGCAGCGGTCGATTAAAGGCCTCGTTCTACGCCGACCTGAAGCAGCCCGACCCTGTATCATACGGCGGAGATATTCTCGCCGCGGAGGTCAATCTGCCTGAGTTGACCGGGCTGATGGAAGCGACAAAAAAATTCACAAGAGGAAACGCGCTCTTGAACCTTCGATTTGCCGGAGATACCAACGGTATGGAAAGTATAAAGGCCGACGGGGCGGCATTTATTGACAATGCCGACTTGTGGCGACTGCCTTTGATAGGGGGACTGTTCAAATATATCGGAATATGGGAGTATCAGGTCGGCGGCATGTCGGACGCGGAGGTTGTATTCACTTTGTCCGGGCCGAAAATGACAATTGTGCGGGGGCATTTGTCGAACCGCTTCAGCGCGATAGAGGCCGAGCCAGGCGGCAGCATTGACCTTCAAAGCGGGCAGGTGGATATGTTCGTGACCGTGATGCCCCTTAAGAACGTGGACAAGCTCATCAACAGAATACCCGTCGTGAACTGGTTCGCGCATTTCAAAGACAAACTCATCCGGCTGCGACTCAAAGGACACTGGTCTGACCCGGCGAATAAGTTAATCAGCAAACAGCCGCTTAAAGACCTCAAAGACGGGACAATTGGATTTATAATAGACATCGCAGAAAGCGGCGGGCAGTTCACCGAGAAGGTGTTGAGACAGTTTGGTTTTGGACAAACCAACAAGAAGCCCAAAGACGAATAGGAGTTCATTGACAAGTGCGGTTTATTGAGTTAGTTTTCTCAAAGAATGCGCTGCATCAGCAGCGGTTTGAGAAAAACGGCAGAATCTTTGGTTGATTTTAGGGAAGGTTTAGCTATGTCGTTTTACGATTCAGCGACTTTTACATACGTCGTATTGCCGATTCTGATTGCGCTTGCGAGGGTCTGCGACGTTACATTAGGCACACTTCGCATTCTCATGCTGTCGCGGGGCCATAAGTACCTCGCCCCGTTTTTAGGATTCTTCGAGGTTCTTATCTGGATAATCGTGATGGCCAAGATTATGCAGAACCTCAATAATGTGCCGTGCTACATTGCCTATGCGGGCGGCTTTGCAATTGGCAATATGATAGGCATAATTATCGAAGAGCGGCTGGCGATAGGAACCCTCGTAATCAGGATTATTACAAAACAGGACGCTTCCCAGTTGATAGACGGTCTTCGAGACGCGGGTCACGGCGTGACGAGCATTCCCGCGCAGGGCAGTATGGGACTGGTTCACTTGATTTTCTCCGTAATTAAACGCAGCGACCTCGAAGAGGTTACTGAAATCATAAGTAAATTTAATCCAAAGTCATTCTATTCAATTGAGGACGTTCGGTTTGTCAGCGAAGGAGTGTTCCCGGATAAGATACCTTTTTATCAACGAAGTTTTTTTTCGTGGCCGAGGATGCTTCGCAAGAGTAAATAAACCGGCTGGGGTGACGGACGTTGTTTGTTTTGTTACAGGTGCGTAAATTATGAAAAGGCAGATAAAAGGCGAGCTGTTCGAGCGTCACCAGAAGAATCCGATTCTTACAGTCGAGGACTGGCCATATCCGGCCAATTCGGTCTTCAACGCCGCGGCAGCAATAGTAAATGGTGAAACGCTTCTTCTGGTGCGGGTGGAGGATTTTCGCGGCGCTTCGCATCTGACGGTCGCCAGAAGCGCCGACGGTATCAGCAACTGGCGAATTGACGCTCAGCCGACGCTCAAGACGGATTCGGCATATCCTGAGGAGGTCTGGGGGATAGAAGACCCAAGGATAACCTGGCTGGATGAATTGAAAGAATGGGCAATAACATACACGGCTTTTTCCGAAGGCGGGCCATTAGTGTCGCTGGCCACGACAAAGGACTTCAAGAGCTTCAGCCGGCTCGGCGCTGTTATGCCGCCGGAAGACAAGGACGCCGCCCTTTTCCCGGTAAAATTTAATGGACTGTGGGCAATGCTGCATCGGCCCGTCGTCAGCTTCCCGCATATCGAAGGACATATCTGGTTATCCTATTCGCCAAACCTGAAGCACTGGGGCGAACATCACACCCTGCTGCACGCCAGGCACGGAAGCTGGTGGGATGCCAACAAGATAGGCCTGTCGGCGCCGCCGATGCAGACCGAAGCAGGGTGGCTCATGTTGTACCACGGCGTGCGGGCGACGGCCTCCGGCTCGATATATCGGCTCGGGCTGGCGCTGCTCGACAAAGACAATCCGGCGAAGGTCCTGCGACGGTCCGACGAATGGATATTCGGGCCCAAGGCGTCTTACGAACGCGAGGGCGACGTGGATGATGTGGTTTTCCCTTGCGGCTGGACAGTCAGGGACGGAATAGTATATATGTATTATGGTGCGGCGGACTCGTGCATCGCGCTTGCCACGGCAAAACTCGGTGATTTGCTTGATTATGTCCTTCGCTGTCCGGCTTACAAACCGAGCGAGGAACAATAAGTAGTATCAGTTAAATCTGTAATGATAAGGGGGCTGTATGAATCTGGCATTGTTTCTGATAGTGCTCGTCGTCGCTTTTATTATCGTGCGAATCGGGGCCATCGCGTTTCAGTTGACCGGCCTTGAGTGGTCAATGGCGAAATTCCAGGCGCTTTCCTGCTTCACCTCGACGGGGTTCACAACAAGAGAGGCCGAGCACATCACGGGTAATCCCCAGAGGCGGCGAATCGCCTCGACTCTTATGGTCCTCGGTCACGCGGGTCTGGTGACGATGATAGCCACGCTGGCAAATACGCTGCGGGCGCAGGAAGTCATAGAACAGGGGCTTTCAAAACCTATTTTGCCGATTGACCTTCCGCCCTTTGTGGTGCAGTTGATAAATATGCTGATAATAATTATCGGCGTATATCTTATTTACAAGTTTTTCACCAATACCATAATCGCCAGAAAAATGACCGACATCCTGCGAAAACGGGTCATCAAAAGAAAAAGCACCAAACCCATATCAAGCGAAGAGCTTCTCGTGGCCACGGGCGGCTACGGCGTTGCAACGGTGAGAATCCGGGAAGACCATCCGATTCTCGGCAAGCCCCTGCACGAATCGGGGCTCAGAAAAGAGGACATAAACGTCCTGGCCATTGTGCGTGGAAGCGAAACGATGCCCAATCCAAGCCCCAATATGAAAATCCTTAAAGACGACGAGCTGATATGCTTCGGAAAACTGGAGCATATCAGGGAGGCGTTTATATAGACCTGCCCGCCTCGCCCGACTCGCGAGCGAGTCGAGGCGGGCCGGGGTGTTTACCAAGATTATCCTTAGTAAATTTCCCCAAGGGGAAAAAGAACCTGCCTTGCCCGATTTGAGCCGCGAAGGTCTTTACACCAAATACACTTTCAATTCTTTCAGCGGATAAAATCTCCTCAGTATCGCCGAAGCTGTAACTGCCGTCGGCCGCGAGCAGCAGTATCGTATCGCTGTATTGAGCAGCGAGATTTACGTCGTGGGTGACTGCAACAATTGTCTTCTGCTTTTGAATCTGCATTTTCTTGAGCAGGTCGAAAATGGCAACCTGATGCTTCATATCGAGAAAGCTTGTCGGCTCATCTAAAAGCAATATCGGCGTCTGCTGCGCCAGTGCACGGGCGATAAAGATGAGCTGGCGCTCGCCGCCGCTCAGATGATTGAGAGGACGGTCGGCAAATCGGGCGGTATCAGTCATCTCAAACGCCTCGGTTATTGCCTTCCTGTCGGTCTCGGTTTCAAACGCCAGTGCGCCGAGATACGGGGTTCTCGCCATCGATACAACCTGAGCCGCGGTGAATTCAAAAACAGGGACGAACTCCTGACGGACGACCGCAATTTTCCTGGCGAGCTGTCTGACCGAATAAGATTGCAGCGGCGACGAGTCGATTGTAATTGACCCGGATATTGGTTTAAGCAGGCCGGACAACAGATTCAATAACGTGCTCTTGCCTGCCCCATTTGGGCCTGCTATCGACAGAAAATCTCCCTGGGCAAGCCGGAATGAGATACCTTTAAGTATCTCTAACTGTCCTTTGTAGGCAAAGCAGAGATTTTTCACCTCGATACTCATCGCAGATGACCGACCTTTCTGCTGTATCTGGCGAGTAGAACGAGAAACACAGGTCCGCCGATAATGGCCGTTATCACGCCCACCGGAAGTTGTGCTGGCGCGATTATCGTGCGGGCAATCGTGTCACAAATAACCACAAAGGCCGCACCGACCAGTACGCCGACAGGCAGCAACTGGCGGTGGTCGGGACCGAAAACCAGCCGAACAGAATGTGGGACAACCAATCCCACAAACCCCACCAGCCCGCTCAGGCCGACGGCAACGGCTGTAATGAAAGAAGCGAAGGCAAAAGCGAACAGAGTAATTACGCGCGGACTGACGCCGAGCGACTGTGCCTCCTGTCCGCCAAATGTAAGGACATTCAATTTCTGACAGATGGTGAATAATCCAGCGATGCCGGCCGCAATAAAAATCGCGCTAAACAGCAACGTGGAGTAACTCTTCTCCGTGATGTTACCCATAAGCCAGAATATCGTGCTACGGAGCTGCTGGCTGTCGATTATCGAAGTCAGCAGCATTATAACCGCGGAGAAAAACGCATTGATGACGACTCCCGCCAACAACAGACTGGTTACGGTCGCCCCGCCCGCCAGGTGTCCTACTAGCCAGACTAACCAGCAGGTACTAAGTGCGAACAAAAATGCAAGCCCCGCAATTGGCGAACCCGCCCATAATTTCCAGCTCGCGCCTAACAGGAAGGCCGTCATCACACCCAGCCCCGCCCCGCTGGATATGCCGAGTATGTACGGCTCGGCGAGAGGATTACGAAGAATCGCCTGCAGGACGACGCCGCTGGCGGCCAGCGCCGCGCCGACCAGCGCCGCCAATATGACCCGCGGGATTCTAACGTGAACGAAAATATCGTAATCGACGTTTTGCCCCGGCTCAACGCCCGGCCCACCTAAAACAGCACTGAGAGACAGTTTTTGCGTCCCGATTAAGGAACATACGAACATCACCACTGCAAGCGCCGCCAGGCACAATATTATTTTGAAAATCAGATTTTTCGGCGTCAGCAGGTCAGTCATCTGTGTTTCCTGTTTCCTGATTTTTCTCTTCCAGCCGGACAAATAGTTCAGGATGTAAAAATCGCGTGATGGTCTTTACCCCCTCCGGCAGGCGGGGGCCGAGACGCAGCACCGTGTCCGAGTCGATAACGTAAATCTTGTTGTTCTTCACGGCTGGTAGATTTGGAAACCTACTCCAGAATTCTTCCGCTGTTTTCTGCTGTCCTTCGATTGCTTCCGTTCCCATAGCCGATTGTATTATCACTTCCGCGCTGCAGCTTATGATTTCTTCTGTCCCGATTGAGGGATACTGGTCAACGGTCGGCGCTATTGCGTTCTGTCCGCCGGCCAGCTCGATTATCTCGTTTATGAACGTCTTCACGCCCGCCACCCGAACCGGCTCTGCCTGTATGACCCAGAGGACTTTTACTTTTTCACAGGTCGATGACATTGCTTGGATTCGACCAATCCTCTCTTCTATGCTCGCGGCAAGCTGTTCAGCGGCTGCGTTACAATCAGCAGCGACGCCGATTTGTGCGATTGCCGAATATAGCTCCTCGATGGATTCAATCCGCAGCGAAATGACATTCAAACCGGTCCTTTTAAGCGTTTCCGCCACCTCTTTTTGCTGGGGGAATGATTCACAAACAACCAGGTCCGGCCTGGCATTAATGATGACCTCGGTATTCGGCTGCCAGAACGTCCCCACCTTCGGTTTTTCCTTCGCCTCTGCGGGCCAGTCGCAGTTATTCGAAACCCCAACCACACTGTCACCCAGCCCCAGCGCAAAGATAATCTCAGTAAGGTTCGGCGAAAGCGACACTATTCTTTGGATGCTCGATTCTCGATGCTCGATACCGGATGCGCGCACAAGCGTCGAAAACCCAGGCATCATTATAAAAACAATTGCCAATAATCTGTATAATCTGTGATTCATCTGTGTAATCTGTGGTTCAGGTCCGCTTAAACTGTTTTTCCAGTTCGGTAACAGTAAATTTTATCGTGGCGGGCCTGCCGTGGGGACAATGACTGGAATGCTCGACCGTCTCCTTGTCGGCGAGCAGCTGCTCTATCTCCCCGTCGGTAAGCTTCTGGCCCGCCTTGATTGCCGCCTTGCACGCCGCCATATGCAGAACCTCGTCAAGAAGAGTGTCGCCGTCGAGCGTATCGCCCTTTTCCGATAATATATCTATCAGGTCCCGAACAAAATCGGCCGGCTCGGCCTTGGATAACAGGACCGGAAAGCTCTGGATGGCGACTGTCTTCGGCCCGAAGGGGACAATCTCGATTCCGAGTTTATCTATCAATTCCGCGTTGTTCTCAAGGATGTCCGTCTGGGCCTTGGTCAGTTGAACGCTTTCAGGCACTAAAAGTTTCTGTGATTCGAGCGGGCTGTCTTGGACCCGTTTTTTCAGATGCTCGTATGTGATTCGTTCGTGCAGCGCGTGCTGGTCGATGATAACCATACCATCGTCGCTTTCGGCGACAATGAAACTGTCGTGGACCTGCATAAATTTTCTGTCGACAAAGGTATCTTGTTGCGCCTGAGCCAATTGTGAGATGTGCCCGGAATAAGTACCAGAGTTTGTGAAACCAAGATGTCGTTGTCCGGCTGGGCGATGCCTCTTAAAAAACTCCTCCATCGCCTCAGCAATCCGGCTGTCCCTGCGAAAAGGCGAAGCCGTTTGTTGAGGCGCCCTCGCTACAGTATCGAGGTCGGTGGCCAGAAGTTTTTCCCTGATACAGCCGAGAATCTGCGAATGAACGAGATTCGCGTTGTAGAAACGCACCTCGATTTTGGTCGGGTGAACGTTGACGTCGTAATCCTCATAAGGCATATGAATAAATATAAACGCGGCGGGGTATCTGCTCGGGTCGATAGAGCCGCGATACGCCTCTTTGATGGCGTGTGAGATGAATTTGTCGCGTATGAACCTTCCGTTGAGAAATATAAACTGGAGACGGTTGCTTGTAGCGGCAATCGCGGGCCTGCCCAGATAAGCCGTAATACGCAGCCCTTTCTCGTCGCTTTTGGTCTCAAGCAGCGCGTCGGCTATTTCAGGGCTGAATAGTTCCGCGATTCTCGAGCGGACGCCCTGGTCGGCGTTCAGCCGATATATGTCCCTGCCGTTGTGAACCAGGGCAAGCTCAATCGAGGTGTTGGCCAACGCGATTCTGGTGAACCGCTCGGTTATGTGGGCCATTTCGGTATTTGCGCTTTTGAGGAATTTGCGCCGGGCTGGCAGCTTGTAAAAAATGTCCCGGACCGCAATGGTCGTGCCGACGTCGGCGCTGGTCGGCATCACCTCAGATTTGCTGCCGCAGTCGATTTCGATGGAGTGCCCGGCAAGCTGGTCTCCTATCCTGCTGACCGCCTTCACCTGTGCCACAGAGGCGATGCTTGCCAGTGCTTCGCCCCTGAAACCCAGCGTCGATATCGCCCGCAGGTCCTCGCTTGTTTTGATTTTGCTTGTTGTGTGCGGCTCGAACGCTGAAGATAAATCTTCGGCGTCCATACCACGACCGTTATCGGTTACCGATATGAGCTTTCGACCGCCGTCCTCGACGGCTATGGTGATTTTTGTCGCCCCGGCGTCGATACTGTTCTCGACTAATTCCTTGACCACGCTGGCGGGCCTTTCTATTACCTCGCCTGCGGCAATCATATTAACCATATTCTCGTCGAGGACGACTATCCGGCCCATTTTTTCTCCCGTCCCTGAGCAAAAAACCAACAGGCACCGCACGTATGTTTGCAGCGCGGCCCCTTAGTCTTGGAGCAGGCTTTGACCCGTCATTTCTTTCGGCTGAGGAAGACCCATCATTTCGAGCAGCGTCGGCCCGATGTCCGCAAGTATCCCGCCCTGGCGAAGCTTTTTATTTTTGTATCGTTCGTCGAAGACAATCAGCGGCACGTCGCCGACGGTGTGAGCAGTATGCGGACTATCAGGGGAGTCATCTATCATTTTTTCAAAGTTGCCGTGGTCGGCGGTCACTATCGCCGCGCCGCCTAATTGTCTGACCTTGTCCAGGATTTTGCCCACGCAGTTGTCAACCGCCTCAGCTGCCTTAATCGCCGCGTCTAAAATTCCCGTATGCCCCACCATATCGGGGTTCGCAAAGTTCACGACTATCACGTCGTATTTGTTTGCGTCGAGCCGCTGCAGCACAACGTCGGCAACCTCATACGCACTCATCTCCGGCTTCAAATCGTATGTCCGCACACGCGGCGAAGGAACAATCTGCCTGTCCTCGCCTGCAAACGGCTTCTCGGTGTAGTCATTGAAAAAGAACGTTACGTGTGCGTATTTTTCCGTTTCTGCGCAGCGGAACTGCTTAAGGCCCAGCGAACCCCAGTATGCGCCCAGTATGTTTTTCATTTTAGGCGGTTTCGGAAACGCAACCGGCGCAGGAATCGTCGCGTCGTATTCGGTCATGCAGACGTAATAAATATCCGGCCTGGTAGTGCGGGAAAACTCCTTGAAGTCGGGCTGGACGAATGCCCTCGTTATTTCGCGTGGCCTGTCGCCTCGGAAATTGAAGAACACTACTCCGTCGCCGTCGGCTATCGTCCCTATCGGCTCGTTATCCTCGTTGACGATTGCCGTCGGCTCGATGAACTCGTCGGTAACCTGTTTGGCGTAGCTGTTGGCGATTGCCTCTGCGGCTGTTTTGGCCTTGAGGCCCTTACCTACTCGCATACATTCGTATGCCTTCTGGACCCGCTCCCATCGGCTGTCGCGGTCCATCGCGTAGAACCTGCCCGTCACCGAGGCGATTTTGCCTATGCCAATTTCAGCCGCCTTGTTCTCAATTTGCTCAATGTAGCCGGCGCCGCTGTCGGGCGGCGAATCACGACCATCGGTAAAGGCGTGGATGAAAACGTCCTTTATATCGTTTCTTTTGGCAAGCTCCAGCAGACCATACAAATGGTCGAGCAGCGAATGAACGCCGATATCGCTGCACAGCCCCATAAGGTGCAACCTGCTTTTGTGCTCTTTTATGAATTTGATTAGATTGCCGAACTGCTCGTTTTTGAAAAACGACCCGTCGCGAATGGCGTGGCTGAGGCGCACCGATTCCTGTGGGACAATTCTGCCCGCCCCGATATTCTGGTGCCCCACCTCGCTGTTGCCCATAGTCCCGTCGGGCAGCCCAACGTATTCGCCGTGGGTATGAATGAGTGTGTTCGGGTATTCACTCATCAGCATATCGTCGGTGGGAGTGTTGGCGCGTTTAATGGCGTTGTAGGCGTCCTCGGAAGAATCCGGATTATAGCCCCAGCCGTCACGGATAATCAGCACGAACGGTCTGCGCTCCAAAGTCACCTTTTTCGCCATAGAGACCGAACCTTTCTATAAATTGCTATATAAGCCGGGCGTCTTTTTCGTCTGCGTATTTCAATCTGTTAAGAATAGCGGGATATGATACGGCTTTGACGCCGAAAAGTCAAAGGGGTGCCTCGATTAGCTTATCCCCCACAACGATGAAAATTTTTGACTCGTGTGTCTTATCACGATATAATTTAAGAACTTATAATGCGTTGTGACGATATACTTAAGGCAGTTTATGTGTCATATCCTGTTAGATGGGAAAATGAATGACCAATAGTCCGCTACGGCTCTGCATAACGACAATAAGCGTCGCCCTTTTGTTTGTCGCCGGCTGCCAATCTCGCCAGTCGGCCGTCGAGCTTTACGTCGATGCGGTGATGCTTAAGGAGCTTAATGAGAACGAAAAGGCCGTCCAGAAACTCGACAGGGCGATAACTATAGACAAGCGTTTCTCGCTGGCGCACTCGCTGTTGGGTGAAATTTATGAGCAGATGAAGGATTTCCCCCAGGCCGCCGCCTCATACGAGACCGCCACCCAGCTTAATCCCTGGTCGTTCAAGGATTATTTCAGCTTAGGCCGGGTCTATCAGACGATGAAGGAATTCACCCTCGCGGTCAACGCATACCGCAGGGCGGCACAGCTCAAACCCGACCACCTCAAAGCTAACCTCAATACCGCAAAGTGCCTTTATCAGATAAAGGATTACAACGAGGCCCTCATCTATGGCAAAAAGGCCGAACAAATCTATCCCAACATAGCCGAGCTTCAACAGCTCCTGGGAAACATCTACGACTCGCAAAAAGATTACGAGCAGGCCGTTCGCTCATACAAACGCGCGCTGGAAATAAACGGTAACGACCCGGCCGTTATGATGTCGCTTGCGATTGCCTATCTGCGGACAAATCGCAACGAGCCGGCCAAAGAGCTGCTTAAGTCGGTCACGCGGTTGCAGCCGGCCAACAGCTCCGCCTGGCAGTATCTCGGGTATTGTTTCCTCCGGCTCGACGACCTCAACCAGGCCATCGTAAACTACAGAAAGGCCATCGAAATAAACAACCAGGACTGGGAGGCATACCGCGGGCTCGGCGTCGCATATATGTTGACGGCGCTTAACGATGACGACGCCGGCCTTAAAACACAGGCAATCGAATTGTGGCGGCAGTCCTTGAGCATCAAACCAGACCAGCCTAAACGAGACCGCCTCGTCAAGCTCATAGAAAAATACTCAAAGTAAACAACAGAGGACGGAAGGCAGATGACAGATGACAGAGTTCCGATGACAAGTCCTCCGTCTTCCGGCCTCCGCCTGCCTCGGCGAAGCGCAGCGAAGACGGGTCATCTTTTGTTCTGGCCCATTTTTATAGCCGGCGTTGCGCTTGATTTATGGACGAAAAGCGCCGTCTTCAACTGGCTTGAAAACTCACAACAACACGGCTTCACCGTTATAAAGGGATTCTTACGTCTGCAGCTCGCTCAAAATGCCGGCGCGGCCTTCGGCATAGCCGCGGGGCAGCGTCCTATGCTGGTGGCGGTCTCGGCCGTGGCGATGGTGGTTGTATTTGCGGTGTTCCTGTTTGCCGGAAACCACCGCAAAATCGTCAACGTCGCCCTTGCTTTATTCGCGGCGGGAGTATGCGGCAATCTTTACGACCGGCTGTTCAACGATGGGCTTGTCAGGGATTTTATCGACGTTGTCTATTGGCCGGGAAAACACTGGCCTGCGTTCAACGTAGCGGATTCCCTGTTGTGTATAGCGGTAGGCCTTTTGATTCTGTCGAGCTTCTTTACTCGCCAATCTTCTCAAAAACCTGCTCAGCCACAAAAATAGGCGCACTCGACGCCGCTCCCAGCGCAATCGCGTCCGAAGGCCGGGAGTCAACCTCCACGATTTTCCCGTTTAAGCTCAGAACAATCCTCGCGTAAAAAGTATGATTGCGCAGGTCGTTTATGACTATTCTCTCAATGCGCGCACCCAGGTTTCGAATTATGCTGTCCAATAAATCGTGCGTCATAGGCCTCGGCGGTGTGATGCCCTTCAGCCGCCGGTCTATCGCAAATATCTCCACTATCCCGATTACTATCGGAAAGCTCCGCTGACCATAGCGCTCCTTGAGAACTATCACCTGCTGGTCGGATGCTTCGTTTATGATTATCTTTGAAAGTTCAACCTCGATATCCATTGCTTCTCCTCTTTTCAATTCTCCAATTCAGCAAGATGTTTCTCAATCGCCTTCAACTGTTCAGTCAGCTCCGCCAGTTTTTCCTTTGCCTGCGCAACAACCCCCGGCTTGGCCTTGGTGATGAAATTCTTGTTGGCAAGCCGGGCCTCAGTTCCCTTCTTCGACTGCTCAATCTGTTCTTTCTGTTTCGTTAACCGCTTCCGCTCGGCTTCGATATCTATCGCCTCGTGCACGTATATTTGCATCTGCCCCGCTATCGTGGCGGCGGCGTTCTTCGGCTTCTTAATCGTCCCCGACGCCTCAAACTCCTTCAGTCCCGCCAATTGCCTTATAAGCTCGCTGCCCTCCGTCAAAACTTCCGAAATTTCGGCCGGTGCGTTGACCGATGCGACAAGTTTTTCTGAGAGCGTCTTGTTGTACTTGCTTCTTATGTCCCGAATCGCCCGGATTACCGACTGGATTTCATCAATCTGCTGTTCGGCATCTTCGTTCACCAGCAAGTCAATCTGCCCGGGCCAGTCGGCTGCGACCAGCGCCTTTGCAACCTTTAATTCTGCTATTCCTTTGAGGCCTCGATGCGGTGAGATTTCATTTAGCTTCTGGAATATCCCCTCCGTGATAAACGGCACAAAGGGATGCAAAAGCCGCAGCACCTGGTCAAGAGCAAAGGCAAGAACATTCTGTGCAATGGCCTTTTGCGCCGAATCCTGCATCCTCGGCTTGGCCCACTCAAGGTACCAGTCGCAGAAGTCGTTCCAGAAAAATTTGTAAATCGCATTCAACGGCTCGTTGTATTTGAATTCATCAAGCCCTTTTGTAACATCCGCAATGGTCCTCGCCAGGCGCGACAGAATCCACTTGTCGGTAATCGTCAGTTTGTCTTTGTCGAATTCGCCGGGATTGACGCCTTCGAGGTTCATCATCGCAAACCGCGACGCGTTCCAGAGTTTGTTGCAGAAATTTCGCCCGACGTCGAACTTCGGCGAGGTGTTCTCCACCCGGCCGTCTGGAAGCGTCATCTGTTCAACCGGCATACGAATGTCCTGCGTATCGGTCGTCATACTGGCCAAAGTAAACCGCATCGCGTCCGCGCCGTGGCTGTTAATAGCGACAAGCGGGTCGATGCCGTTACCCAGGCTCTTGCTCATCTTCCTGCCAACGCCATCCTGTATCATCGCGTGAATATACACGTCCTTGAAAGGAATGTCCCCCACGCAATACTGCCCCATCATCACCATTCGCGATACCCACAGCGTGATGATTTCACGTGCCGTGCAAAGAACGTCCCCCGGATAAAACGTCTTCAATTCCGGCGACTCCTCAGGCCAGCCCAATGTGCTGAATGGCCACAACGCCGAACTAAACCACGTATCGAGAACATCTCCATCCCTAATCCACCCTTCCGATTCCATTGTTTTTTCAAGTTCTTCGAAACCGGGCTTTACACTGGCGTATGTCACAGCCCCCTGTTCCGTTTCGGCAACTATACTGCACGTTTCATTCTCACTATGATTATTGTGCTTGTCGGATTTCGACCAGACCGGAATCTGATGTCCCCACCAGAGCTGTCTGCTTATCGGCCAGTCGCGCAGGTTCTCAAGCCACGCCTGATATGTCTTGGCGTAGCGTTCCGGAATGAATCTCAATCGACCATCCAGCAGCGGCTTCAAAGCCAAACCAGCCAGCGAATTGGCCGGCACATCAGTCCCCTCAACCATCCCTTTGCCGAATTTTTCTGCCAGATGCTCAATCGGCTTTTTCACCGCGATATACCACTGGTCCGACAGATATGGCTCGATGGGAACGTGGCTTCGATAGCTGTGCCCTACCTCGTGGCTGTAAGGCCTTACCTCTTCGAGCAGTTTTTCTTCTCTGAACCACTCGACTATCGCCTCACGTGCCTCGAACCGGTCCATCCCGATGAGATTTTCCACGTCGGGATTTTTGATTTTCTCCCAGTCCGTCCAGCCGAATTTATCGCTTATCGAGCCGTCCGGCCCCATCACGTTTATCACTTCGAGATTCTGCCTTTGCCCAATCTCCCAGTCGTCCGGGTCGTGCGCGGGAGTCACCTTCAAAAAGCCCGTCGAAAATTTCGCCTTCTCATCTTCGCTGTTCGGGTCGGGCAAAACGACGTGCTCGTCGGCTATAATCGGGATAATCCTTCCCACAATCGGCAGCCGAACCTTTTTACTCACAAGGTATTTTGCCCGCGGGTCTGCGGGATTCATCGCCACCGCCGTATCTCCTAACATCGTCTCTGGCCGGGTCGTCGCTACGGTGACATACTCTACTCTCTTACTAACAACATCAACCGGCTCAACAAGCGGATACCGCAGATACCAGAAATGCCCCGCAACTGTCTCGTGCTCGACCTCGTCGTCTGCCAAAACTGTCTGCGTCGCCGGGTCCCAGTTGACCAACCGCTTGCCCCGAAAAATCAGCCCGTCTTTGAAAAGTTTGAAGAAAGCCGCCCTCACTGCCCGCTCGCATACCTCATCCATTGTAAAGCGCGTCCGCTCCCAGTCGCAGGAGCACCCCATTGCCTTGAGCTGTTCGATGATTCTGGCTTCGTATTCGTCCTTCCACGCCTGCACACGCCCGACGAATTCTTCCCGCTTAAAATCGGTGCGCTTTTTGCCCTCCTCCGCCAGAATCCTCTTCTCAACCACCGTTTGTGTGGCAATGCCCGCGTGGTCCGTGCCCGGCATCCAGAGCGTATTGAACCCCCGCATTCTGTGATAACGAATCAGAACATCCTGCAGCGTGTTGTTCAGCGCATGGCCTAAATGCAGCGGGGCAGTAACGTTCGGAGGCGGTATGACGATTGTGTAAACCGGGCGCTTGTCACCGTCAGTGGGTTCAGCGTGAAAATGATTGCCTTCAAGCCAGATTTCGTTGGCCTGCTGTTCGGTTGCCTTCGGCTCGTAGGTCTTGGAAAGCTCTTCACCCATAATATTGATTATCGACAATTGATTTCGTCACTGCCTTCCAATTATCAATTATCAGTCATCAATAATCAACTATTACTTAATCGATGTTCATCGTCATCAGGAATTCCGCGTTGGTGCGGCACTTTTGCAGCCGGCCCTTCAGCAGCTCAACCGCCTCGACCTGGTTCATTTCGCTAAGAACCCTTCGCAGCCGATACGTCAGCTCAAGCTCCTTCGGAGCAAGAAGCAATTCTTCCCTTCTTGTTCCGCTCCTGCTTATCTCGATC
>CAYNVP010000027.1:7646-20371 GCA_964400665.1 uncultured Pirellulales bacterium | reverse complement strand
GTCCCACGATATACATTGTAGCCGTCGAGGTCGCCTTCGGTATTGTTGTTCCAGTCAAGCGAAACTGTCCCGTCACCTTCTACTGCCGCCAGCCCCGTCGGCGCCGCAGGCGGTGTCGTATCCCCGCCAGCGGAAAGTGAGAGGGTCGTGATAGACTCTGCAGGCACAGTCAATGGATTGGACGGATTGAAACTTCCGACAAGGACACAGTTTTGTGTCTGGCTTGTTCGATAAACTTCACCGCTTGAAATAGAAAAGCCCGTAAATGAAAGCGTGAGGTCAATGTCGGTATCGCTGCTGGTGTTGATGATTACAACACTCAATTGGTTGTTGTTGGGGCTAATGTAGGCCGACATTCTCAGCGCATCAGAGTCATCCGAGCTATCGACTCGCTGCCAGCCGGGGTCGGTAAAGGCCGAAAAGTGCTTGAGGCCATAATAGTCGGAGTTGATTGTGTAGCCAGAACTGCCATACGATGGGAAACTCACAAGGCCTCCGGGTTGTTCCCAGAACAAACTCCAGTAAAAATATCCACTGACTTCCTCGACAGTCAAAGCATTGTGCAGCAATAACGCCATATTTAAGGCGTCGGGCCAGCTTGCTGTCGATTTCTCGTACTCTGTCTGGAAAAGGGGTTTGGTGCTGCCCCATGATGAATTGAAGCTTTGCATTGCGCTAAGATATGCATCAGGATTATCGCCGGCGTTGATATTATAAAGATGGTGTGCATAGCCATAAACGTGGGACTGGTTTATGATTGCCGATAGATAGCTGGATAAGTTGTATCCGCTTGCACCGTTAAAGCCGGTTGCTTCAGGCCCAATCATCTTCGGCATGGACGAGGGGAACCGCGAATAGAGTTCGTTATAAACCGCCTCAAATGCTTGGTCATAGCCGGCGTAGCTCGATGTTTGAGTCGGCTCGAATCGGCACGAGTCCCATGTGGCCTGATAATCCGGCTCATTTTGTATACTGATATAGTCTGCATTTATACTATAGCCAGACCACTCAGTTATACTATCAGCCCACCAGTCCGCGTACTCGTTGTACATATACTGTCCGTAGCCATCTTTTTTAAGTGTCCCCGGAGCCGGGTATGCGTTTGTGTCGTTATTGCTCTTGAGATCTATCGGAGGCGTCCAGGCGGAAATAAGGATTTTGAGGTTTGGATTACGCTCTTTTGCCTCGGTTACTATCTGACCCGACCGGCTCATATAATCAGTGCCGCCGTCCTGGTCGTAGGCGTTGCGCAGCCGGTATATATCAAGGCCAAGCTGGTCGAAGAGGATGTCATAAAGCGTATTCTTCTGAGGATGAGCAGTAAGCCAGCCTTCGTACCATGCCCCTGCAGCTCCAAAACCTTCAATCGTCTGGTAGCGTGTATTCACATTAACATTGCCAGTAGCATTGGGGTCAGGCGGAGCCACCTCCGGGCCATAGACGCTGGCGTCATCGACATAAATATCCACGCCGGATGGCGGGCCTTCGAAGTAAACAAGCAACTCTGTGAGCGTTCCGTTTACTGTAACAGTATAATTGCCTTCGAGGTAAAACCAGCCGCTGCTGCTTGCTGAAATGCTTGCAACGTTATGATAAGTGGTGCCGTCGTTATCGGTTTGCTGAATGGATATCATAACGGTAGAACTGCTGGAACTGCTTGTTCTTACCCAGCCGGAATACCGGTAAGACGTACCAACCACAATATTTCCTAATATGTTCTGCTGTATTCCCATCCAGGTATCTGTTCTGGCCGTTGACCTTCCACTGTAAGTGCCGCTGTGAGGAGCAGGTGATGTTACTGCGCTGATTGAGCCGCCCCGGGCTGTCCAGCCGGTGGTAGTCCCGCTCTCAAAGTCGGGGTTGGTCAGAACATTTGTGTCGCCGTAGGAAGACCCAAATAACAGGACTAAGACGAAAAATACATGCGTGTAAAAGAGCTTTCCGGACATTATTATATCCTCGTAAAAATTTTTACAAATCTTACCAGTTGTGCGTACACCGCCAAACGAGAGGATATATTGTTCTCCTTACATGCCCCCCTCCCGGAGTTTGTTCCATTCTCAAAACCCGGATTTGTGAGCAAATTTGCGGTTTTTACGCGATAACGCGATATTAACAGGGCTGCTAAGGGTGTGATGAGAGTTAGAAGCCTAAGGGATTTGGCTTTTTTGCCACTTTTCATCACATACCGTCTATACAACACCACATCTTAATACTATTTATCGCGGTCTGAAGGCATCAAAAGCCGGTTAATTGTGTCCAAACCGAGTTTTTTGCACATTACAGTAAACGATTACCGAACAACCTATATTTATAACCTAATTTACAAGGCCAGTCAAGCTTATGTTTTTGATAAAGGTCTTGATTTGCTGCGTTTTTGGAAGTATAATTGATTTCGAAGAGTTTTTTCAGCGAAGGAAAATTTTTGAAAAAATGCTGGACAAAGACTGGCGATGATGATAATCTGTAAGTAAACGTTTACTTATCGTTGAAAACGGCTTTAGGTTTTTAATTGACCTGAAATTAGCCGGAGTTGACACAGATGGATATACCTCAAAGTAATGGTGTGCCAACAATCAGGGAGGTCGCCGCAAATTGCGGAGTAAGTCAGGCTACTGTTAGCCGGGTATTAAATGGCAACTTCAAGAACGGTTTTTCAGTCAGACGGGAGGTCCATCAGCGTATTGTCGATATGGCTGGTGCTTTGGGATATCGGCCTAATCTTGCAGCGAGGAATCTCGTCCAGCGACAGACCAAGATAATCGCAGTTCTTGGTTGCGATATTGCTTTGGGATGGCCGGGCAATATATATCAGGCCATTATCGATGCCTGCGTTGAGACTCTGCACGTAGGCGGCTACAACGTTTGTATGAACGTTCCAAACCTGGAGGAGAACCGTTGTGAGCTGCCGCCGTGGAAGGTGGATGGAGCAATTGTTCTTCAGGAATGTTCGCCGGAGACCATCGAGACTATGGAAAAGAGTAATCTTCCATACGTGGTTATCAATGGCGTCGGCGGCCCCGGTTGCTCATCAGTCATTCCTGATGATATTGAAGCAACAAAGCTGGCGATGCGTCATCTCGTGGAGCTTGGACATACTCAGATAGCTTACGCCGGACCGACACGCGAGCACAAAAGGCACAGGAGTATCAGCGACCGACATAATACATATCTTTCTGAATTGACCCGGTACGGGCTTGAACCGGTTCGGAACCATAACAAGGTTTTTAGCTCGGCATCCGCTTTTTTGGCCTCTTCGGTGATGAAGTATCACACAACGGCGATTCTTGCATACGACCACATTGAGGCGATGAGAATCCTGCACGGCGCTCATATGCTTGAAATTCAGATTCCCGGACAGGTTAGCCTGATGTGTTTTAACGATGAATACCTGTGCAGTATCGTTACTCCGCCCCTGACAACCGTTGCTGTGCCCTCGAGGCAGATGGGTCGAATGGCGGCAAAGATGCTGCTTGAAAATATGAAATCACCGGAAGATTATCGTCCCAGATGTGTGAAACTCTCTCAGAACATTATAGTGCGGTCTTCGACGGCGGCGCCTTTGGACAAATCGATGGATACCTCTGTTGGAGACCTCTCTTTAAGATGATGAGCGTTATTGGCCGAATATATCGGCTGAATACAAATAAACGTGTGGATTGTATCGTGTAAAAAGGGTGATGTGTATATACGAAATGTAGGAGGTTATTGAGATGATGAAATGGAAATTATGTTCGGTCGTTTTACTCATTCTTGGCGCCTGTGTAGTTGCATCGGCGGCAGAGGTCATTAACGTTGACCTCAACGGCAACATCAACGACGCTCCATATGTTGGCAACGGGGCTTATGACGTCGGCGAAGACGCCGTATGGACCGCTTACTACGGCGGATTCGGTGTGGCCGTGGGTTCGGACAGAACCGAGGCGCTTGTGCTGGCTTCCGTCCCGGAGGACTATCTGTGGTATGCAAGTGTTTATGCCGCGCAGGTCTGGATTGGCGATGACGGGCAAAACCACGGCTATCAGTCGGGTTCGGCCCTGCTGGACGACGGATTTGTTGCGGATGAAGGGCAGGAGCCGAAGATTAATATATTCGGCGATGGGGCTTATCAGGGCGTTTATGACATTTACGTTTACGGCAGTGCAGATGGGAACTTTATACTCAATTATTATGGAGCGGAGACCACCCTGCATGTGGACGGAATCTACACTCCAGGCCAGTTCGAGCTGGGCCATAACTACGTAGTTTTCGAGGACGTAGATATCAATAATACCAACTCCAATGACGTTTACATAGGATATACGAATATAATCAACGGCCTTCAGCTTGTAAAACAGAAGGAGCCCTTTGTTATTGAGCCCAATTCTCCTCTTGGCCTGATTCGGATTCCGGCGGGTGACTGGGACGTTGCCGGTGAAACCAACCAAAGAACGACTGAGAGTGATATCCAGGGGCCCGACACCTTTTTTGATGACGTCAATGCAATAGGAAGTGCCGTTGGCTATCTGGATGCAAGGGAGTTTATGGAATACGACATTACCGTCGATGAGGCGAATGAAGGGCTATATGAGATTGCTCTGGGCATCATGGGGGGACAATATGGCAAGGTCGATCCCAATTCGATGAAAATTTATTTTGACGACGTATTTCTCGGCGAGGTGACTCTGGCAGGCCCGACCCAGGTAGGGGATCTTAATGACACCACTACAGTTACCGCAGACCTTTATGAAGGCAACCATACGGTCAGGTGGTATTTGTATGGCGGCAATACGGGCATGAACATTGCTTACGTGAAGTTTAATCGCCTTGGCGATGCGACTTGCCCCGACGTGGTTACCACCGGCTTCACCATAACTCAAGACCTCAACGGCGACTGCGTTGTTGACCTCGAAGACCTTTATCTTGCTGTGGATGACTGGGTGCTGTGCAATAATCCGGACCCGTCTCTGTGTTTTTAACGTGATGAAAAGGCAATAAAAAGGGCATAAAAATAAAAGGAGAAGGTAAAATGAAATATAAATGCGAATTATCAATTAAAATTGTTTTGCTTTGCTGCCTGTTACAGGCGGGGATAGCTTCGGCCGACAGCACCATAAAAACTGTCTATGTCGATGGGGTCAGTCTCGGTCAGGGTGTCGGCCCTTTGCTGCTTAGTTATCCTTTTACTCGCCTGACCATTGGGGCTGAGGGCAGCGCGTGGTATCGCTACAATGAATTCGCCGGCAAGATTGACGAATTTGCGGTTTATGGCGAAGTGCTGACCGATGCCCAGATTTCGGCGCACTTCACAGCCGGTGCCGAAAACTATGCTGCAGCGGTCCTGGGGGACAGTCCTTTGCTCTATCTGCGGTTTGAAGACACCTCCAGTAATAACGACGATGTCGCTTTCAACAGCGGAAGCGCCGATGTAAACGGCAGGTATATCGACACCGTCACCCTTTCAGCCGGGTATGATGGTAACGCCGCAGAGTTCAGCGGCGCCGTCGAAGGCGCCGGCGGTGACTGCGTGGACGTGCCCGATGAATATCTTTACCTGAATCAGGACAACATAACCGTCGAGTTCTGGGTCCAGACAACCCAGGCAAGCGAATACCCCCGGTTTTTCCAGCATAATAACGGCGATGCTAATGAGGGCGGCTACGGCGCTATGTACGTTGCGGAAACTAACGACGTAGGTATTATCGGCGGCGGCGACACGGATTACTTTACCGTTACTCCGGGCGCCCTCAATAACGGGGCTTGGCATCACGTCGTAGTTACGTTCAGCTCGTTGCGGCCCTTGCCATACGAGGCCGAAGTTATAGCCGACGACCCCTGTTTGTATCTCAAGTTCGATAATCTGACGACACCTGACTCCTCTGTAAACCACTACTACGTCTGGTACCAGGCTTCCAACAATCCGACCAGCAACCTCCATCCGGGAAAGATTCGACCAGTCGCCGGCGCTATGGGAGGCAAGGCCTTGTATTGCGATAACTCGTCTCCGACAGCCGGCCAGCAAACCAGGGTCGTTACCTGGAACAACTACAATGGTACCAACTGGAGAGAATTCCCCGGATGGACTGATTTATACGGTGAAGAATATGCCTTTGCTCCCGGCGATATAACCTTCGAGCTTTGGATAAAGAACACCCCCGAGCTTACCTGTGAACCATGGGGAAACATTTTCCAGCAGATTGGCGGATGGCAAAGAGAGCCCAACGCACCTTTCCTTGGCTTAACTGACGGCGATAACCCCGCCATTGCGGGGTTGCGTGTCGGCGGCGGCAGTGAATTCTGGTATCCAGGTGTAACAGGGATTTTAGACGGGGAGTGGCATCAAATTGTCGTTACATACGACGAAAACGAGGTTGATCTCGGAGGGTCGCTGGGAATTCAATTGTATCTGGACGGCTCACTTGCCAACCAGACGACCATTTTTGACCCCAATAACCACAGGGCAAAGCTGGGGAATTCTTTCGGAACTAATCCCGGCGGTGAGTTTTATACTCTTGTGATTGGCGCTGCCAATAACGTGGGATACGCATACAGCACATACGGCGGATATATAGATGAATTTGCGGTTTACGCAGGTGTTTTGAGCGGAGACCGCGTTGCAATGCATTACGCGGCGTGGCAGCCCAGAAATTGTGCCGACGTTGTGGCAAGAGGGCTGAAATACGAAGGCGATATGGACGGCGACTGCGACGTGGACCTCTATGATTACGCCATATTTGCCCAGGGCTGGGCAGGATGTAATGACCCTGCCGGCTGCCCGTAGCGGGTATATGCTGAACAGGTAACGTTTTAAGGACGTAATTTATTTGTTAAGAAACGAAGATTTAGCCGATTTTAAGAAAAGAAGAAGGTTTTTTGGAAGGATTTGTTAGAATAACTAACAAAATGAATGGTTTTGTGTGGACTGGCCACAGAGAGCGCAGTGAGAATTAATACTCTGTGTGCTCTTTGTGGCTAAAGATTCTGCATGCCCTGCGCAGCATCAGTGAAGCGGTGGGGCCAGATGAAGGTGTATTATGCGAAAAACGAAGGCATTTACGTTAGTGGAGTTGCTGGTTGTAATAGCGGTCATTGCGCTTCTTATGGCGATACTGCTGCCGGCCCTTAGCAAAGCGAAGGAACTGGCCAGAAGGATTATCTGCGCAAATCACCAGAGGTCGCTTATGACGGCCAACTTCGTCTATGCGAACACCTACGACGGCTGTTTTGTACCTATTGATTATTTTGTGAGTGTTTCTTCAATCAATTATGAGGGGCCTATATTGGCTGCCAATATTTCTGTTAAAGCAGGAAGGGACGGGGGGCAGACGGGTCAATATGATTTTACTAGCTGGAAAGAAAACAAGGCCTTCAGAAAGATATTAGACCTGCAGTCGATGAAACACAAAAAAATGGATATCGATAACGACGGGCAGGATAATTATAATGCTTACAAGCTGCCGGATGATTTCCAGTGTCCTTCCGATTCAATAAGCAGAGATTATACAAAAGATGTGAGTGGTCTTTGGAACAGCAGTTTCGCCTATAACTGCACAGAGTTTTTAAAGCAATACGGCCAGCTTGGTAGCATATCGTACTATACTCGACCGCCTATCGCAGGTCACTGGTCTCAGTCCATAAAAAGGTCCGCTGAGAAACTTGCCTTTATCGACAGTGTTGACTGGTACACGCAGTGGGGAAATAACGCCGATTACACCATTGGCTGGGATATATACGGCCAGCAAAGTTTGGAATTTTATCAAGGTAAGGCAATATATCATCCCATCATTTATCGCCATAGTGAAGGCGCCAACGTGGCGTTCTATGACGGCCACGTCAGCTATATGAAAAAAGAGGATATCTACAACAAGGAAGATTACGATGCCAGACCCTCAAAGCCCGGGATGTGGGTTGCGGATATGGCTTTATGGTACCAGTTCCATGATTAACTGGCAAACTTACCTGTTGCTTAACAGTGTCCCGCTGTAATTTCCGAGGCCGGAAAAGGAATTCCGTGACATTAAGCTATTTCAAACCATTTCTTCTTTCCGGGTCTTTTCTTGTTTTTGCCCGATGATAAACCCGTTATAATTCCCCTTTTGAACCTTTGCAGGTAATATTATTCAAGGAGTAATAAATGCAGGATATATCGCAAAAACTCTCTATCAGGGAGAAGGTCGGCTACAGCTTAGGCGACAGCGCCGCCAATTTCATCTTCCAGACGGTTATGATGTTCCTGATGTTCTTTTACACCGACGTTCTGGGAATCTCCGCGGCGGTTGCCGGATGGATATTCCTGGCTACGAGGATATTCGACGCAGTCAACGACCCGATGATGGGCGCAATCGCCGACCGCACAAACACCCGCTGGGGTAAGTTTCGTCCCTGGGTGCTTATTACGGCGCTGCCCTTCGGAATTATCGGAGTCCTTATGTTTACGGCTCCGAATCTCAGCGGTATGGGCAAAATCATCTATGCCTTTGTAACCTATAACTTAATGATGATGATGTATACCGTCAATAATGTGCCGTACTGCGCAATGACGGGTGTTTTGACCGGCGACAACGTTGAACGCACCGGCCTGGCGTCCTACCGTTTTATCTTCGCAATGCTTGCGACCTTGGCCGTCCAGAGCTTGAGCATTCCCCTTGTGAACGCGCTCGGTGTTGATAATAAAACCATCGTGCAATGTGAAGTCAAAGCAGACCAGCTTACAATTAATCCCGAGAGTCCGGGACTTGCAAAAATTATCGTCCGTGCCGATGACCGGAAGGGCCACGTAACCGAGAAGGATTTTTTCACCAAGGTTACCAAGCCCATTCCTGAAATACCTGTGTTAAAGATACCGTTGACAAACCTGACTCTTGAACAAGGTTTCGGCCGGCACGAAATAGATTTAACCCCCGTGTTTAACGCCGGCGCGTATGGCCCCGTCACCTACACGGTGACCGTGCAAACCCCCGGTGTCGCGAGGGCCGAAATTGACGGTAATAATCTTGAGCTGACTGAGGTCGGTATCGGGGTTACCGATATTACAGTAACCGCTAAAGACCGGCTGAAAAACATCGTGAACAGCCAGTTTTCATTGGCCGTGAAGGTCCCGGGTAATTCTGCCCCTGTGGTCAAGAGCCGGCCTGAAATCATCCTCGACAAGGGTTTTGGTAAAAGCGAGATAAATCTCGGCGAACTTTTCTCAGATGAGGACGGCGATTCTCTCGTTTATAAGGTCAAGACCTCCAGCGGGACAGTCAGGGCCGATATTGCAGACAGCCGGTTGAATATTACTGAAGTTATCACAGGCAATGACTGGCTTACTGTTACGGCCAACGACGGCAAGGGAGGCCAGTGTTCGCTGGTAATCCCCGTCATCGTAAAGACCGGCCTAAATATGGCGCCCTTCCTTACAAAACCTCTGCCCTCGGAAACAGTTTCATCCGAAGCCGGGCCGGTTCAGGTTCGCCTGTCCGAGTTCTTCAGCGACCCCGATAATGATAATCTATCCTACGAGGTATCGGTCGTAAATCAGGCAAAGGGATATCAATACACGATGGGAATCTTCTGCACGCTGGCTGTTGTATTCTTCGTTATCACGTTTGTCTCCACTAAGGAGCGCGTCAAGCCCGACCCGAAACAGAAGACATCTTTAAAACAGGACATCAAAGACCTTACGCACAACCCGGCCTGGGTCTCCATATTCTTCCTGACTGTTTTTATATTCGTTTATCTTGCGCTTCGCGGCTCGGTAACGCTTTATTATTTCACTTACTACGTAAAGCGGGCGGACCTATTCAGTTTGTTTAATGCAATTGGAATGGGCGTTACACTTATTGGAATACTGTTTTCCAAGCCGCTTGCCGTTCGTTTCGGCAAACGCAACACCTTCTGCGTGTGCCTGTTCCTTACGGCCGTGTTTGCGTGTGTTTACGCCTTTTTGCCGCCTGATGCCATTTTCCTGATTTTCGCCTTTAACGTATTGCTTTCGCTTTCTTATGCACCCACAATCCCGATGCTTTGGGCGATGATGGCCGACGTTGCGGACTACGGTGAATGGAAGACCGGCCGAAGAGCCACGGGTATGACCTTTTCCGCAACGACTTTCGGGTTAAAAATGGGGCTTAGCCTGGGTGGGGCGCTATCGGGTTGGCTATTAAGCTACTTCGGATACGTCGCGGGCGCAGAGCAAACCGATTTCGCCCTGAAGGGAATCCGCTGGATGATGAGCATTTTCCCCGCCATACCGTTCTTCATCGGCGTCGCCGTGCTTTTCCTGTATAAAATTGATAAACGAACGGAAATTCAAATGACCGAGGAGCTTATTGAACGACGCAAAACATACGAACCTGAGTCGCCCGCAGTGGAAGGAGGGCAGGCATAATGTTTCGTGAATTAGCGGCATTTGCCGTTCTTGGTCTGGCTTTGCTGCTGGTCGCCGGCTGTGCGGCCAGGACAACGCTCAAAGAGGCCTATTCAAAAGATTTTCTTATCGGCGTGGCCCTGAACACAGGGCAGATTGAAGAAAAAAAACCCAAAGAAACTACCCTTATCAAAAAACAGTTTGATTCGATAACCCCTGAGAACGTCCTGAAATGGGGGATAATTCATCCTGAGCCGGACGTATATAATTTCGAGTTGGCTGACAAATATGTCGAGTTCGGTGAGAAGAACAATATGTTTATCGTCGGACATACACTCGTCTGGCACCATCAAACACCCGGCTGGGTCTTCGAAGACGCAAACGGCGGGCCCGTTGACCGTGATACACTCTTGAAGCGAATGAAGGACCATATCTTTACAGTCGTCGGCCGGTATAAGGGTCGCGTTGGGGGCTGGGACGTTGTAAACGAGGCCGTAGGCAGCGGCGGAAGATTGAGAAAAACCAGATGGCTGGATATTATCGGTGACGATTACATTGCAAAGGCCTTTGAATACGCTCACGAGGCTGACCCGGACGCCGAGCTATACTACAACGACTATGATTTATGGATAAAGGGCCACCGGACAATCGCCCTCCACGTGATTAAAAACCTTCGGGCGGCGGGCCTTCGTGTCGATGGCGTCGGAATACAGGGCCACTGGACCTTAGACAGTCCGCCGCTCGATGAGATAGAGGCCACTATCGAAGCGTTTGCTGAACTGGGCGTAAAGGTAATGATTACGGAATTGGATGTATCGGTTCTGCCAAGCGCCTCCAGGGTTACGGGCGCTGATATATCCCAGAACTTCGAATTGCGAAAAGAACTGAACCCATACCCTGATGGGTTGCCTGCTGAGATGCAGAAAAAGCTTGCGAAACGTTACGAAGATTTATTCTCACTGTTTCACAAACACGCAGACGCAATCAGCCGCGTAACTTTTTGGGGGCTCCATGATGGAGTTTCCTGGCGCCACAACTGGCCCGTCAGAGGACGCACGGATTATCCTTTGCTGTTCGACCGACATTGCCGGCCCAAGCCGGCCTTTGACGCCGTAATCAAAGTCGTCCAGAGCGATTAATCATCAGTATGAAGCATCTGATTTGGGTTGTCTCGGCTATGTTCTTTGTTCTCGGCTGTTCACAGGAACAATCCGCAACCTTCCGGAATCCAGTCCTCCCCGGATTCTATCCGGACCCAGGTATCTGCCGCGCAGGCGACGACTATTATATGGTAAACAGCTCCTTTGAGTTTTTCCCGGGGGTCCCTGTTTTTCACAGCAAGGACCTTATTCACTGGCGCCAAGGTCAGTGGACTCACTATGGTCGCGAACTCTGTCGCCGCACCATCGGAATGCTCGAGCATAATTTCTAAATAGCTTTTGCGGGAATAATATGGGGGTATTGTAGGCGATGGATTCTTATCAATCCTGATTAAATGTGGTTAACACTAAGACTCGCCAAGTGGTTTATTAGGAAAAGGATTAAACACTAACTTGCGTCATATCAAATACTTACAAAAATTCACCAACGGGGGTTCGAATCCCCCCGCCTCTATTTTCCGTCGCTCACCTTACAGGAGATATAGGTACAGTATCGTTGTGGTAAGTTCTGCAGCAGTGTAAGATGGGAAATATGTTAGAGCTTCCGGAATATGTCGATGGCGTGCCGAACCTTTCCGGTTCGCAGGAGCTTATTGCTTCGGCAATGAGCCGCAATCAGGTGTTTTTACCTGAAAGCTCAATTGACTGGCCCAACGTCAAAAGCGCCTTCGCGATAGCCCTGCATATGCACCAGCCAATCATACCGGACCCCGACCAGCCGCTTGCCGAGGCCGAAGAAATCAGCAACCTGGAGCATATGATGAGACATCCGAATACCGGCGACAATCATAACGCGAAGGTATTCCACTCGTGTTATAAGCGGATGGGTGATTTTATACCTGAGCTGCTCAAAGGGGGAAAGCAGCCGAGATGTATGCTCGATTATTCGGGCACGCTGCTTCACGGAATGCGCAAGATGAAGCTCGACGACGTTTTTGACGCACTCAGGACGGTAACCTGCGAACCCAGATATCGCCGATGCGTCGAGTGGCTTGGTTCGGCCTGGGGTCACGCCGTTGCGCCATCGACGCCGATACAGGATTACCGGCTGCACGTCCAGGCGTGGCAGCATTTTTTCGCTGCCGTTTTCGGCCTTGAGGCGATGGGAAGAATTAGGGGATTTTCGCCCGCGGAGATGGCTTTGCCGAACCATCCTGATGTTTTTTACCAGTTCGTTAAAACATTAAAGGATTGCGGCTACCGATGGGTCCTCGTCCAGGAGCATACGGTCGAGC
>CAYNVP010000027.1:0-7546 GCA_964400665.1 uncultured Pirellulales bacterium | reverse complement strand
GCACGTCGAAGATGGCTCAGGGCTAAAATTCCCACATCGGCCGCACCGGCTAATAGCAAAAAATTCCAGCGGGGAAACACTTGCCATAACGGCGATTATCAAGACGCAGGGCAGCGACACCAAGCTTATCGGGCAGATGCAGCCCTACTACGAAGCTCTTGGTTTGAATCGAATAAACCTCGGAGGTAAATCGGTCCCGCCTTTAGTGACTCAGATTGCCGACGGTGAAAACGGCGGCGTGATGATGAATGAGTTTCCCGAAAAATACAAGCAGGTGATAACAGAAAGCAGCGATAGTGCGACTCCTGCCGTTAATGTTACGGAGTATCTCGAATACCTTGATAGTTTGGGTGTAAAGGAGGATGATTTTCCCGCTGTTCAACCCATATTCCAGCATCATATCTGGAAGCGGTTTAAGGATGGGGCCGGCCCCGAGGCCCTCGAAAAGGTCATCAGTCAACTGAAAAAAGGGGACTGGCGATTCCATATGGAGGGGGGAAGCTGGACAAATAACATTTCCTGGGTGAAGGGCTATGAAAAGGTGCTTAAGCCGATAGAGCAGGCAAGTGTTTTATTCAACGAGAAAGTCCTTGCCAAAGGCGTTTCGCCCGCCGAGCCGCGTTTCCGCAAGGCCCTTTATTATCTCTTATTGTCGCAGACAAGCTGCTATCGTTACTGGGGCGAAGGCGTCTGGGCCGACTATGGCCGGGAACTCTGCCGAAGAACAATCGAAATACTCAAACGTGATTTATAAATCCTGGCTGTTAGAAGATTATAAAAACAGCCCGAAGGGGATTTGTAACAGGCCGTAAATAAATTGACCACTTCATATTTTTCTCGCCCCGCTTTGTTTAACCTCGCAGAACCGTTTTGTTATGCAATCGTATAATTGCAAATCGGTTGTTTGATTATAATTCCGCGGTTTAAAAGAAGCGGTTTTTTGCACAAATAAAGCCGGGTTGGACGATATAAGTGTTTGTGCAATAAGGAGAAAAGATAATGATAAGCATAAAGGAATTGAGACGCAGTTTCGGACCGATTGTAGCGGTTGACGGCGTTTCGTTCGACGTGCAAAAAGGCGAAGTTTTAGGTTTTTTAGGGCCTAACGGGGCGGGGAAAAGCACGGTTATGAGAATGCTGGCGTGTTTTTTGCGGCCCGACAGCGGCACCGCGACGGTATGCGGCTACGATATACTCAAAAATCCGCTCGAAGTGAGAAAATCCATCGGCTATCTTGCGGAAAACGTCCCTGCATATAACGAGATGACCGTCGGCAGCTTCCTGAACTTTGTCTGCGACACCCGGCGAATCTCCGGCAGCGACCGCAAAAAGGCGCTCGACCGCATTGTGCCGATGTGCGCGATTGACTCGGTGTATCATCAGACGATTGAAACACTGTCAAAGGGTTATCGAAGGAGAGTGGGGCTTGCACAGGCCCTGATTCACGACCCGGAAGTGCTTATTCTTGATGAGCCGACCGACGGTCTTGACCCCAATCAAAAACACGAGGTCCGCCGGCTAATCAGCAAAATGGCCAAAGACAAATGCATCATTGTCTCGACGCATATCCTCGAAGAGGTCGAGGCGGTATGCAGCAGGACGATAATCATTGCTCGCGGGAAAATCTTGGTGGATTCCACCCCGGACGAGCTTCGCCGAAAATACAAATGCTCGCTGGACGAGGTATTTCGCAAAATAACTCAACACAAGGCGGCATAAAAGGACGGGAAACAGGAGTTGAAAAATGAACGGTTTTAAGGCGGTATTCAAAAGGGAGCTGAAGTCGTATTTCACCACGCCGATAGCGTATGTCTTTCTGGTGGTCTTTTTGTTTTTCGCCGGCTATCTGACATTCAAAAACGGTTTCTATGAGATTCGCCAGGCGGATATGGAGGCGTTCTTTGCAAATATGCCTTTGCTGTTCGCGTTTCTGGTCCCTGCCGCGGCGATGCGCCTGTGGGCGGAAGAGCGTAAAAGCGGCTCGATTGAGCTTTTGTTTACGCTTCCCATAACAGTGATGCAGGCAGTATTGGGCAAGTTTTTCGCGGCGTGGGTGTTTATCGCGATAGCGCTATTGCTGACGTTCCCGATGGTCATCACGGTTTTTTATCTTGGCATTCCGGACGTCGGGCTGATAATCTCCGGATACCTCGGCAGCTTTCTAATGGCAGGCGGTTTTCTTGCGGTGGGGTGTTTTTTCTCGGCGCTCAGCAAAAATCAGGTAATCGCCTTTGTGCTGTCGGTTGTGGCTTGTGCGGCGCTTGTCTTTGCGGGGATGCCCACGACGATGAATTATCTTTCGACGTTTATGCCTGCGGGATTGGTGACGGCGATTGAGGCGATGAGTTTCCAGACGCACTTCGAGTCGATTCAGAGGGGTGTGCTCGAATTCCGGGATATTTCCTATTTTCTGTTTCTGATTATCGGCTGGGTGGCCGCCTGTGCGATTATACTTGAAGAAAGGAAGGCAAGCTGATGAGCAGGACCCTGCGAGTAGTAATTGCGGTAGTTTTCGTTTTGACGATAACTTTCAGCGCCATAAGCATTTCCCAGAACGTCGTCAAACGGCTGAAAATCGACGTCACGGAGCAGAAGCTTTATACGCTTTCACCCGGCACAAAGGCGATACTGGCCAAACTCAACCAGCCGATAACGCTCAAGCTTTACTACGCCAAGACCGCCGCGATGAAAGGCCCGGACCAGATTAAATACTTCAACAATTACTATGAGTTTGTCAGGGCGCTTCTCGAGGAGTACGTCGCGGCCGCAAAAGGAATGGTTAGCTTACAGATAATCGACCCGAGGCCGTTTTCCGACGACGAGGTGCAGGCGCTACGGTACGGGCTGGATAAATTCCAGATAACACAAGAGGAAAACTTTTTCTTCGGGCTTGTGGCGCAAACGCAGTTCGGGGTCGAAAAGGTGATTAAATTTTTCGCACCCGCCCGCCAGAACTTTGTCGAATACGATATAAGCTACCTGATAGACAGGGCCGTCACGCGTCAGAAAAAGACAATCGGAGTTTTAAGCTCTCTGCCTGTAATGGGCGAGGCCAGCGAATATATGGCCCAGATGATGCGGATGCAGGGCCAGCAGCCCAAAGTCGCCTGGACTATCATTCAGCACCTGAGGCAGCAGTACGAAGTGAAGGATATCCTCGCAGATACGACCGATATTAACAATATCGACGTCCTTTTAGTCATTTATCCGAAAAATCTGCCCGACGATACGCTGTTTGCAATAGACCAGTTTGTCTTAAAAGGCGGCAGGACGATAGTCCTCGTGGACCCATATTGTTACGCCGAGCAGCAGCAGAATCCCGCCCAGTCTCGGTTCGGCGCGGCATCTCCCGGCTCGAATCTCAAAAAGCTTCTGAATACCTGGGGACTTGATATGCCGCCGATGACGTTTGCAGGCGACCGGCAGTTGGCGCCCCCGGCGCCGCTTTCAGGAAGCAGCAGGGCGGAAAAAATCATCGGATTTTTGAAGCTCGAACCGCCGGCATGCTTCAATCGTGACAACGTAATCACCGCCCAGCTTAATATGGTCAATGTATTATTCGCGGGGGTCTTGAACGAAATAGAGCCAGTCGGCGATGTGAATGAGCCGGACAGGATAGAACGGATTCCGCTGGTGACGACGACCTCGAAGGGTAACAGCTTCAAGGTGGACAGCCCCTTTGAGCTTCAGATGCTCGACCCGCCTTCGCTTATGAAAAAATTTGTCGAGGGTGCCAAGCCGGTTGTGATGAGCTGTCTTATTACGGGAAAATTAAAAAGCGCTTTTCCGAATGGTATCGAAATGCAGCCGGATTCGCAGACGACGGACGCAAATGAGCTGGCCAAGCCCCCGCTGCACATTACGGGTCTTGATGAAGCAGCGGAGAATTGTGTCGTCGCAGTGTTTTCCGATGTTGATTTTATAAGCGATGGGATGGCGTATCATAGAGACCCACTTTTTGGGACGATCATCATCGTCGGCGACAATAGTGCGCTACTGATAAACACAATTGATGAGCTGAGCGGCTCGAATGAGTTGATTTCAATCAGGTCTCGCGGCAATTTCCGAAGGCCGTTTGTTGTTGTTGATGAGATTGAGGCAAAGGCCGAGGCGGAAACCGCCGTAGAAGTGGCGAATATCAACGCCGAGATCGACGGTTTTGAAAACGAACTTAGAAAGCTTGTTACCTCGACAGACAAAGAGGAACAGCAGATTATAGGAAGCTCCATCGCCCAGAAGAAAAAGGACCTCGAGTTGAAAAAACTCGAGGCCAAACGCCAGCTTCAGCAAGTCCAAAGGCAAAAACTCCGGCGCAAAGAGCATCTCGGCAACGTCCTGCGGGCCTTCAATATGCTGGCTGCACCGGCTGTGATACTCGTAATCGCAGTGGCTCTGGGTATTCGGCGTAACGTTATGAAAAGACACTATATCAGTCATATAAGCGACGCATGAGACAGGATGCCAGGATAACAGGTTATCAGGTGAATGGCAGGAGCCGAAAGATATGAGCAATCGTAATCTATTGATACTTGGTATGGTCGCAGTCACATTGGTGGTCTGGGCAGTGGTGATGACGAAGATTTCGAGCAGGCCATATGAGCCGGAAACCGCTTCGGGATACCTTATTCAAGGACTTGACCCTGACCAGATAGCAAGCATCACCGTTGGCAAAGGCGACGAACAGGTGAGACTGGTCCGCAGGCGTCAGAGCTTCGTCGTGGCGAACAAGGATAACTACCCTGCTCTGACGAAGGAAATAAACAAGCTCATCACCACCTGTTTGGATATCAAGACCGCAGAGCTATATACTGACAATACCGAAAACTACAAAGACCTCGGCGTGACCGAAGAGGACGCAAGCAATATCGTAAAGTTCTTCAGGGCCGATTCTTCGCTACTGACCGGCGTTGTCATAGGAAAGCAAAAAGAGCGCAGCGAAGGTATCGCATACATTAGAAGGGTCGAGGACAATAAAGTTTATGTGACGGCGGCGCAGATTCCCTGGATTAAAAAACGGGCGATTGACTACGTCGAGCAGGAGTTAATCAACGTCAAGCGTGAAGATATCGAGTCGATAACAGTCAACTCCCCCAATGATACTTATGTACTGAGAAAAGGCGACAATGATGCTATCATGCTTGATAATCTGCCCGAAGGAAAGTCGCTCAAAGACGACATAGCCAACAATGTTTTCTTGGCTCTTGCCAGCGTAAGGTTCGATGACGTCAACGCGGAATCTTCACGTAAAGATTTGATTTTCGACAGGAGATACATCTGTCGGCTGAAGGATACGACTACCTATACTTTCTGGCTGGCTAAAGAAGGCGACAAGTGGTTTGCAAAGTGCGACGCCCAGTTCGCCGACCAGACCCCGGTCACCAAGACGCAGGGAGAGGTGGAATCGGAGGAAGAGTTGAAGAAAAAGGAGGCGAAACTGCTTGCCCGCGACGCCGCCGAGGAATTTTCAGATATGCACAAGGGCTGGATTTACCAGATACCGGAATACAAGGCCCAGAATATGACTAAGACGCTTACGGAGCTCATAGAGGATTCAGCCAAGCCGCAGACGCAGGAACAGGCCGGTGAAGAACCCAACCAGGCTGATGTTAATGAGCTGCTTAACGAAGTCGCTGAATCCGCTGGCGAGTGAGTTCGATAGCCAGCCGGTCTCAACGTCAGTCTGTCACTTGCTCGTCGTGGCGAATCACATCATATCCGGGGAGATTTTAACACTGCATAAACATAGCCGGCGGCGGACACAAGAAGAAGTGATATCGAGCGGCCGGCGGTCCAGTAGCTTATGACGGTCGGGTCGGTCGGGTCGAGACAGCCACAGCTTATTTCAAGGCCCCGCCACAAGGCGGAGACGAGTGCGACGCTGAACAACGCGTACATAGCGATGCTTGCCAGAAACGCACCTGTTATAAAGATGCCGCCCACAAGGCATATCCCGACAAAAAGCTCCAGCCAGGGTAACACCATCGCGACCACGACGCCAATACCGGGACCGACAAGCTCATAGTTGTAAACGCTGCTTAGAAAGTCGAATGGCTGGCGGAGCTTGGCAATGCTGCTGGCGATGAAAATACAGCCGATCGCCAGCCGTGCGACAATCGCAAGACCGTCAATAATTCCACGCCTCAATCCTCTTTTTTGTTCGTGGTCCACTGAACCCAATTTCCTTTGTAAATTTGCACATTGGAAAAGCCGTCGGATAGTAGCTTTGTAGCTAAAATGCCTGCCAGCCGGTAGTCCGTTTTCCGGCAGTAAACGATAATCCGGGCATTTTTGTCAATTCGACCCATTATATTTGTGCGGTCGTCATCGGTTGCATTGGGCGGTATGCTTATCGCGTCTTTGAGATGGCTCGCATTGAAGGCATAGTCAGGTCTCGGGTCGATAAATACGGCCTCCCGCTCGGCAAGCAGCCGGTGGGTCTGGCTGGTGCTGAGCTTGGGGATAAAATTTGCACGATGTGCCTGTTGAACCGACGCCGTCGCTTCCTGAAAGGCGAGCAATCCCTCTTCATTTATGGAATGATATACAAATGCTCCAACCGCCGCAGTTAGTATCAGGGCTGCACACTGGCCTAAACTCAACAAGAGCACTTTTTTACGATTCATCGCACGTCTAATACCGAAAAGATGCCTACGTCCCCACCTCACCGCCAGGACGACTGTTACTGCAATTGCTGCATACACGGCGAACCGCCAGCGTGTAGGCGCAATAAGGGCGCCGAGGTCTATCGGTTTATCGGATACAATCAATGCGCTGCCGTCCCACCTCGGGGTCAGGGTCCTGAACGGCACTAATTCAGCGGGCCTCGGCGGGTCATAAATCAGCGCCTTGCCCTCTCTGATTCCAAGAAACAGCTCATAGTGGTCGTATACCCTGCTCATTGGAGATGACTTGACATGTATAATCACGGGAGGGCACAGGCCGCGAAGGTCTTTTGTGGATAGTCGTTTGACCGGTATTGCGTATAAACCGTGGTATTCGGCACACTTCTTCAGCTCGGCAAGCGAGCTTCCGGCCGGCGTTCCGATGTATTCCTGCTTTATCAGCCCGTTGGGGTCAGAATCAATCCCCAAAAACTTCATAGCACCATACAGACAATAAATCCCGCAATATCCGCCGGTTAATTTTTGCTGGGATTTTGCGCTGGTGGCAGTATCGTTCGGTTCAGCCGACCACAAGTATGAATTATGCACAGACAAGAGGCACAGAAGAAACAGAGCAAGGATAAACGGAAATCGACGTCCTTTACCTGTGAACAATTTCATCGCGCTGCTCGAACCTTTTTGTCGGCCCATCTTATTGCTGTTGTTTCAGTTGGTTGATTGCTTTGTTGACTTCATCAAGCTGGGTTCCTGCGGGCAACGTCTTTTGCAGCTCCTCATACGCTTCCACGGCCTTGCCGGGCCGACCGGTCTTCTCGTACATTTTCCCGAGGGCATAGAGGACGTCTGTCGGTTTGTCTCCCTGTGGAAACCTTGTAAGGCCTTTCTCAAAGAAGGAAATCGCCTCCTGTAATTCACCTTGTCTA
>CAYNVP010000026.1:0-20736 GCA_964400665.1 uncultured Pirellulales bacterium | reverse complement strand
AACACATCCAATCTAGTCTTCATTTCTTTGGCATTCGGACGTATAGCTGGTAGTTCGGTCATGTTTATCAGCATCTCTGTTTATGCTGCTTTTGTATTTTTGCCCATTCGTCGCGGAGGGTGACTGTGCGGTTGAAGACGAGCTTGCCGGGGGTGCTATCCTTATCAACGCAGAAGTAGCCGAGCCGTTCAAATTGATACCGGCTTAATGGCTTTGCATTTTTTAATGACGGCTCGACAAGAGAATCGCCCAAAACCTCAAGCGATTTTGGGTTCAAGTTTACGGTAAAATCCTTTCCTTCCGGCACATCGTCGGGATTTTCTTTGGTGAACAGGGTGTCGTATAGCCGAACTTCTACAGGTATCGCTTCTTTTGCCGAGAGCCAGTGAATCGTCGATTTGACCTTTCTGCCGTCGCTCTTGTCTTCGACAAGAAGGCGCGGGGGGGCGTTGCCGCCTTTTGTGGCCGGGTCATAAGTGCAGTGAAGCTCGACGACGTTTCCATCTTTATCTTTCACGGCATTGACGCACCTGACGAAATACGCGTATCGCAGGCGGACTTCTCTGCCCGGGCTAAGCCGGTAAAACTTGGCAGGCGGGTTCTCCATAAAATCGTCCCGCTCGATATAAAGCTCTCTGGAGAAAGGCACTTTTCTTGTGCCCGCCGACGGGTCTTCAGGATTATTCATCGCATCCAACTGCTCGCTTTGGCCTTGCGGGTAATTATCAATAATCACCTTCAAAGGCCGCAAGACCGCCATAACGCGAGGACTTGTTTTATTAAGGTCTTCGCGCAAGCAATGCTCCAGCAACGCCATATCAACCGTGCTGTTGAATTTGTTGACGCCGATAATCGTGCAGAAGTTGCGAATTGCCTCGGGCGAATAGCCCCGCCTTCGCATACTGGAAAGTGTGGGCATACGCGGGTCGTCCCAGCCGGTGACGTATTTATCCTGCACTAATTTCAATAGTTTCCGCTTGCTCATCACGGTATAGGTCAGGTTCAGCCGGGCAAACTCAATCTGCTGAGGATGATAAATTTCAAGGGCATCGAGGAACCAGTCATACAAAGGCCGATGATTTTCAAACTCCAGCGTGCAAATCGAATGCGTGATTTGCTCAATCGAATCCTCCAGCCCATGTGCCCAGTCGTAAGTCGGGTATATGCACCACTTATTGCCCGTGCGGTGATGGCTGGCATGCAGAATTCGATACATAATTGGGTCCCGCATATTCAAATTAGGGTTCGCCATATCAATTTTGGCCCGCAAGGTCTTTGCGCCGTCTGGGAATTCACCCGCTCTCATCCGCGTAAGCAAATCGAGATTTTCTTCGATGCTTCTGTCCCGGTATGGGCCGTTTTTGCCGGGTCTTGTCAATGTCCCGCGATACTCCGTCACCTCGTCGGCGGTCAGGTCGCAGACGTATGCCCTGCCCTTTTTGACAAGGTCCACCGCCCAGTTGTACATCTGCTCGAAATAATCCGAAGCAAAATACAGCCGGTCTTGCCAGTCCCAGCCAAGCCATCGCACATCTTCAATAATCGAATTGACGTACTCCTGCTCTTCCTTTTCCGGATTGGTATCGTCGAATCGCAGGTTGCATTTGCCGTTGAACTGCGCCGCGATACCGAAATTCAGACATATACTCTTTGCGTGCCCGATGTGCAGATAGCCGTTGGGCTCAGGAGGAAAACGCGTATGCACCCGCCCTTTCCATTTACCCGTCTTGCAATCCTCGGCAACTATGTCGCGTATAAAATCCCGCCTTATTTCCTTGTCGTTGTTCTGATTTTCCGAAGCCATTTCAAGTCCTCGTATCTATGGGTTGTTGTGAGGCAGTGGGCATTAGTAATGAAAAATCTATCAGATTCCCTCCTTCCTGTCCAGATTCGCCGGTCTTGAATGTCTGCCGCGATGCTTGCGCCAGGTGTCCGCCGTAATCTGTGGTTCTTGACAATCGCTCCTTTGTCGCTTAACCTTGCCCCTTCAGGGTATCCATATCACCTGAAAGGTTCGTAACTTATGTCCGACAAGGTCGTAACGCGTTTTGCGCCGTCGCCGACAGGGTATTTGCATATAGGCGGAGCGAGGACTGCGCTATTTAACTGGTTGCTCGCTCGTAAAACCGGCGGCAAATTCATCCTCCGCATCGAGGATACCGACCTCAAACGCAACACTCCAACGGCCACTCAGCAGGTAATCAGCGACCTTCGTTGGCTCGGCATCAACTGGGACGAAGGCCCCGAAGTTGTCGGCCCAAATAGGCCTTATTTTCAGTCCCAGCGAAAAGAACTATACGACAAATACGCAAGAGAACTTCTCGACCAGGGCAGGGCATATTACTGCTTCGAGACCGCAGAAGAACTCGAAAAACTTCGCAAGCAGGCCGAAGCACAGAAAAAGGGATTCGTGTATCAACGTCCAGCCATATTACCAACCGAAAAAGACGTCGAAAAAGCAAAAGTCGAAGGCAAACCCATTACGGTGCGATTTGCAATGCCCGAAGGAACAATAATCGTCAATGATTTGGTCCGGGGCGAGGTCAGTTTCAACGCAGCCGAATTAGGCGATTTTATCATCATCAAAAGCGACGGCTTTCCCACCTACAACTTCGCCTGCGTCATCGACGACTACCTTATGGGTGTCACTCACGTAATAAGGGGCCAGGAGCATTTGATGAACACGCCGGGCCAGCAGGCACTCTGGCAGGCGCTTGGCTTCGGGGAATTGCCGAAATACGCCCATATGTCTGTTACGATAAGCGAATCAGGCGGCAAACTCTCCAAACGTGAACGGCCGCAGGCCCTTCGCAAGGCAATCAAGGCTCGAACCGATATCGACTTCGATAAACTCGCCAACGTCGGCGGACTCAGCGCCAACGAGATGAACGATTTCCTTAAGGGCGAAAGTGTTCCCGATGTTCCCGCCATTGAAGCAATGGCAAAATACTTAGGCATCGATTTACCTGAAATCAACGTCGTCGATTTCTTCAAAAGCGGCTATATACCGGAAGCCCTCGCCAACTTTATCGCGCTACTCGGCTGGAACCCCGGGGATAAACGAGAAATAATGCAATCGGATGAGCTAATCACTTCTTTCGATATCACACGTCTGACTAAATCAAATAGCTTATTCGACCGGAGCAAACTCATTGCCTTCAACACTGAGCATATAAAAATGCTCTCCAGAGAGAAACTGCTCGGCCACCTCAAGGCATATCTGAAAATTATTGATTCTCCCGTGGCAAAAGCCGATGACGGGATTCTGCTACGACTTATCAAAATCTGCGAAGGCGCAAGAACATTAGCTGATATCGAGCACAAGTGCAGATTCCTTTTTATTATCAATGAACAGATTACATACGACCCAAAGGCCGTTCAAAAAGTCCTGTTGAAGGACAATGGCCTTGCGATGCTCAAAATCGTCCGCGACAAATTGGCCGAAATGCAGGAATTCACCGAACAGGGTATCGAGGAAATGCTGAGGTCTTTGGCCGAAGAGCACAAGGTCGGCTTAGGCAAGGTCGCCCAGCCCCTTCGCGTCGCCATCACCGGCTCAACCATAAGCCCGCCGATTTTCGACTCGGTGAAATTACTCGGCAAACAAAACACATTGGCCAGAATCGATAATACTTTGAAAAGATTTACGGAAAAATCTGAAGGAGGAAGTTAATAGTGTCACTATTGGTCACCGGTTCAATAGGGATTGATACGGTAAAGACGCCGTTCGGAGTAAGCAAGGATTGTCTGGGCGGCTCGGCTGTTTATTTCAGTATGGCCGCAAGCTTCTTTACGCACGTGAGATTCTTAGGCGCAATCGGCGCCGATTGTCCCTTCAATTTGAAATATATCTTCAAAAATAGACGTGTTGACTTCACAGGTCTTGAAGTGCGATACAAAAGCAAGACCTTCCGATGGGCCGGCTCATACGAGGGCCCGATGAATGAGGCCATAACGGATTTTGTCGAGCTTAACGTTCTCGCCGAAGAGCCGCCCAAAGTGCCCGATGAATATAAAGACAGTAAATTTGTCTTTTTGGCCAATACCGCCCCAATTCTGCAAATCCAGTTACTCGAGCAGCTTGATAATCCGAGATTCGTCGCCGCTGATACGATGAACCTCTGGATAAATAACAATCTTACCGATTTGAAACGGCTCTTGAAAAAAATCGACTGCCTTGTGCTCAATGAAACCGAAGCAAGAATGTTGGCGGGTGAGCATAACCTGATAAAAGCCGCAGAAAAAGTCCTGCGACTGGGGCCAACTGTTGTGGTTATCAAAAAGGGCGAATCCGGCTCAATCATAAGACGGGCCGACGGGCAACTATTCGTCCTTCCCGCATATCCCGCCATTATCGTCAAAGACCCAACAGGCGCAGGCGACAGCTTCGCGGGCGGATTTATGGGTTATCTGGCAGGCCAAAACAAGACCGATTTCGCAACTTTGAAAAAGGCAGTCGCATACGGCACAGTCGTTGCATCTTTCACAATCTCTGATTTTTCGTTGAAAGGCCTGACAAAAATTACCCGTCGCAACATCAATAACCGACTAAATGAGCTCCGCAAGCTGGTAAAGTTTTAATCGGGGCATAATATGCGAGTGTTTATAGCCATCGACATTGACGAAAAAATCAGGGTTGGTATCGCCGATTTGCAAAAGCAGTTAGCCGCAAAGGCTAACGTCAAAAAAGGCGACGTTAAATGGGTCGAACCCGGCAACATCCACCTCACTATGAAATTCTTAGGCGAGGTAAAAGATGAGCAGATAGCTGAGGTCTGTGAAATCTCAAAACAGGTTGCGGAGTCACACAAAAAATTCACACTTAACATCGAGTCCGTCGGCTCATTCGGCGGCAGAAGCGCCAAGGTCGTCTGGGTCGGCGCAGGCAAAGGCGCCGACGATTTACTGGCCCTGCAAAAAGACCTCGATGGTCGGCTCGGGCAGGCCGGCTACCCAAAAGAAAATCGTGAATTTTCAGCCCATTTGACCCTGTGCCGAGTCCGAAATCCGAAGGCGGGCGTTAAACTGGCCGAGGCCTGCAAGACGTTCTCGGATTACAAGCTTGGCTCAATATCAGCCGACGCCCTCTGCGTTTACCAAAGCCAGTTGACACCAGCCGGCCCAGTATATACTCTCTTGGGAAACTTTAAGTTAGCACAGAAGTAAAAATACTCTTTAATGGGTGCGATTCGTGGGACAAGTTGGGCTGGTTGCGTTAAACGGTTGCGGTTGCGCAACTCGTAACGTTGACCGCCTGACGTTTGACGTAACGAGCCGCGCAACCGATAGACAATAAACGAATTTTGGAGGAGAGCAGCTTATGTCAAAGACAAAAACTACCCAGCAGAGCAAGGGTGTGGTTGAGCCGCTCAGACCACAGGAATCCGGCGCAGAATCGGCCCTGCAGCGGGTCATCGCTCAAATCGAAAAGCAATACGGCAAGGGCGCCATTATGCAGATGGACGAGCATCTCTACGCCAAAATCCAAGGTATTTCAACCGGCGCGTTGTCGCTGGATATCGCACTCGGCGGCGCGGGCGTGCCGCGAGGCAGAATCGCCGAGCTTTTCGGCCCCGAATCATCCGGCAAAACAACACTGGCGCTGCACATCATCGCCAACGCGCAAAAGGCGGGCGGCGTAGCGGCGTTCATCGACGCCGAGCACGCACTCGATACCACCTGGGCAAAACGACTCGGCGTCGACGTAAGCTCACTACTTATCAGCCAGCCCGACACGGGCGAGCAGGCCCTCGAAATCGCCGAAATGCTGATTGCCTCCAATTCCGTCGATGTCCTCGTTATCGATTCGGTCGCGGCACTTACTCCCAAAGCCGAAATCGAAGGCGAAATGGGCGACAGCCACATGGGCCTGCAGGCACGCCTTATGAGCCAGGCAATGAGGAAACTCACCAGCGTCATCGCCAAAAGTAAAACCGCTCTCATTTTCATAAACCAGATTCGTATGAAAATAGGCGTAATGTTCGGAAACCCCGAAACCACAACGGGCGGCAACGCGCTGAAATTCTACAGTTCCGTCCGAATCGACCTGCGACGAATTACAACCCTCAAGGACGCAGGTGGCTCCGTCGGCAGCAGGGTCAGGGCAAGGGTCGTCAAAAACAAAATTGCCCCACCATTCCGCGAATCCGAATTCGACGTTATGTTCGACCACGGCATAAGCTACGAAGGCGACCTTATCGACCTCGGAACCACCTGCGACGTAATCGAAAAATCCGGCGCTCATCTCAGTTTCGGCGAAGTCCGTCTCGGCCAGGGCAGAGAAAAAGCACGACAATTCCTCGCCGACAACAAGGACCTCTGCGAAGAAATCAAACACAAAATCCTCGTCGCAAAAGGACTCACCGAGGACAAATGACCTACGCCAATGTCAATATTTCGCTTTTGCCCAAGTTCTTCAATGTCAATGCGAGCGACCTGTCCCCCGCAGCAATTTCTTTTGTGAAGGGGGAAGCGAAGCAATCTCAAACCATTTAGAAAGGGTAATCCTATGGAAATAGTTATCTGGCTTCTTCTTGTAGCCGTTTACGTTTTCCTTATTGTTATGTTTTACAGACTTGTACGGGCGGTGGAAAAAATTTCAGATAACATAGAAAAAGGCATCATCATCAGGAAAGAAGATTCGACAACCTAACTTCATAAACCCACGTTATGACCCTGAGCGCAAAACAGATAAGAGCCGGCTTTATAGACTTCTTCAAAGGTAAAGACCACGAGTTTATCCCCAGCTCGCCAATCGTCCCCATCGGCGACCAGACGCTGCTCTTCGCTAATGCAGGGATGAACCAGTTCAAGGACATATTTCTCGGCATCGCCGCCCCCCAGTGTCGTCGTGCGGCCAACAGCCAGAAATGCCTCCGTGTCAGCGGCAAGCACAACGACCTCGAAGAAGTCGGCCGCGACAACTATCACCACACCTTCTTCGAAATGTTGGGCAACTGGTCCTTCGACGATTACTTCAAACATGAGGCAATCGAATGGGCCTGGCAGCTACTCACCGACGTCTGGCAAATTGACCCTAAAAAATTATATGCCACCGTTTTTGCCGGCGACGCTGCCGACAACCTGCCGGAAGACAGCGAAGCAGCAAAACTCTGGACCAAAGTGACGCCGCTTCCCGCCGACCGAGTCCTAAAATCCGGCAAAAAGGACAACTTCTGGGAAATGGGCGAAACCGGCCCCTGCGGCCCCTGCAGCGAAATCCATATCGACCTCGGCCCCAACGCTTGCGACAAAAAGAACGTCCCCGGCCACAAATGCGCCGTAAACGCCGGCTGCGCAAGATTCATCGAACTCTGGAATCTCGTCTTCATACAATTTAACCGCGCCGAAGGCGGCAAACTCAGCCCGCTGGGCGCAAAATACGTCGATACAGGCGCAGGTCTCGAAAGAATCGCCGCAGTCCTGCAGGGTAAATCGAGCAACTATGATACCGACCTGTTCTCGCCGATTACGGAAAAAATAAGCTCTATGACCGGCCAAAAATTCACATCGCAACTGAACAGCAAAACCGACAATGCCTTTCGCGTCATCGCCGACCACATCCGCGCACTCGTCTTGGCAATAACCGACGGCGCCACCCCCTCCAACGAGGGCCGCGGCTACGTTATTCGCAGAATCCTCCGTCGCGGCTCGCGATTCGGCAGAGAGCTTGGCCTGCACGAGCCGTTCCTTTATAAGCTTGTCCCAGCCGTGGGGAATTGTCTCGGCGAGGCATTTCCTGAAATAAAAGCAAGGGCCGATTTTGTCTCCACTGTAATCGAATCTGAAGAGGCAAGCTTCGGCAGGACTTTAGACAGGGGACTTGAGATATTCACCACCGCTGCCGATAAAGCGCTAAAATCCAAAAACAAGACCATCAGAGGCACAGACGCCTTTCAGCTCTACGACACTTACGGCTTCCCCATCGACCTCACCCAGCTTATGGCGCAGGAACGAGGACTCAACGTTGATACCGCCGGCTTCGATGACCTTATGGAACAACAGCGAACTCGCGCAAGGGCCGCCCAAAAAACCGCACAATTGACGTTTACATTTACTGACACGGAACTTCCCGTAACCGAGGATTTGCACAAATACAAAACCGACCGCGTGCCCGCGACTATCGTCGGCTTTATCGACGAAGGCGCCTTCAAAACCGACGTTGAATTTCAAGCCGGCGCGGAAATCGGCGTCGTTCTCGACAAGACCTGCTTCTACGCCGAAATGGGAGGCCAAGTCGGCGACTGCGGAACAATAGAATCAGACAAGGGGAAATTCGCCGTCGATGCAACCGCTAAAGTTGCCGACTGCGTTGTTCACCGCGGCCGCATTATCGAAGGGACTCTCTCCGTCGGCGACAAAGTCACCGCCGTCGTCAGCCCCGATAGAGACGCCACAAAGAAAAATCACACCGCCACTCACCTGCTCCAGTGGGCGCTTCAACAGATGTTGGGCAAATCCGTTGCCCAGCAGGGCAGTTTAGTCTGCCCCGACTATCTGCGTTTTGACTTCACTTATCCCAAAGCAATGACCCCGGAACAGATAAGCAAGGCCGAATCACTCGTCAGGGACAAAATCGCAGCCGACCTGCCCGTCGCAAGCGCTAACCTACCGCGGGACCAAGCCGACAAGTTAGGTGCAATGGCACTATTCGGCGAAAAATATGGACAGGAAGTCCGAGTCGTCGCCGTTGGTGCAGAAGAGCAGGACGGTTTGCAGGAGGCCTTCAGCAAGGAATTCTGCGGCGGCACTCACGTTGACAGGACCGGCATCATTGGCGGATTCAAAATCACAAAAGAGGAAAGTATCTCCGCAGGTGTCCGCCGAATCACCGCGCTGACCGGCCTGGGCCTCGAAAAATATCTCGAACAAAGAAGCGGCATTGTCGATGAGCTTGCGAGCTTACTGAAGGTTTCCCCGGATGGTATCGTCGAAAGGGTAACTAAACTGCTGGCTGAGAACAGGAAACTGGCCAAAGAGCTAAAATCCCCCGCACGTCAGGGCGCATCCGATTCTCTCGCTGAGGCAAAACAGCTTTTAGGCAGGTGCGAAAAAATTGGCGATGTTTCGATAATCATCGGCAAGCTTTCGCCCACGACAGTCGAGCAGGCCAGAGCCACAATCGATATGCTCAAGAAGAAAGCCAAATCAGCGGTAATCGTCCTCGGCTTCGCCGAAGGTGAAAAGGCAACCCTGCTGGCAGGTGTAACCGACGACCTCACGGCCAAAATCGACGCAGCGGACCTGCTCAAACAAATCGCTCCCCTCATCGACGGCGGCGGCGGCGGAAGACCCAATATGGCTCAGGCGGGCGGCAAAAAACCCGAAAAACTCGACGACGCACTTGCCAAAGCTGCTGAGATTATAAAAACGAAATTGTAAATTCCGGTTTGGCCACACGAAAGGTCGGCAAATGGAGCAAAACCCGCCGAACCAAAAGCCGTCCGAATCGGTAATACGGTTCGATTGCACCTTCTGCGGTCAGAAGATTCGCGTGCCACGTATTTACGCCGGCAAAAAAGCAAAATGCCCAAAGTGCAAAAACGTCGTCATCATTCCGCAATCAACTCCGCCGCATCCGTCGCAGGAAGATGAACTGATCCGCCTAAAACGCGATGCTGACCTGCCCCCTGAGCCGGCCCGTCCGATTCACACACCGCCTCAGCAGTGGTCTCGCACGGGCCCTGAGCCGTCGGCCGATGTCGCTGCGGATATCGACAAATTCGCGCAGCCACCCGAACAAAAACCCGCCACTCTCCTGAATGTTTTCACCTTCCCCTTCAGTTTGGCCGGGGTTCTTCATTTTATACTCTTCTGGTTCGGACCTTTTCTACTCGGGCTGGCTGGACGAGTATTTGCCGGTGCATGCTGCTATGGCCAGTTGTTGGTAATCGGCTTATATATCGCGCTGGTTGGTTACTTCTTTTATTACCTCTCCAGCTGCATAATAGCCGCTGCAAAAGACGAACGTTTTGCCCCGGACGTGTCTTTCGAAAATGCCCCCGGCTTCTTTGACTTGTTGTGTCGTGTTCTTCTGATTTTTGGCTGCACCCTTGTCTGCTTTGGCCCGTTGATTATATACGTGTTTTGCGTCTATATTTGGCCGTATATCCAGAGCCGGCCGGAAGGTAAACTGCTCGCCTGGCGAACTGACCCGTGGTATTGGATACTCTATGGTCTGGGCGTTTTCTTCCTACCGATGTCCCTGCTGGCTGCGGCTCTGTTCGATTCAATCACCGCCCTCAATCCCCTGCTGATAATCGCTTCCGTTGCCGGCACATTCCTGTCGTATTGTGCCCTTGCTCTGCTGTTTTGCGCCATAGGCCTGCTGATGAACTTCGTCGGCCAATTGGAGGCCAGCGGTCTGTCTTTGCTCGCCTGGGGTATTGACGTTTACCTGATATTCATCGCCGCGTATATACTCGGCCGGTTTTTCCGCAGATATGAAGACCGGCTAAACTGGGAAGTGAAACTTTAACGCTCCTGCCTAATCCTGACGCTTTTCGCGTGTGCATCCAGCCCCTCTGCTTCGGCCAGCCGAATTATATCCTCCGCGCTCTCAGCCAGTTTCTTCTTGTCGTATTCAATTATACTTATCGATTTCACAAAATCGTTGCTGGTTAGAGCACTGAAAAACCTCGCACTTGTCCCCGTCGGCAGCGTATGACTCGGCCCCGCCCAGTAATCGCCCACCGCCACAGGCGAATAATCCCCGATGAATATCGCGCCTGCATTGTTAATCCTTTCGGCAATTTTTTTGCTTTCTTTTCCACAGTGTATTTGCAGGTGTTCCGCGGCAAAATCATTTGCTTCTGTGATGATTTCGTTCATATTGCTGAAAACGACAATTTTACTAAATTCTAAAAGGCATCTTTCGGTTTTTTCCGCTCGGCCTAATTGGGCTACCTGTTTTTTAAGTTCTTTCAGAACTTGTTGTCCAAGCAGTTTCGAATCCGTGAATAAAACTGAACTTCCCGGTGCGTGCTCCGTCTGGCTGAGCATATCGGCTGCCACCCAGACAGGATTGGCTTTTTTATTGGCAATTATCAATACTTCGCTTGGGCCGGCTATCGAATCAATATCAACGTAGCCAAACTGCATCAACTTAGCAGTTTGCACCCACTGATTACCTGGCCCGACAATTTTGTCGACCTTTTGTATCCTGGTATTTTTCGCACCTGCTAAAAGCGCTACTGCCTGCGCACCGCCGATACGGTAAACCTCGGTAATCTTCAGCTCACAACAAACAGCTAAAGTTACCGGATGAATAGATTTGTTATATCTCGGCGGCGAAACCACAACTATTTCTTTTACGCCCGCAACCTGTGCAGGAACCGCGCACATTATCACGGTCGATGGCAGAGGTGCAGAAGCGCCGGGAACACATATCCCCACTCGTTTTATCGGTGTATACTTTATTCCAGTACTGCCGGAACATTTTTTATCGTTTCCTATAAAAATTTCTTTTTGGTATTTACGAACATTCTTAATCGCCTGATGAATCGACTTCAGCAGGTTCTTGTCGATTGCTTTGTGTGCATTCTTCAACTCTCTATCCGATATTTTGAATTTCGCCGGCTGAAGCGGCACCTTGTCAAATTTGAGGGTATATTTTGCAACTTCTTTATCGCCCCGTTTACTAACGTTCCGAATAATTTCAAATACCTTTTTACGATTCTGTTCACTTTTTTTATCAAAACCACCAAACCTTGCTTCTCTTAATAATTCCCAATGAAGCTGTCTTAATATGCCTCTAAAATCCGGCTGGTCGTATTTAATCAAAATTTTATCAAGTTCTCTTGCCATTATTCTCTGTGCTCTCTGTGTGCTCTGTGGCTAATAATCTCTGTGGCTGAATTTATCTTCCGAAGTTGCCGTAGCTGTAAGCCCGCGTCGCCTTCTGCAAAAGCAGGTATTGTTGGCCTTTGTATCTTGTCAAAATCCCCGTCACGCTGAACCTCACCGGATTCAACTCGCCTCGCGACTGTATGATTGCCTCTTCCAGCGCCTTGTCGGGTAACAATTCTATTCCGAACTTCTCTACCCCCTGCCCCAGTCCGTCCGTCTCGAATACATACTGCCCATTCTTCTCAACCACAAGCCCGACCCTGTTGGCAAAAATCCTGTCCTGCTTCAACTGCAAGCCCGCGGGCGCCTCTTGCGCAGGCAAAACCTCCGACGTCTGAAGCTGGGCTATTATCTCATCGGGAATACTCAATACATCGTTCGGTGCATTTATCGATGTCGCCTTTTTTGCACTGCCGGCTTTCTCCGGCTGAACCGCCGGCCTGTCAACCTTGCGAAGACCCAGAAAATACACCGGGAAAATATAATTGCTGCCCTCGAATTTCGTCACCTTGCCCCACAGCCGATAGCTCGCCTCGAGACGCGTCCCGGCGTCTTCAGTCATCTTTTCAAGCGTCGCCGAGCTAAGCAGCTCAAGCGACTGCCCCGCTCTCAGTTCCGCTAAACCATCGCTTATACCGTATTCGAATTCGAACAGCCACTTCCCATCCTCGCCATCAACGAGCCGGCCGTCCACCCCAGAAATAACGTAATCGTCCTGCAGCAATTGTCCCCTGCCCGCATCCTGTGCAAACACTCCCGACACGGAAAAACCAATCATCGCCGTCACGACTAATACGAATCTTATCATCAGTGTTTCTCCCGCGCAAAGTCAACTGCGGCCTTTCAACAGTTCAACAACCCTTTTCGGCCCATCCGCAAACATCAAATGCCGCCGACTGTCCGCATCGTCACTCACCACCAGCTCCACCAGCCGGCCCCAGTATTCGCCTAACAGTATAATCGGCTTATCCTCGCTTAAAAAGCCCTTGTTTCTCAGCTCCCACACAAAAGCAAGCTCCAGCAGCGTCCCAGTCCCGCCGGCTAAAACCACATAAGCACTTCCGAGCTTTATCAGCGTCTCCAGCCGGTCATTTAGCGACACCGTCACAATCTCACGACTGAGGTATTTATTCGCCGAAACACGCCCGAACGCCGAGCACGTCACCCCGATAACCTCACCGCCCGCTTCGCTGGCCCCCTTCGCCGAGGCCTCCATCGTCCCACCATAGCCCCCGTTGGCTATCGCAAAACCCGCCTCGGCCAAAGCCCTGCCCAGCTGCTCAGCCAATACGTAGCTCTTATCGCCGGCCTTTGCCCTGCCGGTCCCGAACACGCTTACTATCTTTATCATCGGCCTTACCAAGCGTATATTTCAGCAACCCGCCCGAAAGCAGAATCTCCCTGTCCCTGCCCGACAGGTTTAATTTTCCGATAAATTCATATCTGCCGTTTTCTTCAACTACTTTTACCTCATTCTTGTCCTTTATCGCCTCTCGAAGTCCGTCAATTTTCAGCTTGTCGGCCTCGCTGATTTTGTCGTAGTCACTCGCCGTCGCGAGCTCTATCGGCACCACGCAGAAATTAATCAGGTTCGCCTTGTGAATCCGCTCTATTGTTTTGGCAATCACTGCCCTTACACCCAGATACACCGGGCACATCGCCGCGTGCTCTCTCGACGACCCCTGCCCGTAACTTTGACCGGCGACGATTATGCCGGCTACGTTTTTGCCCTTCACCTTCATCGCACGTTCGGCAAAAGTCTCTTTCCCTTGCTTATTGAAGCTGTTGAACACAAAGCTCGAATATTCAGGCACGTTGCTGCGATACTTCAAAAATGCTCCGGCAGGTATTATGTGGTCCGTCGTAATCTTATCCCCGCACTTTATCAGCACCTCGCCCCTCAAGTCATCCGGCAATTGACTCGGGCTTTCCGGCACAACTATCGTCGAGCCGCGCAAAACCTCCGCCCTGGCCGACTCTTTCTCGTTCAATGGCGCTTCTATCATATTGTCGTTGACGACAAACTCATCCGGCAGTCCTATCCGCGGATACTCTATACCGAACATCTCCGGCAATCGACGCGGGTCTGTAATATGTCCCGTCAGGGCCGACGCCACAGCCGTCTCAGGGCTCACAAGATACACCTGGTCGTCTTTCGTCCCGCTGCGCCCGCTGAAATTGCGGTTAAACGTCCGTAAGCTCGCTACCCCTTCCGCGGGCGAAAAACCAAGACCTATACAAGGCCCACATGCGCTTTCCAAGACTCGCGCTCCCGCAGAAATAATGTCAGCCAACGCACCGTTGGCCGCAAGCATATTCAAAACCTCTCTGCTGCCCGGCGCCACCGCAAACTCCACCCTCGATTGAATTAGCCTGCCCTTCAAAACTTTCGCCGCCATCATCAAATCGCTGAAGCTCGAATTGGTGCAGCTGCCTATTGCTATTTGGCCGACCTCCATCCCTGCAATATCCGCGATCGTTTTAACGTTGTCCGGCGTTGACGGACACGCTGCCATCGGCTCAAGTTCCGAAAGATTTATCTCAATCAGTCGGTCATATATCGCACCCGCATCCGCACTCATCGCTCGATAATCCCCCTCCCGTTTCTCCGCGTGAAGGAACTTTCGCGTCTGCTCGTCGCTGGGGAATATACTTGTCGTCACGCCCAATTCCGCACCCATATTCGTAATCGTCGCCCGCTGCGGAACTGTCAATGTCTTAACAGCAGGCCCGAAATACTCCACCGCCCAGCCGACGTTGCCTTTTGTCGTCAATATCCCCAGCAGCTTCAAAATTACGTCCTTCGCCGCTACCCAGTCCGGCAGCTTTCCCGTCAGCTTGACGCCGACAACCTTCGGACAGATTATATAAAAAGGCCCGCCCGCCATCGCTACCGCCACGTCGAGTCCGCCCGCGCCCATTGCCAGAGTTCCCATCCCTCCCGCCGTAGGCGTGTGAGAATCGCTGCCCAACAGAGTAACGCCCGGCTTTGCAAACCTTTCCAGATGGACCTGATGACAAATGCCGTTACCGGCACGGGAATAATACACCCCGCTTTTGGCGGCCATCGTCTGAAGATACAAATGGTCGTTGTGATTCTCAGGCCCGAACTGCGCCATATTGTGGTCGATGTAGCTCACTGACAAATCGGTCTTCACCCTGCCTGCCCTGAGCTTTGTCGAAGGGCCGACGCCTATCGACTCAAACAACAGAAACGCCGTCGTCCCCGTCGCGTCCTGCGTCAGCGTCTGGTCTATCCTTATGCCGATTTGCTCATCCGAGGCAAGCCGACCTTCTTTAAGGTGCGCACCTAATATCTTGTAAACAAGCGTCTCAGCCAATTCTTTACTCCACTTCTCATTATTATGTTTAGACCTCCGATTCATCAGAGGATTTGCATTCCTAATCTAACACAAAATACTCTCGAATACAAACCTCCAAAAATAAAACCAACTTTTCCTGCCGTCCAAAATAAAAGCGGCCCCGTGCATTTCCGCACGGGGCCGCCTGTCAATCTAACAATCACAACAGATTACTTTGTGCCTGCCGATTCGAGCGCCTCAATTCTGGTCTTCAGTGCATCATTCTCTGCTTTAAGCTCTTTTACCGCCTCGATTAGCACAGCCGTCATTTTCGCGTAATCCACTCTCTTGTATCCGTCGCTGCCTGTAACGACCAGCTCCGGGAACACGCTCTCGACGTCCTGCGCAATTACGCCGATTTCCCGTTTGCCGGTCGCGGCCTTACCCACTACAGCCTTGCCGTTTTCGTTCCAGTCGAACGTCACGCCGCAAATCCTGCCCATCTTGTCGAGGACGTTTTCAAGCGGCTGGACATTGACCTTCAGCCGAACATCCGACGCCGGCCCGGAGCCCTGCCATTCATTAAACAAAAAGGCGTCGTCTTCCGTCGCGATAGCTATCTGACTATCAGCGCCGCTGTACGATGCTGTACCCGTTGGATGCGGCGTGAAGAACCCGCACGCCTCCCTGGTTTGTGCTACCGGCTTCGTCCAAACCGACGCTGGCACCCCTACAAACCATCTCTGCCAGATGTTATCATTGTCAACACCCACATTGGCCGTTGTCTCAAACTTTACGTGCCCGTCATTGTACAACACGTTCTGTCCCTCACGCTGATGGGTAGCTGAGTTATAAACAAGGTCCGGGTCGGTGTATTTGGTAACTGAACCAGTCCAGCGGGCACAGGGAGCTATTTCATTCTGCGGTGAAGTGTAATATGTCGCCGTCCCGACCGCCGGGGTGGTACCAACTGTCAGATAAGCCGCATTCTTGTCCAGCGAGGGATTTCTGTCCGCTGCAAGCGGACAGGTCGGCTTGCTGTTGGAACCTATCCGTCTAGCCGTCGCTGTCCCAGGAGTATCCCCCGTGAAAGGTATATGGTACGAATAGCTGCAATATCTTCCCGGTTTATTGCCGAAATCCCACGCCTTGGTGAAGTCCTGAATAGATGTGCCGGAATAATCCGAAAGCTTGAATATTTCGGCTCCGGCGTCACCCTTGCAGTTGAACTGCTTCGGCGATACGTCCTCATACTTAACAAGCATATAGAACAGTGAACCGATGGTCGCATAGTTATCGGGAAGCGGACCAAAAGCATTCGCCTGCGTAGAAGCCTGCCAATTCAGGAGAGCGCCGTTAGGCATCAGCTTCACCGACTTGTTCAGACCGGGCAGCGGGTACTCATCCTCATAGTCGCCTGAGTACAGCAGAATCGCCTTGCCGATGCCCGACAGGTTCGACCCGCATATCATCCGGTAGGCAATCATCCTGACCTTCGCCAGCGCGGGCAGCAGGATGCCCATCAGCAGAGCTATGATCGCTATCACGACCAGAAGCTCAACCAGCGTAAAACCTTTCTTCTTTCTCATCTTTATTCTCCTTTTCTTTTTTTCGAGATTCGCTAATCCGGCCGTCCTGAGCACGTTTCGGGTATGGCCTCAGAACAATAAATCCAAACCTGTTTGCACTTACATAATTCTAACCGTAATCCGTTGCGAATCCCTTTTTCCAACATTTTCGCTCGGAGCCGGCCGGCTAAATATGCCTTTAAATCAAATTTTATAGGACTTGTTGGTTACCTTTTCTCAACTCTGAACAGCCATGTATCTGAGTCAAGGAAAGCTAAACCACTTCTGGCAGGTAAGTTCTGATATGATATTTGGGTAGGATTCAATTTATAATTACGGCCAACTTATAATCTTGCTTTTAGCCTACCTGCTCTACCCTCAATTTACTATCAAACACCCTTTCTGTCAACCTTTTTTCGGCAAAAAACACCAAATCTCTTGAAAATTCCCGCCCCACGCCGTATAAACGGCCTATTTGACGCTGAAAAAGGGCCATGGCAGACCAATCAATACTGAAAAAAGTCCTAAAAAAATACGGTCAGTCCCACCTCCTCGCCTTCTGGGACCGCCTCGACTCCGCCCGGCAGGAAAAACTCCTCGCACAGCTTGAGCAGCTCGACTTTACTCAGATAGACCGCTGGCGCCGCGATTTCGTCCTAAACACCACACATACCGGCTTGCCCGCCGACATCGCTCCAGCACCCTCCTATCCGCTCCAGACCCTTGACGACTCCCAGCACCGAAAATATGACGAGGCACGACAACTCGGCGCAAAGCTCATCTCGGAAGGAAAAGTCGCCGCTTTTGTCGTCGCCGGAGGACAGGGGACCCGACTCGGCTTCGACGACCCCAAAGGAAATTTCCCCATCAGTCCCGTCAAAAATAAAACTCTCTTTCAAATCTTCGCAGAAACTATCGCGGCCGTCTCCAAAAAATACTATACTTCCTGTCCCTGGTACATTATGACCAGCCCACTCAACCACGACCGGACATTGCAAATCATCCGCAACAATGACTACTACGGCCTCGATAAAAACAACGTCTTCATATTCGAGCAGGGCACACTCCCAAATTTCGACCTCACAGGTAAAATTCTACTCGCTGATTTCGACACAATCGCCGCCTCACCCGACGGCCACGGTGGCTGCCTAAAGGCCATCCACAACTCGGGTGCACTCGATAATATGAAAAAACGCGGCGTCGAATTTATCAGCTACTGGCAGGTCGATAATCCCCTCATAAATATCTTCGACCCCCTCTTCATCGGACTTCACGCGCTCGACGACTCAGAAATGTCCTCCAAGGCCCTCATCAAAACCGGCCCACTCGAAAACGTCGGCAACTTCTGCCTCGTCGACGGTAAAATCACCGTAATCGAATACACAGAGTTCAACACCCAGCCCGAAGAAATCACTAATCTAAAAAATCCCGACGGCTCGCCGGCTTTCCTCGGCAGTATCGCCATCCACATCATCAGCACAAGCTTCGTCGAGCGGCTCAACAAACAAGGCCTTGCACTACCCCTTCACAGGGCAGAAAAGAAAATCCCTTACATCAGCGCCGACGGCAAACTTATCGAACCGACCGAACCGAACGGTATAAAACTCGAAAGCTTCGTTTTCGACGCCCTGCCTCTGGCCTCGAACTCGATTATCCTCCAAACACGCCGCAGCGAGGAATTCGCGCCCACAAAAAACTCCACCGGCGCCGACAGTGTCGTTACAACAAAGCAAATGATGATTGCCCGCGCCGCTGGCTGGCTCGAATCGGCCGGCGTCCTCGTCCCCCGAAAACCCGACGGCTCTCCCGACTGCACTCTCGAAATAGCCCCGTCTTTCGCATTGACTAAAAATGACGTCGCTGAAAAACGAAACCGCATCCCACCCATTAAAACCGGCGACAATCTCTACCTCGCCTGACTGTTTGACTTTTGTTTACTTCGTTGAGAACGTATGCACCGTTGTCGTCTCGTATTTCTCTCCGGGTCTTAAAACCACCGATGGGAAATTCGCCCTGTTCGGCGAATCCGGATAATGCTGCGTCTCCAGACATAACGCCCCGTACTTGTTATAGACCATGCCTTGCTTGCCCTTCAGCGTCCCATCCAGCCAGATGCTGCTATAAAACTGAATACCCGGCTCGGTCGTCTCTATCTCCATCATTCGCCCGCTTGTCGGCTCATATACCTTCGCAGCCGGCTTCATTTGTCCGCTTTTGCCTTTCAGAACATAGTTATGGTCGTAGCCGCCTATATCAACCTCGCTTATCCGCGACCCAATCGTCATCGGCTTCGTAAAATCCAGCGGCGTTCCCTTAACATCCTTCAATTCGCCCGTCGGTATCAGCCCCTTATCTACCGCCGTAACTTTGTCCGCGTTTATCATCAGCTCATGCCCCAGCACGTCTCCGCTGCCCTGTCCCGCAAGGTTCCAATATGAGTGATTCGTCAGGTTCACAACCGTGGGCTTGTCCGTCGTCGCCTCATATTTCATCTCCAGCTTGTTGTCCGCCGTGACCGCGTATGTCACCACGCACTTAAGATTCCCCGGAAAACCTTCCTCGCCGTCCCTGCTTGTATAGCTCAGCTTCAGTTGGGCCTTGTCGTCTTTTGCTTCGGCCTTCTCAATCTTCCAGACGACCTTGTCGAATCCCTTTATCCCGCCGTGCAGATTATTCGCCCCGTTGTTCGCCGCCAGCTTGTATTCCTTACCGTCCAGTGTAAACTTCGCGCTGCCTATCCGGTTGCCGTATCGTCCGATTATCGCGCCGAAATACGGATTTCCCTTGAGATACCCGTCTAACTTGTCGAAACCCAGCACAATATCTCCTAACTTTCCGTTTCTGTCGGGTGCATCAAACGAAACTATAATCCCGCCGTAGTTTGTAATCCTCGCCGTCAGCCCCTTGTTGTTTGTCAGCGTTACGATTTCCACCTGTTGCCCGTCCGCCGTCTTGCCGAATTGCTCCACCTTCACGCTCATTTTTCCTGGCTCCTTACATTTCTTCGCACAGCATTTAATTCCACCGCAACCGCCCGCATAAACCACCATCACTGTTAAAACCACGCTTACAAACTTAACTACTGCTTCTATCGTTCGGTTGCCATTCCACAACATATATGCCTCCTTTCAAACACTCACAACAAATCAAGGAGCTCTTACTTATGCCCCCGGCCTACTCCATAATCCATTTTACAGGGTTGTTTCTTAAGGATGAAGAAGAATTTTTGTGGAGATTGGGGTTTACAGGCCGAAGATAAAAGCAGGTAATCACGGTTTTTTCGACGGATGAGCAGAAGATGAATGAAACTGCAAAAATAATAGAGATGGATGACGGTGGGGCACTCGGCGAGCGAATCGGCCTGGTTGTTGTTACGCTGATGGCAATAGGCACAATCTTTGTGTTTTCCGCGGGATTGGACGTTGGGAGGGATATCAACCTGCTGAAATTCTATGAGTCGGCCAACCTGCGGAAGGTGCTGTTTTTCCCGCTGGCGGTCGCGGTGATGTTAGGCGTATCGCGGATTGACTATCGACGGTTCAGTTTCGAGAAGGGAATGCTTCGTTCGCCGATAACCTACATGTTTATTATCAGCGTGATTTTGCTGGTTGCGGTGCTTTTGCCGCAGGTGGGCACAGAGATAAACCGGGCCAGGCGATGGCTGCGGATACCCCTGGGGCCGGCGACAATCAGCTTTCAGCCGTCTGAGCTTGCCAAGTGGATTATCGTTTTTTCGTTAGCAGGTTTCTGCGCCAAATATGGCCGGCACCTGAGGTCATTTTGGCGTGGTTTTTTGCCGGTATGTTTGGTAATCGGACTGGTTGTCGGGCTGGTAATTATTGAGGACTTCGGCTCGGCGGCGCTGATAGCATTGTTGAGTTTTCTTGTCCTGCTGGCAGGCGGTGCGAACTGGCGGCATCTAATAACGCCATTGCCGGTTGCGGCGATTGGTTTTGTAGCGGCGATACTCCCATCGCCTGCGCGAAAGATGAGGATACTGGCCTTTCTGAACCCGGACC
>CAYNVP010000025.1:0-21007 GCA_964400665.1 uncultured Pirellulales bacterium | reverse complement strand
GCCCAGCCACAAGCCGTCCTCCAGGCGGAAAGCGAGATTAGCGACAAATCAGGCACTGATGGTGCGGAGCCACCCATAAGCGAACAGCAGGCCAGGATAGACCAGCTCATAGCTGAAATGGACCCGTCCAAGGTCACCGAAGAAGAAATGGAGAAGCTGACTGAACAATTGTTCGAGCAGGTCGAGCAATTGGAAAAGATTAAACAGTCGGAATCCCCGGACCCGCCTGATGTCGATACGCCCTCTGATGCCAATCAATAGCCAGGGAAAAAGGGGTCAGGAGTCTTTTTATGGCTCTGTTCTGATAAAAATCACGGTTTTATAGGACTAATTCCAAAAGTTTTATAAACACCCAAAACCCCAATTAGACGGCAAAAACGGCATCACACAGTGGAACTTTTCGGCCGTTTCTTTGTCTTATTTAAATGTGGATATTCTACGGATACAGCAAAACCTTAACCCGCCATGTGTTGGGTGGGTAAGCCGCTACAGGTTGGGTGGGTAAAGCTTAAACTTAGATACCCTAAAATATGATGAGATTTAACCGGATCACCTTATCTGCATTTACCATATTGCTTGGCTGCTGCCACGTGTTGGCCGCTGAACTCCCTGCCAATCCCCAACTCGATAGATATAGGGTCTTTCTGCTTAGGTTTATCTCGGCCCAGGATGGTAAACAGTTCCTCGCTGATGCGAATATCAAAACCGTATCTCTGCTCAACGATACCAACACTTTGCTGGTCACTGCTCAGCCGGAGGTTCTTGTCAAGGCAGCGGCCCTGCTGGCGCTCGTTGATTCAAGCGAAAAGTATGCCGTGAAGGCACTGTTGCCCGCTTCCGAGGCGGCCCAGATGCTCCCCACGCAGGAAATAGAGGCCGAAATCAGCAAAGCCGGCTCGCCGGTGTCCGTAGGAACTTTCTTAAATCCGCCCGGAGGCACTGGGTATAAGGTGATTATAGATATCCACAACGGTATGCTTTTTGCCGTCGCGCCCGCCTCGGTGATGGATAAGCTTGTTGCCATTGCTCGCCACGGCGTAGCCGAAGGCGAAGCCGGGGCCAAGAGGATAAAACAAGCCGGTTCAGTACCTCCTGAAGCGCAGGGGCAGGCGAGTAACGAAACAAGTACTTCAGAGAAGGAAGATATTCTTCTTCGGACTTCTGTTCCCGGCCGCTCTAACCAGCAGCCGTCCGAAGCCGATAAGCTGTTCAGCGAACTGATTAACTCCATTGCCGAAGCGGAGAAGAATCTGGCAGAACAAGTGAGACCAACAGACCAGGCAGAGCCGGAAGTTAACCGGCCCGGAATGGGCGAAACTCCGGATGATATCGCGGCCCAGCCCCTGATGGAGACAGAGGAGAAGGAGCCCTCGAAGGTCCAGGCGTCTGTCCAGATTGAAACTGCACCGGCAACTGCTCCTGATGAGTCAGCCGTAGCCGAAACGAACGAATCCGAACCGACTAATCCCTACGAGCCGGAAGTGGTCCTGAATGCCGAGGAAACACTCGAATTGGCGCTGCCGGAGAAGCTCGAAATCATCCCGTTACTCGACCTTGTAGGCAAATACCTGAACCTAAACTATGTTTATGACCCCAAGAAGCTTCAGGGCAAAGAGGTTTATCTGAAGGTCCAGGGGCCCGTCAAGGTCAGGGAGCTTTACCCTCTGGTCGAATCAGTCCTCAAATTCACGGGCCTTGCAATGACGCGCAAAGGCAATCTTGTCACTATAGTCCCTCTGGCGGAAGCTTTGGATGCGGACCCTGTATTGATAGAGGCCGATAGAGGGCAGGTTCGCGCCGGGGATGTAGTGGTGACTCGGATTTTCCAGCTTGAATACGTGGACACCGCACAGGCCAAGGCCGTCCTCGACGGAATGAAGGTCGGAGCGGTAACCGAGCTGCCGGGGATAGGGACGCTGATTGTGACCGGCTATGCCCATCGTATGAGCCGCGTGGAGCAACTGCTCGAAATCATCGATAAACCCGGGAAACCCAAGCAGTTCAAATTTCGCCAATTAAAATACACTATGGCTACCACCCTTGCCCCGAAGGTCAAGCAGCTTGTAGAGCAGTTGGGCGACATCTCGATTGAGATTGCCGCCGCCCGGGCTCCGACGCCACAGCCGACTCGCCGCGCACCAGTTCGTCGGCCGACGCCGCGACCTGCCCCGACAACCAGCCCCGCCAAGCCGACGATTTATCTCGATGCCGATGAAAGAACAAACCGTATCCTGATGATAGGCAATGAGGACGAACTCGCCGTCGTTGAGGACCTCATCGACGCCCTTGATGTCGCCCAGCAGGACATCCGCTCGCTGCGGGTGTATGAAATTCAGCACGTTGGAGCCGACGAAGTAAGAAAAAAACTGGAGGAGCTGGGCATAGTCGGAGCCGGCCGGACGACCACCCCGGGCAGGATTACCGCCAGGGCCGCTGCAGCAAGGGCGCAGCCGCCGGGGGCGCCGCCCTCACCGACTCCGACCATCGCTGGCGCGGAGGCGGCTTTGCCCACCGAGGAAATGCAGGTCGTTGTCATCGAATCAACCAACTCGCTGATGGTCAATGCCTCGCCCGAACAGCATGCCCTGGTCGCAACCATCATCGCCTACGTTGATAGCGAAACAATACAGCAGGCCATTCCTTATGTCGTTTACCCCCTCGAAAATCAGAACCCCCAAGACCTTGCAGATGTTCTGACTAAGCTGATTCAGGAGACCGTTCTCGATAAAGAAGGGAAAATTCAGCAGGTTATCCAGCGTCAGGAGGACCAGATTGTCATTGTTGCGGATGAGAGCACCTTTTCCCTGATTGTCTTTGCGAGCAAAAAAAACCAGGAATGGATAGCGAGCTTAGTCAAGTCGCTGGATAGAAGACGCCCGCAGGTGCTGATAGACGTAACGCTGGTGGAAGTAACAAAGACCGACACTTTTCAGTATGACCTGGACCTCGTCTCCAAATTCCCGGAAATGGCGGCGGGCGGGTCAATGCAAAACCCATCATTTAACGGCCTTCTTGAGCCCTTTCCCTCAAACGTGGTCAGGGAAGCAAGTTCCATCAGAGCAGAAGATTCCACCCAACGCTTTGGAATGGGCTTCTATGCCGACAAACACATTCAGGCACTGCTTACTATTATGCAGGAGAAGGGCTATGGCAGGATTTTGGCCAAACCGAAAATTCTGGTCAACGACAATGAGGCAGGCAAGATAGTGGCGCAGGATACGAGGTACGTGCAGAAGACATCTTCTGTTGTGACCGGATCGACATCTACGCAGGACAATCTTATCCAAACTTCCGTTGATTACGCGGGCTACGATGCCGGAATTACACTCGACATTAAGCCGCACATCAGCGAAGGGAACCTGCTCCGGCTGGAAATCGCCCTGACCCGGTCTGATTTTGATCCTAAGACACTTGGGGGGGAAAAACCGCCTGATACGAAGACCAGCGATATCTCAACGGTGGTTACCGTGCCGGACGGCAGCACGATTATTCTTGGCGGCCTGATAAAGCTACAACAGGGTAAGAGCGGCTCAAAGATACCTTTGCTCGGCGACATCCCGATTGTGGGAGCGCTGTTCAGGAGTACCTCTGACAGTGTAAACGACTCGAAACTATATATATTCGTCAAGGCCAATATCCTCAGACCGGAAGCAACGATGGCCGGTTTGCCAGAGCTTGTGAATATCTCCGACAAGAACCGTGCCGCGTTTGAGAAATCTGAAGAAGAATTTCAAGAACACCAGAACTGGCCGGGCATAAAGCCCAAGCCGGTGGAGCCCGTGCACGTCCTTGATGCCGAGTAACCGCCGTTTGAGTGTTTTGTCGGCCCGCCGGAAAGAGTAAAATTTGCACTCGTCAAACATAAATGAAAGAATTACTGATACAAACAGCGAAGCAGACCGGAATCCTCGATGCAGACAAGCTGGCCAAATTCCTGGAGGAGAACAAAACCGGCCAGCGCATCGATGAGGCGGTGCTGGCCTGCCCTTTTTTTACGGAGGAGCAGGTGCTGCGGCTCTTCGCTGCGGCGATGGGAAGTGAGTTTTTCACCGAGATACCTGTAAAGCTGGTACCGTCCGAATTCGTCCACGCCGTTCCCGCCGCCTATGCCCAGCACCATTACCTTGTCGGGCTTCGCCCCGATAATGACGACGGCGAGCTTACTGTAGTCCTGTCCAGGCCGCTCGATATCGCCGCGCTTGATAACGTCTCCAAGATGACGGGGCTGCCCGTTCGCAGCGCCTTCGCCACGCGGGCCGCCATCACAACCGCTATCGACGTCGCCTATGAGCAGCGAACAACCGTTATTGAAGAGGTCGCCGAGGAGCTGGACAGCCAGAACCTTGACCAGCTCATAGATGAGGTCGCCGGCTCAGACGACCTTTTGGACGTTGTCAATCGCCCGCCGGTAATCCGGCTCGTTAACGATATGCTGTTCCGTGCGCTTCAGCTAAGGGCCAGCGATATTCACGTTCACCCTTACGAAGCAAAGATTCAGATTCGTTACCGAATCGACGGTATTTTGTATGACACGCTGAGCTTGAACAGAAACGTTCTGCCGCTGATTGTCTCGCGTATCAAGGTTATGGCCGGTATGGACATTGCCGAGAGGCGTATGCCGCAGGACGGCCGATGCAGCGTCCGCCTCGGCCAGCGCGAAATCGACCTCCGCATCAGCACCGTTCCCACGAGCTTCGGCGAACGATGTGTTCTGCGTATTTTGGATAAAAGCTCCGGCATCCTTACGCTCAACCAGCTCGGGCTGTGGGAAGATGACCTCAAGAAATTCGATACCCTGCTTAACCGCACTCACGGCATCATTTTTGTGACCGGCCCCACGGGCAGCGGCAAAAGCACCACGCTTTACGCCTGCCTCAACCGCATCAACTCCGCCGAGAAAAACGTTATAACCATCGAAGACCCTATCGAGTATCAGCTCGAAGGTATCTCCCAGATGCAGGTCGCCAGCAAAAAAGGCGTTACCTTCGTCAACGCATTGCGGCACGTCCTGCGGCAGGACCCGGACGTCATAATGGTCGGCGAGGTCCGCGACACTGAGACCGCGCGAACGGCGATACAGTCATCCCTGACAGGTCACCTCGTATTCAGCACCCTCCACACAAACGACTCGGCAGGCGCAATCAGCCGGTTGCTCGACCTCGGAGTGGAGCCGTATTTAGTCAGCTCCTCGTTGATTGCCATTATGGCACAACGGCTGGTCCGCAGAGTATGCCCGGACTGCAAAAAAACATACAAGCCCTCGCCACACGAATTGAGGGAGCTTGGCCTGGGCGACCAATCCGGCTCGAAAGCAGAATTTCTCGTGGGGGCCGGCTGTGACAAATGCTTCCAGACCGGTTATAGGGGCAGAACAGGGATATACGAGCTTATGCTTATTAACAGTGAAATTCAGAATCTCATTTACCAAAGGACTTCGGCAGGCATTATAAAAAAGACCGCACTTGACGCGGGATTGCAGACGCTGAGAATGGATGGCGCTCGCAAGGTTTTGAAAGGAATCACAACTATTCCTGAAGTGCTCAGGGTAACCCAGGCCGACGTTATGTAACGGAAACTGCTTATGCCAAGATACATTTATATAGCCATGGCCGCCGACGGCAAAAAGACCAAAGGCACTATAACCGCCGAAAGCCCGTACTACGCCCGCAAGCAGCTTCGCGTCCGCAGCATTCATCCGACTTCCATAACCGAGCTTAGTGCCGCTGACGAAGGCAGGTCCGTTATCGCCTCAATCTTTCCCAGAACGAGCAAAAAGCATATAATCGACTTTACCCGGCAAATGGCAACGCTGCTCAAGTCGGGCATAAAGCTCACCGAGGCGCTGACAGTGCTCACAATGCAGGCGCCTGACGCCAGGTTCAAAAATGTTCTCACCGACATCCGCGACCGTGTTGTTACCGGCGAGTCGCTGACCGACACCATGAAGGACTACAGCGACTATTTCGACATAATCTACGTCAGTATGGTTCGTGTCGGCGAGGTTACCGGCTCACTCGGAGCGGTCTTCGCGACAATCGCCGATTTCATGGGTAAACGCCAGAGGGTGGAATCGAAGATAATTACTGCTATGGTTTACCCGATAATCCTGCTGGTGGCCGCCATTGGCGTGGTTCTTATCCTGACTACGTTCGTCATTCCCAAAATCGGCGCCCAGCTCATCGCCGCCAGACAGGAACTGCCTTGGATTACGAAGCAGTTGATGAACGTAAGCTACATTTTGACGAGCTGGTGGGTGCTGCTGGTTATCGCCGGCCTTGTCGGGCTTGTCTGGGCGATGCGAAGGTTTTTCAGGACGCATCGCGGGGCGCTTTTGCGGGATAAGTTCCTGCTGTCGCTGCCTTTGTTTGGTCCGCTTATAAAGCAGCGGGTGGTTGCGCGTTTCGCATCGACGCTGTCAACGCTTCTCGGGTCCGGCCTGAGTATGGCCGAGTCACTCCGAGTTGTCGCCGAGGTCACGGGGAACATGCCGATGAAGCACGCCGTAGAGCAGTCCCGTGAGAGGATTTTGGCAGGCGCCGACATCGCCACGCCGCTGCGAGACAGCGGCGTTATCGACCCCTCGATAGCCCATATGGTCACCGTCGGCGAAAAAAGCGGCGAGCTGGAAAACATGCTAAAAAACATCAGCGACGGTCTCGAAGAGTCCACCGACATCGTAATAGAACGTTTGTCGGCCACAGTCGAGCCGGTTATTATCGTTATTATCGCAGTAATCGTCGGCGTCATTGCCCTGGCCATTTTGCTGCCGATTTTGAGAATTTCACAAATGGCACTTTAAAAAGAATGGAGAAGTTTATGAATACTAATCGGGATATCAGGAAATCAGGAAAACGCCGCTGCAGTCGCGCATTTACGCTTATCGAGGTGATGGCCGTAATTGTGATTATCGGGATACTTGCCGGCATCGTTGCTATCAATGTCGTAGGAAGAATCGACCAGGCCCGGGTCACCACCACCAAGGCCAGCTTGAAACTGCTCCACAGCGCCGTCATTCAGTTCAAGCTCGATACAGGACGATATCTCAGTGAAGATATGGGCCTGTTCGAATTAATCGAAGAGCCGACCGACGTCACCGGCTGGGCCGAGGGCGGCTACCTCGACACGACGGATATACCAGAAGACGCCTGGGGACACGATTTCGTATATCAAATCTATCCCGAAAGCGGCAAGCCCTTCGTTATCATCAGCTATGGCGCCGACGGCGAGGAAGGCGGCGAGGGCTACAATGCCGACCTTTACAGCACGGACGCCAAATGATGTGGTTCTTGAATGTTATGACCTTCAGACATCTCTCATTGTTTCGTTCACACCCGCGCCGCGGCACGTCCGGCTTTACGCTGGCCGAGTCGATGGTCGTAATCGTTATCGTCTCGCTGATGGTGGCTCTGGCTGCCACAAACCTCAAAGGCGTAATCACCGGCAACTCCTTCAAAGGCAAAGTCCGCGGCCTTATTGCCGCCATTGAAGCCGCATCAACCGGAGCAGCTCAATCCGACAAAAGGTATGAAATCATTATTGATATCCCTCAGCAGAGTTACCTCCTACGCGAAATCACTTCCTCCGACCTTGCTGAGGTCCTCGAAGAAGAAATTATCGCGCAGGAGGATTTCGGCGAAAACTGCCGCATTGCCTACGTCCTGTTTGACGACGGTGAATTTACCAGCGAAGACAGGGCCAAGTTTCGCGCGGGGCCTTCCGGCTGGCAGTTCGGCGGTATAATTGTGCTGCTTGACGCCGACGAGCAGCCCTGGTCAATCGTCATCGACCGGCTCAGCAATATCGTCCGTCTGGAGCAAGGCGAAGCGCAAATCGTCTGGCCAAGGAGCAAAGATGAATTGCCCTTCTGAACTTATGAATCGTGACTCTTGGCTCGTGAATCGCCTGCCCCTCGCAGCTTTAGCGAAGAGGGGTGGCTTGTTTTTGTCGAGCGACGAGGGCCGAGTGACGAGGCACGGTTTCACGCTTATGGAAAGTATGGCCGCAGTCGCTTTGCTTGCCTTCATCGGCGCAAGTGTCTGGGTGGTGATGGACTGCTGTATGATGTCCGCTGCCGATTCCACCCAGCGTATGCGCGCCTTCGAAATAGCACGCGAAAATATGGAAAAACTCCTCGGTTCCCCCTCCGTGACTGAAATGACCGAATACGGCGTAAGTGAACAATTTCCGGACATCCGCTGGGAGACGACGGTCGAGGGCTTCTACGAGCCGATTACCTCACGTATATGGGTTCGCGCGGTCTGCTCGGCCGAATATTCCGACTCGGCCGGCGAAAACCAGACCGTCGAGCTTGACCATTGGCTCACCGACCTGACAAAAGAGCAGTTGCTGAAGCTGTTGCAGAGGGAGGAGCTGAAAAAACAGCAGATTGCCCAGCACGTCATCGAGACCCAGGACCTCGCCGCCGAATACGCCGGCGTGGATGAAGAAACTATACGTGAATGGGTCCAGAATGGTATGCCCGTTACAGATGATGGTGTGTATCTTAAGCCATGGCTCGACCTGTACCTCGAAACGGACGGCAGCCCGACCGAACAGGAAAGACAAGATGTACTGTCCGAGTACCCGGAATTGGCGGCTGTCTCAGAAGTGAAACCCTCGTCGGGGCCGCCGCCTGATATCGACACGATGCTTCCGGTGGATATTGACCCGGAAACAAGGAGGATAATGGAGGAGCTGCTCCGCGGCTCATAGACACAATTTGGCGCTGATATGAAACACATCGGTAACAAGATGCATTTTGGTCTGCACTCCGCTGGGGTTCCGATAGAATCGAGGACACAGAGGAAAGGCCTGCCGGCCTTCACGCTTATCGAGATGCTCGCCGCTCTGACCGTCGGCTCGATGGTGCTGCTGGTCGTGCTGGCTCTCTACAACAGGGCACAAATGGGAGCGGCCGCTTGTATCGACAAGCTGGAAAACAACCGCCTGCCGCGAGAAGTCCTGCAGCGAATTGCCGAAGACCTTGACCGCATTGCCGGCTCAGGGCAGGAAGTTAAAATCGATATTGCTAACAAGTTCCAGGACGGCCTTCCCGTCGCAAAAATGGAAATCCTCAGACGCATCAACGATGCCAAGGAACAGCCCCAGACGCTCGAAAAAGTCGTCTGGCAGAGCAACATCGACCCCGACAGCGGCCTGCTCACTCTCTACCGCGGCCACTCCGGAATAGCCCTCGAGGATAAACTCTTGGATGAACAGAAAGAATCCTGGCAACGCGAACTATTTGTGCCTGTTTGCACCGGCCTGACCTTTTTCAGAATCGAAGTCCCCCAGGGCGGCGCTTTTCTTAACGGATGGTCGAGTGAGAATATTCCCCCGGCGGTTAAGGTAACGCTGTCGTTCGCCCAACCCTTTAAGACGATAAACGGAACGCTCGATGTTTACGAGCAGGATAAAATCATTCGCACCATTGCTGTCGACAGGACTCGCAAGCCAACGTTTACCCTTGCGGTGTTCGATGCCAATCAGCCCTTTGATGCCAACCTGTCACCCGATGCTAATCTGTCGTCTGGCGTAGATTTGCCGTCCGATGTTGTCCAGCCGGTTGACGAACCGGTCAGGTTTGAGCCCAGTACACCGACAAGGCGACCAAATCCAAGAATAAGAGGAACTAACCGATGAGCAGTAACTTACCTGACCATCAGAATAACCCGCCCGCGGCTTTGTCCGGTACGGAACGAAGCTCACGGGAGTCCAGCGGCTTTGTGCTTCTGATAACGCTGGTGGTGCTGCTTGTGCTTGCGACTCTGGGCTACAGCTTCGCCAGCCGCATCGCCGCAAATCGCCATCGCAATAACTACATCATCGATTACACCATTGCCTGCTACGCCCGTGACTCAGCGATGAAATACGCGCTGGCCACTCTGCAGGATCTCAACGATATAGTGTTTGTTTCTCGTCCGAATGAGCCGGATTTTTCCGACCTTTTCGCAATGAGTGAGCCGGATTATCGCAAGCTGCTCGAACAGCGGGCCGAAGAGCTTGCCAGGAATCAGTCCCAGTTCGGCGACCGGTTTAGCTACGGGGCAAATGAGCCCAAAGGATTAGACGAGGACTTGAATATTCCGGGTCTCAATGAAGCCGGCTATGCCGAACCCAATGCCCTTAACCTCGTCAGGATACGAGGTCCTTATGGACCTCCCTGGCCTTTTGTTACCGAACCGGTCGAATTCGAGATCGGTTCCGCGACCGTGAAATTCGAAATCGAAGACGAAAACGCGAAATATCCCGCCGGCTGGGCTATGCTGGACGATATAAAAGTCCAGCGGGAAGCGCAGGCCGGGCTTGAAACCTTCTGCGAATGGATGGGATATAATAAAGACCGGATAGATTCTCTCAGGGAGCAGTTGAAACGGCTCGACGAGATAAAACATTTTAAGGTGGACTTCAAACCTATAGTGCGACGGGAAGAAATCACCCCACGTGCCCGTTCCCGTGTCGTTAGCGGGCGCAGACGCCGCGTAGTAACGGGGCGAGCCGTCTATAAGACTATAACCGTCACGCCGGCCGAACAATTAACCAAACAGGCCAGGGATTTTTCCAAGCTCTTTCACAGCTCGCTGGTCGATACGGAAATGCTCGCCAGACCCACAATCCTAAGTGAGGACAGAAAAGAATCGGCGCTCAAGTATATGGGCCTGTGGGGCACAACCCGGGTCAATATCAACTCCGCGCCAAGACACGTGCTGGAGACCGCTTTCACCTTCGGCGGAGACGCCGACAGAATCGCAGACGAAATCATAACAAGAAGACGCGAAAAACCCTTCACCGACGTCGAGGACCTGAACAAACGGCTCTTCAGATTTTCAGACTCAATCGAAAAAAGCCGACCCTACATTACTACAGCGAGCAACATTTTTGCAATTCACGTTACCGCAGTCAGCGGGACGGCAAAGGCTTCGGCTGTTATTGTTGTGCTGAAGGAGGGTAACAAAATCCAGCGAATAGCCGTTGTTTGCGGATAATATTTAGGAGCATAGTTAAAGTGCAACCGAAGAACGTTTTGGGAATATATCTGGCCAGAAACCACGCTACGGTTGTCTGTCTGGCCGTTGACGGCGGCGACAGAAACCTGCTCGGATGCTTCAGTGTCTCGCTTGACCGGGCTGAGCAGTCGGCCCCGCAGTTACTTGCGCAGCGCATCGCAGCCGAATGCGCCGAAAGAAATATCAGCTTCGCTGAAACGGCGGTCGCACTCGATTGTGAGATGTTTATGCAGCACAGCGTCCGCAGCGAGTTCTCCGAGGTCAGAAAAATCACGCAAACTATCCGCTTCGATACCGAAGAGGTCCTCGGCGCCGATGCAACGGATGTTGCAATCGCCTTCAGGACAGATTCTACCGACGAGTCCGGCTCGAATCTCAGTGTTTTCACCGCTCAAAAGCATCTGCTCGGCGAGCTGCTCTCTGCGCTTGCCGCCGGCAATCTCGACCCCGTCAGCGTGGAGCCGGACGTTAACTGTCTGGAAAGGTTCATCGTCACAGGCGTCTGCCTGCCGGCCGAGGCACGCCCATTGTTTGCGGTGCTGTCCCGGCGAAATGGTTACTTTCTTGCTCCACTGTCTTTGCCCTGGCAGGGCGTATTACCAATGGCGCCTGCGGCGATGAGAACCTTTCTTCTGAGCGCACAAAACAGAAGCGAACAACTCGTAAAGCAGCTTTCTATGACGATAGCCTTTCTCCAGACCGCCGGAGCGGTTAATCGCATCGAGGTCTTCGATGCCACCGATTCGGTAAACTGCGACTATATCGCTAAAAACCTTTCCGTTCAAACCGAGCAAATCGATATAATCCAGTCGGTGCAAGTTTCTCCCGAGCAGCTCACCGATTGTCACGACCCCGTGGAATTGGCAATCGCTTACGGTGCGGCGATTGCGGTTGTCGACCCGCCCGGGAATGCAAACTGGCGCAGTGATTTTATGCCTTACCAGGGCAGGAAAATGCGCCTGCAAAAGGCGCTTAAGCTCTTTGCCGTCGCCGCTGTCATTTTTATGTTTGCTGTCGGTCTCTACGGCCTTATGCAGGCCCTGCAGTTCAACAAATATCGCGCCGGTCTTCGGAAGAAATTCGCCAAAGATTACTCAGCCGTTATGTTAGGCGAGAAGATGCCGGATAAATCAAAAGAGGCGACCAGGAAACTCGACAGTACGCTGAGACGCATCAAAGAGGCACAAAAGGGCTATTCCCTGACCGGCGAAGACGCCGTCGCCGGAAAAGTTACACTCGTGCTTCAGGCCTTCAATAAATGCGCGGCAGCTACAGGACTTAATATCGGGGAAATTCGCATAACCGACAAAGCCATCACCATATCCGGCGATACCTCCGCTCGCGGAAATGCAAATACTCTCAAGGTGTTCGACGCGATGAAGCAGGCCGGTTTAAATATCCTCCAGCAAAGTTTCAGCTCGGAAGGGGGACGCGACAGCTTCACCGTTACCGTCGAAGCCCAAAAAGGAACAGTCGGCGAATGAAAGACATATATAAAAACCCGGTATTCTATTACATAGTTGCTCTCGTTATCGCCGCCCTTTGGCCTGTCGTCATCTGGGGCTTCTACCTGCCCTCTGCTCGTGCGAGATTCAGCAATGACGAGAACCAGTACCGCAAGGCACAAGAGGTCATGGACGAGCTTTTGAGCGCGGACCCGGAACGACTGGAATTCACTCAGGAAAAAGACGCATCAGCCGCGTTCGATTATGCCACCGCCGTCCAGCAAACGGCCCAGTTTACCTCCATCCCTGCCGCCGGCTACCGGCTGTCGTCCAGACCGGTCATTACCTCCGAAGGCCAGAAAAGCCAGTCCGCCGACGTTTCGCTCAAGGATGTCGAGATAACAAAGGCCGCCAGGTTCCTGTCAACGATTCAGCTTCGCTGGTCAAGCATCCAGTGCACCAAGATGTCCCTGAGAAAGAAAAAAGGCCTGCCTGACTCCTGGGACGTTGACTTCACATTCAAGTATTTCTATTGATAGCCCGCGCACTGCGGATATCGAGTATCAAGCATCGAGAACATAAAACAACCGGGGCCTGTCTTTCGACAGGCCCCGGTCTAAAATCAACTAATTGCCTTATGTCTTGTTGGCTAAACTATTTCTTTCTGCGAATCAAGGCAAGACCGCCGAGACCCAGTAAAGCAATCGTCGCCGGCTCAGGAGTTAATGTCAATGCGTCAACGTAGAAATTACCGGCGTCAGCTTGGATACCACCACCATAGTTCGTGATGATGTATACCTGCACATACGAACTCGGGCCTAAAGCATCAAATGTCCAGTCATAATGGAACACCTCATCCGCCAAGCCATCCCAGTCATGGTAATACGGCGGAGGTGGCGGTTTATGCCCCTCACTACCATCGACATACCACCCGGGGGTGTTGAACTGGGTCCAGCCAAAATCACCGTTGATTACTATGGCATCAACTGCATTGACCCAGCCGCCGTCGGCGAAGTAGTTCTCCCACTCGCTGGCTACCATTTTTACGTCAATGTGAAGGTCTGTAGCATATCTGACGGCACTCTCAAATCCACCCCTTGTGGGGTTGCCCTCAGTGTAATAATAGCCAGCATACGAATTGAGCTGTACGCCCTGCTGCCAGCCCTCGGGGTTGTATATCTGCAAGCTCCCCGTGCCCAGAGTGGGCCATGGCGGTTCCGTTTCTTCGAGCTCAACGGGGGTGATAGTCCCGCTGCTACTTGCCCAGCCATCGAGGGAACCGTTTTCCCAGTTACCTATCACAAGCGGCAAGCTTGCATAGGCGGCGGAAGTTAGCCCTAGAACTAAGGCAAGAATTAAAAACTTTTTACACATATCTACTCCTCCTTCTTCGTTGTCATTCATTCTCTTCTTCTGTCCTGACAACAAGTCAGGATTTTTGATGCTCTCGACAAACGCACTCTCTTCACTAACATTTTGCGCTTGTCTCGAACAACATCAAACAAGCACTAATTTTGACTTTCACCCTTTCACCTTGTGCCTGTTCAACGCAAATCGAATGCTGACGCAATTGATGCTCTTCTTCTTTGGCTTGACCCTCCTCACGAGGGAACCGCCAATATCTACACATTCTTGTGACCACTCTTGACAAAATAAAGCATATCAGTTTCACAAGGCCGTGTCAAGAAAAATGTTATAGGATGCAAAAAAATTCCGGACGGAAACGCCCTTGCTTCATAAGTATTGTATTTCCAGGCACTTGCGCCATATTACACCATCTGTGAATTTGGGTAATTTGCATTGTCCGCCGGCAATTTGTATAAGTCCTTATCCCGTTGCTTTTTCAATCCAGCCGGCCCCTGCAACTCGCAAATAAGTCCCTTGCCGGATATAAAAAACCGCCAATTGACCGGGCGTTATCGCCGATACCGGTTCATCAAACTCCACGCTGACCTGTCTTTCTTCGGGCGTCACTGTTGCATCGAGCGGCCTGGCGTTATAGCGAATCTTCACCATTGCCCGCAAAGGCGACTTCGGCTGTTCGACGAGCCAGTTGACATCATTGGCCAGTAATGCCCCGTGCAAACAATCACTTTTGGGGCCGAGTGTTATTGTGTTGGTTTGCGCGTCCACTTTCACAACATACCAGGGCTGTCCCATAGCGATTCGCACACCGCGGCGCTGCCCGATAGTGAAGCGGTGAACGCCGTTGTGCTCTCCCAGTACTCGCCCCTCGTTATCGACAACCTTGCCTTTTCTGACAATTTCAGGACAGCGGTTTTCGATAAAGCCGATATGGTCGTTGTCGGTTATAAAGCAAATCTCCTGCGATTCATCGCTTCTTGCAGTTACGAGGCCCATCTCTTTGGCGATTTGCCTTGTCTGCGCTTTTGTGATTTGCCCCATTGGCAGGACGATGTGGTCCAGCATCTTTCTATCCATCATCGCCAGGGCGTATGACTGGTCTTTTACCTCATCGACTGCGCGGAAAAGTCCCGGACCATCTTTTGTCGGCAGGACGCGGGCGTAGTGCCCCGTCGCAAATAATTCCGCTCCCTTGCTCCTTGCGAACTCCCACAGCCTGCCGAACTTGATTGTCTTGTTGCATACCACGCAGGGATTGGGCGTCCTGCCGGATTTATACTGCTCGCAGAAGTATTCGATTATCTGTTCGAAATCGCTTCGAAGGTCAAGTACATACAATTCAATCCCCAGTTGCCTCGCTGCCTCCTCGGCCAGTAACCGGGCTTTTTGGGCGCCATCGTGCGTTATCATAAATAAACCGGAACAACAGTAGCCCTCCCGCAGTAAAAGTGCCGCGGCGGTTGAGCTGTCCACTCCGCCGCTCAGCGCTATGAATATCCTTTTCCCCTTATTGCTCATCTGTGCGGAATCAGTCCTGAGGATATACAATCACCCTGTCGTGGATGATGGTCACGAGGTCCGCTTTGCCGTCGCTGGTTACGTCGGCGACCTTAAGCTGCCTGGGCTCAACGCCCGTCGCCTGCCGAGACCTTGCCTGGCGATAGTGTTTGTCCTCGAATATCTTGAACCGCATAGCCGGGACGGGTTTGCCTGCCGAATCAAGCGCCAGTATCTCTATGTGGTTGTGCTTGTATTCGACCATTATGATGTCAACAAGTCCGTCGCCGTTTATGTCACCCGTTGTCAGGCCCCCGTAGGAGCCGTCTTTTATCTTTGTTTTGTAACTGAATTTCTGGTCCAGCTGCTGCCGGACGGAGCCTGCGGTCGGGGAGATAACAATTGCGAATTTCTCACCGTCAAACAGCACGATATTTTCACTCCGGTCCGCAGTCAGCGATGCAATCATCATTTTGATTCCCGCCGAGGTGTTCCACGTGCCGATGTCCAGCTCCCTGTCAAAACGATACGTTTTGTCGGCGCCCGCCGAAAGAATCTGGAGCCGACCTTTCTGTCCATCCATCAACAATATCGCCGGCCTATCTCCTCCGTCGAGGTTAGCAGCGGCGACCGCCGAAATACGGTTCTCAGCGCTTTTGGCGTTATACTGGTCCAGGACCTTCCACGCGCCCTTCTCAAAAACCATACTTCGTGCAAAATTATTTTGTGCCAGGAGCAGTTCTTCGCCGGGTCTGCCGTCAACATCGGCCAGTCCAATCGAGCGAGGGGTCGCCTCCTTTATCAAGCTCGCCTGCGCCTTTGGTGAATCGACGACTTCGAAATTTCTCTTGTCCGTTTGACGGACCAGAATCGGCAGCTCATATTTGACAAAAACCAGCACGTCCTTTAATCCGTCCCGGTCGACGTCGATGACTCGGATACCTTGCGGGTTGGCGGCAAGCCGTTTGAGTTCGGCCTGCGGGGAGCTGTTGAAATCGGCTTGTTCCTGCGATTTCGCCACGTCATAAATTACCCTAAATGACCTCGTATCTGTTTGTGACCTCGCCACGTAAACGCAGTCAACCGCTCCGTCGCCGTCTATATCTGCAAGCTCCATAGCCAGCGGCTCACCCGCCAAATCAACGGCGTGCGGAAAAGACAATCGCTCTGCTTCGAATTCGCTGATACCAATCACCTTCTCCCTTAAGCTCAATACGCCTATTTCGCTTTTGCCGTCGCCATCGATATCCGCAGCGGACAAGCTGTCCGCGTCCGCCAGAGACGGGAATCTGGCCGGTTCCCCCAGGCCCACGCCCGCCGATTGCCTGTAAAGAATAATTTCCGCCGCCCCGGGGTCGCTTATGACAACATCCGAAAGGCCGTCGCCGTCCACGTCTCCAATCACAAGGTCTCGCTTGTTGCTTGCCTCGCCCGCAGCCAGCGGATAAAAGAGCACCGGCCAGTCGTCCTCCTTTGACACCTCCTCAGCAAACTTGTAACAAATCAGCCGCTTGCTCACTGCGTCAATCGTAACCAGCTCCTGGCCCGCAGCGCCGTCGATATCGGCAAGTTCCGCCGCCTGCGGCTTCTCCACAAAGAACCGTACTTCAGGTCCCAATTGATTGTTCTTTTGTCCGAGCCGGACGTGAATCGGCCGTTCAAGCTCATCTGTGAAAACAACGAGGTCGTTTTTGCCGTCGCCGTTGAGGTCGCCGGCGTCCACGCCTAAGATTCGAGCAGCGCTTGCGTATTTAACCGGCTCGCCGAGAGTCCCGTCGTCTTTTTGCAGCACTATATACACGGCCTGCCTGCTGGCTATAATCAAATCCAGCTTAGCGTCGTTGTCTATATCAGCGCAAACAAGCGCGTTTTCGCTTGGCAGTCCGTCGTCAATGTTGACCCGCTTTCTCGGCTTCCAGCTCAATTCCTTTTGCTTTTGCCCTTTTTCCTCACGCGGCTTTTGTAACAAGACGTAAAGCCCTCGCGGCTCGCCGTAAAACGCCAGGTCAACCAGTCCGTCCGAATCCAGGTCGCCGGCAACCAAGCTGTATATCCTTTGTGATACCGGCACCGTCTGTTTGTGAAACCGGCTCGGGCCAATCAACGCGTTTATATCCACGTCGTTCGGGTCAACTGCAACTTCTTCCTCTTCGAGACCTGCCTCTTGTTTTTGTATCAAAAGCTCAATGCCGGCCTTGCTGTTATTGGCAACCGCTATGTCGTTGCGGCCGTCCCCGTCAAAGTCCGCAATCAGCAGGTTCTGGATGCCATGGTCCAGTTTGATTATCTCCATTTCCCCGAATCCATAGTATTGGCTGATATCGTTCGGCTCCTGCCGGTCGATTTCCTGCTTTTGCGGCCCGCCTTTCAAGCCATTCCAGGGCTTGCCCTGAGTAGCTTCGAAGGGCCTGTCCGCTCCCCAGACAGCCACCGATACAATCAATAATATGATTGTGCCCTTAATCGTTCGCACCGGATACCTCCATTTCATTGATTATTGATTATTGATTATTGTAAACAATTCGTGTTATCCTTACAAACCATTAAGCGTGTTATTTGTTTAAGGGATTTTCAATTATGGCAGACAGATACGATTGTGTAATAGTTGGTGCAGGCCCGGCGGGGCTTGCAGCGGCGCTTTATACCGCCCGCGACCGGCTGCAAACATTGATACTTGAAAAGTTTATGCCCGGTGGACAAATCAGCACTACCGACAGAATCGAAAACTACCCCGGATTCGAACGCATAGGCGGCCTCGAGCTTATCGAAAAAATGCAAAACCAGGCCGCCTCCTTCGGCGCTGAGATTAAAAACAGCAGCGAGGTAACCGCCCTGAAGAAAATGGACAATGGTAATATCGAAGTCGCCTGTGATAAAGATAAGTTCCTCGCCCGCTCGGTGATACTCTCGCCGGGCAGCGACTACCGCAAGCTGGGCGTCCCCGGTGAAGACAAGTTCCGAAACGCAGGCGCAGGTGTCAGCTACTGCGGCACCTGCGACGCAGCATTTTTCAAAGGTAAATCCGTCGTCGCAGTCGGAGGCGGCAACACCGCCGTGGAAGATACGCTGCACCTGTGCAAATTCGCCGCAAAGGTGACGCTGATTCACCGCAGGGATGAGTTCCGCGCAACAAAGGTCCTGCAGGAGGAGCTGTTCGCAAAGGCAAAAGAGCAGAATTCGAATCTCATAATAAAATACAGCACAATAGCTACCGCCATCGAAGGCAAAGACAAAGTCGAATTCATCCGACTGAAAAATGTAAAGACTAACAAGGAAGAAAACTACCCCTGCGACGGCGTCTTTATCTTCATCGGAATGGTCCCCAACACAGGCTTCCTGAAAGGTTTGGTCGAGCTGAACGAAGCCGGCTACATCAAATGCGATTGCGCGTATCTGCGAACCAGCGTTCCGGGCGTGTTCGTGGCGGGCGACTGCAGAGTCGGCGCTGCAATGCAGCTGGCCACCGCCGTCGGCGACGGCGTCAACGCCGCGATGGCGCTGAAACACTACTTCCGGGACCCCGACTGGTGGAACCAGCCGCTGGGGGGGTGAAATCCACAGACAACACCAGAGGATTTCCGATTTACTATTTTCAATTTTCGATTTAAGAAAGAGAATTGTTCCGATAAATTGAAAATAAAAAATAATAAATAGAAAATCACAATAGTTCGTCTATCGCCGCCGCGAGGTCTTTCTTGCTGGTCAGGCCCACCCATTTCTTCTGTACCTGGCCGTCCTTGAACAGAATAAGGGTAGGTATCGCGCTTATCCCGAATTCCATAGCGCTGTCTCTGGCCTCGTCGGTGTTAAGCCTGCCGACTTTGGCTTTGTCTTTGTACTCCTTCGCAACTTCCTCAATGATGGGGGCCATCATTATGCACGGGGCGCACCACGGCGCCCAGAAGTCAACCAGCACGGGCCCATCCGATTTATGAATTGTCTCATCGAAATCCGCATCGGTCAGCTCAATCATATCGCCAGCCATTACTGACTCCTTTCTAATTTCTGCCTAAGACAACTTCGATTCTATAAAGTGCCGCCGACTTTGTCAAACGCTAATTGCGGTTTTCTATTTTGGTCGTTCTGCTTGCTTGTTGCCGAGCGACTCCAGTTTTTCGGCTGTTTGTTTTGCTTTGCCGTCAGCCGGTATCTCCTCTATCGGTATTGGCGGCTTTTGCTCTCGTTTCTTCTCCGGCTGCCGGCTGGGGACCTGTGCCGCCTCAACCGCCACTATCGCCTTGTGCACCGCCTCCTCAGCAGGCACATCGGTCAGCGCACGCAAATATATCGCTCCATCCGCCTGTGTCTGCTCAACCCAAATCAACTGCTCTCTTATCAGTTCAAGAACGGCCAGGAACAATCCCACAAGCGTCAGCCGATTGCCGCGCGACTCGAAAATACGATTAAAATTCATCGGCCCTTCCGCCTGCAGCCGGTGCAGAATCTCTATCTGATACAAGTCAATCGGCGTGTCGTCGGTGATGTGACTCATATCGAATTTCGCTCCGGTGGCCTCCATTATCGCGTCGAATGCCTCCAGCAGGTCCCAGATGCTTACCTGGTCGAGGTCCACCGTCGGTTCAGCCGCAGGCTTCAGCTGTTCGATTGCGCTGTCGGGCCTGTTAAAGCGCTCGCCCCGCTCATCAGCCGCCGCTGCCAGCAGGTTCGCCGCGTCCTTGAACTTTTTGTATTCGAGCAGTTGCCGGATAAGCTCCGCACGCGGGTCCGCCAAATCTTCCGCTCCGAGCTCCTCTGCAGGCGCCCTCGGCAGCAGCATCGCGGACTTTATCTGCATCAGAGTCGCCGCCATCACCAGGAAATCGCCCGCAACGTCTATGTCCAGCTGCTTTAGCATTTCGAGATAATGGATATACTGGTCGGTGATTTTTGCTATGGGGATGTCATAAATGTCCACCTCGTCCTTGCGGACAAGGTGCAATAGCAGGTCCATCGGCCCGGCGAATATCTCAAGATTTACACGGTAATCACTCAACTATTTCTCCTCCGGCCCTTCTGTTTGGTCCATTTCATCCAGGTCGTCCAGGTCTTCCAGTTCTTCAGGCGTATAGCTCTGTTTCTGTGATTCGAGTATTTGCCTGGCCTGGTCTGCCTCGGTGTTCCTGACTTGGAGTTTGACCGTTGCGAATCCCGGCACGCCCGCTAATACGTCTGTCCCGTATCGGCCCATCAGTGTCGCCTTTATCCCGCAATCAGCCAAAACCTGCAGCGCCATTTCCGCCTTCATCGAATCCCCATATTCGGCAATGGTAACAAGCTTATCTGCCATAATGCTTACCCAATCCGATAGCGTTCCGCGCCTCTGCCAGCGTCACTTCCGCAATGGCCCTGGCCCGACGGGCGCCTTTGGCAAGAATTTCTTTCACGTAATCCGGATTATTTTCCAGCTCAACTCGCTTTTGCCTGAAGGGCTTGAAGTATCCGACGATGAGTTCCGCCAGCCGTTTCTTTGCCTCGCCGTATCCCGTTCCGCCTTTGCGGTATTTTTCTTCCCATTGTTTGATTTCTCCAGCCGAGGCGAACAGCTTCAACAGCGCAAATACGTTGCACTTTTCCGGATTCTTCGGCGCCTCAATGGGTGTCGAATCCGTAACAATCTTCATCACCTTGTTTTTGATGCTCTTTTCCGGCTCGAACATCTCTATCGTGTTGCCGTAGCTTTTGCTCATCTTGCGC
>CAYNVP010000024.1:0-21725 GCA_964400665.1 uncultured Pirellulales bacterium | reverse complement strand
TGACCGGCACCGACGGCAGAAACCAGAATATCGTCCGCTCGCTCTGGCTGGCTGACGGCGCCGTCGAACAGCACAACTACGACCTGCAGGCCAAGTATCGACAAATCGAAAAAAATGAAATCCGCTATGAACAATACAAGGTTGACGACGCCGACATAATCGTGGTGGCATACGGCATCGCGGCCCGAATCGTCCGAGGCGCGGTTGAAAAAGCAAGGAAACTCGGCATCAAGGTCGGCCTTATAAGGCCGATTACGCTCTGGCCATTCCCGTCGGAACAAATAAACAAGGTCGCAGAGCAGTTGCCAATCTTCCTCGTAGTGGAGATGAGCTGCGGCCAGATGGTAGAGGACGTCCGGCTCGCTGTCGCCGGCAAGGCGCCCGTCGTATTCTGGGGAAGACCCGGCGGCGGAGTCCCCACCGTCGAACAGGTCCTTGAAAAAATCCGGCAATTAACGGTTCGACCGAAGAACTAAATATTATGATGCAAAAAGTTTTTACAAGGCCGAAAACGCTTAAAGATTGTCCGACGCACTATTGTCCCGGCTGCGGGCACGGCATTGCGCATCGGCTGATTGCCGAGGTAATCGACGAGCTGGGAATACGCGGCAGGACAATCGGTATAGCGCCCGTCGGCTGCGCAGTGCTGGCTTATGATTATCTCGACGTCGATATGGTCGAAGTCGCACACGGAAGACCGCCAGCCGTAGCAACGGGTATGAAACGCACCAATCCGGACAAAATCATCTTCTCGTATCAGGGCGACGGCGACTTAGCCGCCATCGGAACAGCCGAAATAATCCACGCCGCACACAGGGCAGAACAATTTACTGTCGTCTTCATAAACAACGCCGTATTTGGTATGACAGGCGGACAAATGGCGCCAACCACAATGCTGGGCCAGGTCACCGCAACCACGCCGCAGGGAAGACAGGCCGACGGTCAGGGTTATCCGCTGCAGGTTTGTGAGCTGTTATCGACATTGCCGGGCGCAACCTATATCGAGCGATGCGCACTTGCCAGCCCCGCTCATATCCGCAAGGCCAAAACAGCGCTGAAGCACGCCTTCGAGCTGCAAATGAATAATGCCAAAGGTCTTTCCTTTGTCGAGCTGCTCTCGCCCTGCCCGACCTATTGGCGATTGTCACCCCCCGACGCAATGCTGTGGATTCAAAACGAAATGACCAAGGTATTCCCTCTCGGTAAATTGAAGGGCTGATATGCAGACCAATGACTCTTACCAACAAGTTATTATTGCCGGCTTCGGCGGTCAGGGCATTATCCTCGCAGGCAAACTGCTGGCGCAAACCGCGATGAAGGCGGGCAAAGAAGTGACCTATATGCCTTCCTACGGAGCGGAAGTCCGCGGCGGAACCTCAAAGTGCATGGTCACCATCGCTGATAGTGCTATTGCGTCGCCCGTGGTCGACACGCCCAATACCGTCATCGCTATGAATCGCGCATCGCTGGAAAAATACGCGCCGAAAACAAAAGCAGGCGGCCTGCTAATAATGAATAGCTCGCTAATCGACGAGATACCTAAGTTTGACGATTCAATCGAAACAGTCCGCCTGCCCGCCGACCAGATTGCCGTTGACCTCGGCAGCAAAAAAGTCGCCAATATGGTTGCCATTGGCGCCTTTTTACAGAAGCGCGGGCTTTTCAGCCCCGACCTAGCCGCCGACTGTCTGCCCGACGTCCTGGCCGAACGTTACCACGTGACAATACCAATCAACACAAAGGCGCTGCAAAAAGGCGCTCAATTTATAAAAGATAACGGCGGATAAACTTTACCACTGCTGTCAGGGAGGAAAGCGTGGATATATTCGGACACGTTAATAAAGCAAACATCTTCAGCCGCCAAAACTGCTCCCGCCGTTCAAAAACCGGCCTGCGAATGGCGCCTATGATTGATATGATTTTCCTGCTGCTGATTTTCTTCCTCGTCGCCGCGAAGTGGCGGCCAAAAGAAGATTTTCTCCCTATGCAGCTTGCAACCGCCGGCTTCAGCACTCAGGCCGTCGGCAAACCCGAGCCGCTGCTAATCCAAATTACGCAGGCAGACGCCGGCTGCCGGGTCCAAATCAGCACGTTCCCTGTTGTTGACATCCCGGCACAAAATCCGGAGCATGCTCTTGCAACTCTGATGGAAAAAACCAGACAGTGCCTGCTCGAACAGAAACGATATGCTACCGACCCCGTTGAAATCATCTGCGCCCCCGACGTGAAATGGGAAAATCTGGCCAAAATCTACAACGTCTTTGTCGGCATGGGATTAACCGATATCACCTTCGTAATGACGGAGACACCGTCTGATGCATCGGTTAAGTAATATCGGCCGATTGTTCGCTTTCGTCATCCTGCCGACACTGTCTTCATTTGCCGCATCGCCGCCTGCAGCCGAATCGATACAGCAGATTATCGCCGCCGCAAATATGGAATGGGAAAAATTCGCAAGTGAAAGCTTCGAGCTGCGAATGCAGTTTGAGCTGTCAGGCCGATTGCTTAGCGAACAGAGCGAAACATTCTTCTGCGAACTCGCCGAAAAAGCACGAAACGAACTTGACCGGCTGGCCAACCTTCAGCAGTCAATGCTCGAACAAATCGATAAATATGAAGGCGCAGACTGGGAACAACAATATGGCTCTACCGGCCTGTGGCGCCGCCTTGCCGCCGCCGTCGAAGCAACCAGATTAAACCAGGCACAAATCGATTACCTTCGTGCGATTATCTGTGAAAATTCGCAACCCTCCGACCTTGTTCAGAAACAACTTTTCAAAAGAAAATTAAGGTCTGATTTGAGCTTGTGCGAGGCATTGAGGGTCTCAATGGAGCAAATGGAATACTTTGGCCCCTCAGGGCCCAATGAGCTGAACAACATTGCCCAATCTTTGGCTAAAAGCGATTGTTATGACGACCCGGAAATACTGCTCTCGCTGGCCATTCTTCAACGCAGGTATTCTCCCGATGAACTTCAGAGCACATTGTCCCGGTCCCCCCAGACCGCAATTCTGCTGGGGAAATTGCTCCTTGCCGAGCTGTCGAGCCGATTCTCGCAATCGCCTGCAGACGTGAATTTAAAGCAGATTAGCCCCGTCGATGCGGAACTGGCTGCGGTCGCCGCATTGCAGGAAGGTCCAAAGTCGTATGCCGGCCTTATAACAACGCTGGCTCAAAGTGACAGATTTCAAACGCCCGCCGTTCTCTATGCGGCGGCAATATTGTGTCAGGACATCCGGCCCCAAAAGGCGGCTGAGCTGCTGATTAAAGCAAGCAACTCACAATGGCAGCGCAGAAACGAACTGCTCAAAATCACACCTACACAAATTGCCGAGCAGGCGTTTAACGTCGCATATTACGTCTTTACACAGGACCCGAATAATTGTCAGCCGGCCATTGACGCTTATGAAAATTATTCCCGCATCTCACCGAGCAGTATAGATGAGCAGACACAATATCTGTATGGCACTCTCCTTCACAATTGCAGCAGGATAAGCGAAGCCGCCGAAACGTTCAGGCAGCTCGCAAATCAATTGCAATCCCTCTGGCGTGATGCTGCGACTCTTGAATTAATCAAAATAAAAATTGACACCCGCGCATCACTTGCTATTCCAGATGAAACCCTTGAAGACCTGCGCAATTTCATTCTCGGCTGCACGCGTCCCGAGGAACGAGAAATTCAAATTCGCCGGCAAGCTTTGAGCTTATATTGTCAAATCCTTCTCGCCCGTGACAGCAACGATGCCGCCGAAAAGGTTCTCGATGTTCTCGACACAGCCGAACCGACGCAGGGCCTTCCGTATGAACTCTACAGGGCACTGGCACACAAGCAACTCGGTCGTCTCGAAGAATCCGCACGCTTTCTTGTGCAGGCAATCGATTCCAACGAAGCTTCGACCGCACAATTGGCCGTTTCATTATTATCCGAAATTTTAGACAGAATCGAACTTCGGCAGCAAAATGCACGTGACTTCAATCAAATGCTGCTCGACTGCAACGAAATAGCCGAATTCGCCTACAAATCAACCGACACCCGACAAACCGCCCTGTTGTTTGCCGAAACGTCAATCCTCGGGGGCAATCTCAGCAGGGCACAAACTTTGCTTGACCCATTGGCAGACGAAAATGATATTAACTGGCTGCGACCAAAAGCCCAATTACTGATGGCAAAAAACGAATTCGAACAATCCGCCAAATTGTGGGCAAAAATAACCGAACTGAGACGAAACGATATTTCCGAATTAAACCGGAAAAGCTGGAACTGGTGGCGGGCTAAATTTTACGAGCTTGACTGTCTCGCAAAATCCCCTGACGCAGACAAACAAAACACCGCCCATACTATCGATGTGCTTTTTCACAGTTTTACCAATATCCCCTCGCCCTGGGCCGAAAAATTCAGCCGGCTAAAGAAGCTATTATCCGATAATACCAATTAAGTTGCAGCGAACTGCCAGCCGATTTACAATATATAATATAACGACGCTAAAACATAACTCTGACTCAGGATGACCAATGGCAAAACAATCAGATAGTAACAGAACAAGGGCCGTATGCAGCTTCTGTGGCCGGGCAAGCGGACCACAGGATGCCTTCATCGAAGGCCCCAATAAAGTATATATCTGCCCCGACTGCGTGGGACTCTGCAGCGACATTATCAGGCAAAACCGCAAACAGGCCGGCCGAGCGGCAATCGGCAGCAAAAAACCGCCCATCCCCAGAGAAATAAAAGAATATCTCGACCAGTACATCATCGGCCAGGAGCACGCAAAAAAATACCTCGCCGTGGCAGTCCACAATCACTACAAGCGACTGCGACATGTGGACAGCAACAACAGCGACGTCGAAATGGACAAATCCAACGTCCTGCTCATCGGCCCCACCGGCTCAGGCAAAACCCTCCTCGCCCGAACGCTGGCGCAATTCCTCGATGCCCCCTTCGCAATCTGTGACGCCACCACCGTCACCGAGGCCGGCTATGTCGGTGAAGACGTTGAAAACTTTCTCCTTCGGCTCCTGCAGAACGCCGACTTTGACCTCGAAGCGGCCCAGAGGGGAATTGTCTATATCGACGAAATCGACAAAATCGGAAAAACCTTTCAGAACGTCTCAATCACAAGAGACGTCTCCGGCGAGGGAGTCCAGCAGGCGCTTCTCAAAATGCTCGAAGGGACCATCGCCAACATCCCGCCGCAGGGAGGCCGTAAACACCCCGAACAAAGCTATATCCAAATGGACACCACGCACATCCTGTTCATCTGCGGCGGCACGTTCGTCGGGCTTGAAAATATCGTCAAAAAACGCTTAGGCAAAAAAATGATTGGCTTCGATTCCGAGCTTTCAGGCAAAACCGACGACAAAAAAGATTACAGCGATATTATTAAGCAGGTCATCCCCGAAGACATTATCGAGTATGGGATGATTCCCGAAATGGTGGGCCGCCTCCCCGTCATTGCGACGCTGTCCGCGCTCGACGAGCAGGCCCTCATCGACATCCTGACCAAACCCAAAAACGCGCTCGTCCGGCAATATCAGCGTTTCTTCGAGATGGAAAACGCCGAACTCGAATTTACCAGTGGCGCCCTGCGCGCCATTGCAAAAAAATCGCTCCAGCGGGATACCGGCGCCCGTGCCCTCCGTGCCATCGCCGAAGAGCTGATGGTGGATTTGATGTATCAATTACCCGAGGAAGCAAGACCCGCAAAATATGTAATCACTGAAAACATCGTCGAGCGAAAAGCTGACCTGGCCACCGCAAAACAGAAACCCGCAAAAAAAGAATCAGCGTGACCCACGGAAATCCGGCCCGTCACCTCCCTGAATCTACATCTTTAATTACCGCCAGGCGGATGTCGGCTGCGTTGCTTTGGGCCAATCCTGCGAGGGCATACTGGGCCTCGGCAAAACAAACATCCTTATCGATACGCAGCGTCACGGTCCTGCCATCGGAAGGCAACGTCTTTAATCGTTCATTTATCAGTCCGGCCAGTTTCTCTGTGACTTCGCCGTAGTTTGACGCCGAGACCTTTTCAGAACCAACTGCAAATTCACTCATCGCGCCATCGGTCTTCATAACGGTAACCGTCGTAGATATCGTCTGCGTCTCGACCTCGCTCTGGGCATACTCACAGCCCGTAGGCACCGCGACCGGAAAATTCTCCGCCTCGATGAACTTGCAGACAACCGCAAAGAAAATTATCAACAGAAACACGATATCAATCACCGGTGTCAGGTTGAACGCCGGCTCATTGCCGCCGTTTATAATCTTCGAACGCATCAACGCTCACCCTGCAATCGCTGCCGTTCTTTAATCTGCCCGGTTGACTTGCCCGGTATCTCCCGAATAGCGGGCTTCGCAGAACTGCCTGAGCTACTCACGCCCTCCATCCGCTTTCGCAATACTCGCCTGACCTGAGCCAGAATCTCCTCGCCCTGCGTCATTGCCTCGTTGGCTAACGTCTCAATCCGGTTGCGAAATATGCCATATACTGCCAATGCCGGAATCGCGATAAGAAGCCCCCAGAACGTCGTCACAAGCGCTACCGATATGCCCGCAGCCAACTGGACCGGCTGCGGCTGGCCCCCTGCGGCCACTATCGCGTTGAAAAGCTTTATCATCCCCACAACCGTCCCGAAAAGCCCTACCATCGGCGAAACATTGCCGATTAAATTTATCCATTCTATTCGACGCATAAGCCCCACCGCCTGGTCCTGCACCGACTCGAACATCGTCTCCCGCATCCTGAACCAGTCATCAACACCCTTGGATAACGCCTTAGCGACCGCCGTGCCGAGAATGTCATCGCGTCGCCCGATTTCGACCGCCAGCCGTTTAAGCTCCGCCTCCTGCACGAGCCGGGTTATCCCGGTCCCCGCATCGGCAGGCAGTAAAACCCTTCGCCGAATAGTCAAAAAATACTCTGCCGCCAGATAAACCATTACAAAAGACATCGGCGCCAAAATGAACCAGACTATGGGCCCGCCTGACACGACAAATTGCCCGAAAAGCGTCCGCTCTCCTGCCGCCTGCGCCGCCCCCGGCCCCAGACTGCCTCGCATCGCCGAAACAATCACCCAGCCCACAATCACCAGCAGCAATAATAAAAAAACGCCTCTTAGCAAAAACCACTTACGCACAATCACCTCCTGTCTGTCATCGCCTCGGGGCCGGCCCCGTCATTTACTACCACGAACTCACCGCCGCTTTCTCCGGCAATTCTTTCAAGCGTGCGCCTATCCTGCTCGCCCGGCCAAAAGCCAATCGTGTTGATTTGCGTCTTCGGCGAGAAACTTCTAAGCATCGTCATAATCTGATGCGCAAACCGCGAACCGTCCTGCTCACTCAGCTCGAAACCATCTGTAAGAAAATATATGACCGAAGGTCCGTAGTTCTCATCATCCCGAATCTTCACCGCCTGCTGTAACGCCGCTAACGCATTCGTCGTGCCCGCGGGCCGAAGCGAATCAACAAAACTGTATGCGTCTTTTTTGGCCCGTTCGGTAGCCCGCACCATCCTGCCGCCGCCGGATTCCATTATGCTGTCCGCGCCAAAAGCAATCACACAGAAATATTGGTCCGGCTCTATTCGGCCAATCGATTCGATTAGCTCTCCCCTCACCCGATGCCACAGCCCCTGCATACTGCCCGAACAGTCAACCACGTAGCAGACTCTCCTGCCTCGCGCGATGCTTCCGAAAAATTCCGCCTGTGCAGTTGTTATCCGGCCGCCGGCAAAACCCCCGGGATAAACCTGGGTGTTTTTTTCGGTTAGTATCGGCGGCTGCAAATCCTGCTTCGGCGACTCCAAATCCGGACGTATATTCACCACCTGCTCAAACTCGCCTTTTCGAATTACAGTTCGCCGGCCGCTGACAACTTTCGGCTTGGGAACAACCGCCGGCAGCCGCAACAATTGTCCGGCCTGACTGATACCGACAACCGCTCCGGCCTGCTGAACATCCGCCCCCTGATATGAAAATCTCAAAACCCCGAAAGCAGACAGCACCACCGCGTGCGCGAAAATCGACACCCCCCACGCACACAATCTTATTCTCCGTCCCTTTTTGTTAACCGCTCCCTGGTTCACAAAACAGTTATCCTTAAAATACGACCGCTGTCGACTCCGTGACAGCAGGAGCCAAAAAACTCAATCTCTAACGTCCACCAGCGACATACCCGGCATCATCAGTTTATACACCAATATCGCATCGCCGTTGTGCAGCCGAATACAACCCTGTGAACCCGGTGAGCCGATTTGCTCCGGGTCCTTCGTGCCGTGAATCGCAAAACCCGTTCTGCCGACTGCCGCACCTCCAATCCCCTCCAGCGCTATCCACCGCGAACCAAGAGGATAATCCGGGTCTTCCGGATGAAATGTCCTGCCGCTTATGGGGTCTGTCCATATCGGCTGCACCAGCTTGCCTCCTTCTTTGACTCGCCATCGACCTGTCGGCGTCTCCATCCCCGCCTTGCCTAATCCCACCTTAAAACTTTTCACGTAAGTATTCTGCAGATACAAATCCATAGTAAACGTCGAGCGATACACTATCGCGTTGAAAGGCCCGTTAATCACCTTTAATGTCGCCCCGGCCCTAAGCAGCTCAGGCCGCTCGATTCCGTTTATCTGCATCAAAATCTCATACGGCACATTGTATAACTCGCCGATTTTCGTCAACAAATCACCCGGGCTTACCCTGTAGCTGCTGCACAGCTTGTCACCCGGAAAAACAACCCCGCCAAACAGCCACTTGTCCGATAACGCCGTAAGCTGCTCCTTCACAAACGCCCGCTGCTGACCGCTCGTCATCGGCAAAACTTCGTTAAGCCGGTCTCTTGCCTCGATTATCTTAGGCGGATTCTGGTTCACCAGCTCCATCGCCTGAGCAATGAGCGTCGACACCGTGTCGACTGTTTCTGCAGGGGGCTTTGTCACGGCAGCCGGCGCAGTCGTATCCGGCTTTGACGCCGGTTCGTCTCCCTCAACTGTGCTCGGCACAGAAGCCGATGGCTCAGCCGCCTCATTTTCATCAACCACTTCCGCCGACATCGCCGGCAAATCCTGTGTCGGCTCCGCCACTCGATGCCGCGACACCCAGACATATCTTACTGCTAAGGCAATACACAACACGACCACTATAACCACAACGTAAAAAATAGTGCGAAAACGCGTCGCCCGCTTTTCGTTGTAACCGCCCGGATAAACAGCCATCCTGCTATTCTCCTTCCTTGCCTTGCTGCCCTCGAATGTCCTTATCGACGGCTCCGCCTACTCCGCCTTTTCCGGCCTCACCGCCGGCTGCAGAGCCGCCTCCGTCAAAATAAAGCACCTCTTCATCGGTAACCAGAAAATCAACGGGTACATCGTGGTCCGTAACAGGCACCGACTCTATCACCTGCCTGGCAAAGGCAAAACCACATTTCGGCGCATGCAAATCCCTGTTGGCAAAAAACCTGTCGTAATACGACCCCCCACGACCCAGCCGATTACCGCCGCGGTCAAACCCAAGACCAGGCGCAACAACTAAACTAATATCCTCAAACGGAACCGGTGCCCCGGTTATGGGATTTCGCAGACCCGCAACATCCGCCGAAAAACCCGTCTCCAATGATTGTATCTGCACAGGTATCATATGCCTCTGCTGCCACGATACCTTCGGCACCACCACCATCTTGCCCAGCTGCCAGGCACAAAGTATCGCCTCTGAAGTATCAAGCTCATGCGGCAGCGACAGATACATCATAACCGCAGAGGCATTCTGAAATTCGGGTGTCGAAATCAGATTCCGGCACGCCCTGCGGCTTTTCTCTTTGCGCTCCTCGTCCGGTATGCTAATCAGGTACTTCTGCAATTCCAGCCGTAACTGCGGCTTGTCCATACAGTACCTCGTTCACCCTTCATCCTGGTCCGATTCCATCCTTTGACTACTATCGGGCTTGTCCACCGTTCGTTCGGCGGACTTGTTGGCCCTGCTATCTTTTATCAAGCTTTCCAGCTTTTGTAAATAAGCCCTAATATTTTTTTCGTACCCCCGCTCCGTTGGCCTGTAATATTTCTTCTTCGCGCCCGCCGGCAGATATTCCTGCAGCACAAAACCACCCTCGAAACTGTGCGGATACTTGTAATCCACCCCGAAACCCATTTTCCTCGCTGCCGGATAGTGACTGTCCTTAAGGTGCTTCGGCACCGCCACCGTCGGCTCATTCTGCACGTCGCCTGTCGCCTTCCATATCGCGGCTGCCGACGCGTTCGACTTCGGCGCACAGGCCACGTAAATCGCCGCCTGCGCCAACGCCAGTTGCGCCTCGGGCAAACCCACAAACTCGCTTATAGCGACCGCCGACGACGCCAATACCGTCGCCATAGGGTCTGCATTGCCCACGTCTTCGGCTGCACAAACCGCTATACGCCTCGCTATAAACCGCACGTCCTCTCCGCCGGCAATCATCCTCGCAAGCCAGTAAACCGCCGCGTCGGGGTCGCTTCCTCGCATACTCTTTTGAAACGCACTTGCCAAATCGTAGTGAGTATCGCCCGTCCCGTCGTAATCAATCGTCTTGCCCTGAATCGAATCTTTAGCCGTTTGCAAATCAAACTTTACACTACCCACCGCTTTTTTGGTCGATTGCGACAAAACTCCCACCTCCAGGGCCATCAACGCCTTTCTCGCGTCGCCGTCACAAACTGTAGCAAGATACTTTATTGCCTTTTCATTTGCCTCGATATCGTATTTGCCAAGCCCCCTCTCCTTGTCGCCTATCGCCCGCTTCAACAATTGCACAATATCATCTTCGTTCAACGGCTCAAAATAAAACACCGTGCTTCTGCTGATTAGTGGCGAGTTTACTGCGAAAAACGGGTTCTCCGTTGTCGCGCCTATGAACAGTAATATCCCCGATTCCACGTCATCCAAAAGCACGTCCTGCTGTGCCCGATTGAACCTGTGAATCTCATCAATGAACAGAACCGTCCTGCCTCCCCCTGCCGCCAACCTGTTTTTTGCCTCGGCAATTATGTCGCGGATGTCTTTGACGCTCGCAGCCGGCGCGCTTAGATACCAAAATTCCGCCTTCGTCTGATTGGCGATAACATTCGCAAGAGACGTCTTGCCCACCCCCGGAGGCCCATAAAAAATCAAGCTCGACAGGGCATCCGCTTCCAGCATCCGCCTGAGCAGCTTGCCCTCGCCGATAAAATGCCGCTGGCCCACGAATTCATCCAGCGACCTGGGCCTCATCCGAACCGCCAACGGCGCCGCCGCCGATACCCTCGTCTGCTCGGAACTACTGAACAGCGTCCTTTCATTCCTTCCTGAAACCATCGAATCTTATTATACGACAGACGGGGGCAAAAAATCCTCAATAAATTTGCTTGACAGTGCCGCTCTGATAATTTAGCAATAATGCACTTATCAGTACCGTTAAACACAATTGTAAACAGAATGGAGACATGTTATGGAAATCAAAATTCAACTGAAGGAAAAAGACATACCCCGACAATGGTATAACCTCGCTGCCGATTTACCCACCCCCCTGCTGCCGCCCCTCGGCCCCGATGGCAAACCCATTGGCCCTGAAATGCTGGCGCCGGTCTTCCCGATGAACCTCATCGAGCAGGAGGTCAGCCCCAAGCAATGGATAGACATCCCCGAAGAAATTCTCAACATCTTATACAGATGGCGGCCGGCGCCGCTCAAACGCGCCGTTTACCTCGAAAAACACCTCGGCACGCCCGCCCGCATATATTACAAAGATGAAAGTTACAGCCCCCCAGGCAGCCACAAACCAAACACGGCCGTGCCACAGGCCTGGTATAACAAGAAATTCGGAATGAAACGCCTCACCACCGAAACCGGCGCAGGACAATGGGGTAGCGCCCTTGCCTTCGCCTGCTGCCTGCTGGGGCTCGAATGCAAGGTTTTTATGGTCAGAATCAGCTTCGACCAGAAACCCTATAGAAAAATTATGATGCAGGTCTGGGGTGCAAACTGTGTCGCAAGCCCGAGCAACGAAACAAACGCCGGCAGAAAGGTCCTCGCCGAAATGCCCGACACCCCCGGAAGTCTCGGTATAGCAATCAGCGAGGCAATCGAGGCGGCCGTAACCGATAAAACCGGCAAGACCCGATACTCCCTCGGAAGCGTCTTAAATCATGTCCTGCTGCATCAGACAATCATCGGGCTGGAAGCCAAAAAACAGCTCGAAATCGCCGGCGAAAAGAAAGTCGACGTCGTCATCGGCTGTGCGGGCGGCGGCAGCAATTTCGCAGGACTCGCCTTCCCGTTCGTCGCAGACAAAATTAACGGCGCAAAGATAAAGATTATACCTGTCGAGCCGACGGCCTGCCCTACTATGACACGTGCGCCCTTCGTTTACGACTTCGGCGATACCGCCTGCACGACCCCGCTTCTGGCAATGTACAGTCTTGGGCACGCCTTCATCCCCCCACCCATCCACGCCGGCGGCCTGCGATACCACGGTATGGCTCCCTTGGTCTGCCAGGCCATCGTCGAAGGTCTTCTTGAACCAAAGGCCTATCACCAGAACACGTGCTATGAGGCCGCACTCACCTGGGCCAGGACAGAAGGCGCAATCACCGCTCCGGAAACCAGCCACGCAATCGCTGCAGTCATTGACGAAGCCACAAAGGCCAAAGAAGAAGGCAAAGAAAAGGTCATTCTGTTCAACTACAGCGGCCACGGCCTTATGGACCTGACCGGCTACGATGCCTTCCTCTCGGGAAAACTCATTGATTACGAGTTGCCCGCCGAAGACCTTAAAAAGTTCACCGCTCCTTTGAAAGACCTTCCAAAGGCCGAGGCAAGAAAAACCGGAAAATGGTAATTTCCTTGACAGGGTAATATCAAAACAATAAAAATATTTGTGGGTACGGACCTATAAAATAGCTGTCTTTAGTGCTGATAGGGCCAAGTATGAGTTTCTCGAAAACAACGGCACAAAAAGTTTTTTTTTGCTTGTCGCCCCTATCAGTGCTGTTATAATAGTCCGGTTTCTCGGTGCGGTACCAGAGAAGCTTTAGAAAACGTGGAAAAATCTTAATTATGTGAGGGTATGCTTTTAAGGAGATGAGCAAATGAGAAAAGAATTTTTGGTGGTAGTGGTGATTCTGTTTGGGTCAGTAATCCCTTTGTTCGCCCAGGACGGCGAACTCCACGGCAACGTCGGCGTCACCTATGATACCTTGTATGTGTGGCGCGGCATCCTCGTTTATGGCGCGGATTCCGCCATACACCCCTTCATAGACCTCGACCTTATGGGCACGGGTTTCCACCTCGAAATGATTGGACACCGCGCCAACGACAGCGGTAACGAGCTTGGCGAAAGATGGGATTACTCTCTCTATTACGCAGGCGCTCTCAATATGGAGCAATCCTGGGAGACCCGGTATATGGTCGGCTACAGATATTTTAACTTCCCTGACCTCTCCAGCCACAGGGCGTTCAACCCCATAACCGGCGATTTGGGCAGTGTTGACCTGCAGGAAATGTACGCAGGTGTTGTTTTCCCGAAGCTGCTGGGCGTCCCCGGCCTTGTCCCCGGCTATGTCGTGATAAAGGGCTGGCCAAGCAACAGCGACACCCTCGTTGGATGTCGAAATCCAAACGGCGGAACATACTCCGGCTGGGCACACGTTTTTATGCTCGACTATGCCCTGCCGGTTACGGGTTTCACAGCCGAAACCCCAGAGCAAATCATCAATTTCCACATTGAGACCGTCTTCAACGACGGCGTTGACCCAAGACCAGGTGGTGGCTACACCGACAGCGACTGGACTCACGTCCTGTTTGGCGTCTCAACCGACTTTGACCTCGGCAACGGAGTCACCTTAACACCAGGCCTGAATTACCAGGTAACAATGGAAGATGACCCGGTTAAAGGCGTCAGCCCAGACCACGACATTCTCTGGGCCAGTGCGACCATAAAGTACAAATTCTGATTAAATCCGCTAACTTGTAACGCACAAAAAGGAGCCGGCCGTAAAAAGGCCGGCTCCTTTGTTTTTGCCCCAAAAAACTGCTCTGATTCCCCCACAAATGCAGATAAACAGACATTATTGTTATCTGCCACGGATATTGCGAATGAAAATAGGGGTAATATGACTGGTTTAAGGAGTTATTAGAACCTATCCCAAAACCTATGCAAAACCGCGTTTTCTATACTGATAACGCGGAATCAAGGGGTTTTGGGATGTATTCTATTATGAACATGAGGATATTGGTTGTTTCCGTGCTGTTGGCGGCTATTGGCTGTGGTTCCACAGCCCTCGGATTGGCGCCGATGGGCCCTCCGACCGCCACGCTCAAAACGGGCCAGTACCGCGCAGGCCTCGACTATTCCACCAGCCAAACAGATATCGATGCCAAATGGGATGGCGGTTCTGACGAATTATGGAAGGAGGTCCAATCGAATCTGTTCGCAGCTAATAATTGGTTACGGCGTATGTGATGATTGGGAAATATTCGTCCGGCTGGGAGTCGCCAACGCTGAATATGACGAATTCGAAGAAGGAGGTGCAACGCTCCCCGCCGACCCGCTCTTTAACGGGGACTATGGATTCCTCTACGGCCTTGGAACAAAGGTTACATGGGCAAAGCAGGAAAATATCGACTGGGGAGCCCTGTTCCAAATCCACTGGCTCAGCTCAGAGGACTCCGTGTCGGAAGAAAGCGGCGGTTACCTTTATGAATACAAACAGGAGATTGATTTCTTCGAAATCCAGGTCACCGTCGGACCAACCTGGATGATAAATGAAGACCTTTCGATTTACGGCGGCCCATTCTTTAGCTTCATACAGGGCGATTCCGACTGGGATTTGACCCAAATCGATACCAGCGACGGGTCGGTCTTTGACAGCAGTAGTTCCTCCGCTGACCTCGAGGAGGAGTCAAATTTCGGCGGCTATGTCGGCGCACAACTGGAACTCGACACCAACGCCTCTGTTTACGCAGAGTTCCAGTTCACAGGCGACGCCTGGGCCTTCGGCACAGGCATCGGCTGGAGAATCTAACACATATCTGTCTATTGCCTGCACAAAAAGGCCGGCCTAATCACACCGGCCTTTGTTTTTGACGTTAAAATCTACGTCCTTTGGCCGACAAACGCCGATAAAAATACTTATTGTTCCTTTATCAATAAGCAAGGCCCAAGGAAAAACAGGAAATATGACTGTTTTTAAGGAGAGACCGATATGAATAGGAGGTTTTTGGTCGTGTCTGTGCTGTTGGCCTCGTTTGGCTGTGCCTCCGCCGCTCTTGGTATAGGACCCCTTGGCCCGCCGACGGCTACGCTCAAACAAGGGCAGTTTGGAGTAGCCCTCGAATATGCCTACAGTGACTCTGATTTGGAGCTTAGCTTAGGTACTGTCGATGCAACTTGGAAAGGCGCCTTATCTAACACGTTTCTCGCACAACTCGGCTACGGCCTGACAGACGACTGGGAAATATATTTCCCCCTCGGTGCAGCCAACTTAAAAGATGCGGATTTGGACTGCAGTTACAAGTCCGCATACGGATTCGGAACAAAAATAACGTTTGAAAAAACCGAAAACACTTCCTGGGGTCTTCTGTTTGAAATCGGATGGAGAAAAAACAACGATTCCGGAACGGTGGACCTCAATGACCTGGGCTTCGCTGTGACTGATTATTCCGTTGATTTCACTTATCATGAAATCGTAGTAGCCCTGGGACCAACCTGGAAAATAGCTGAAGGCATACAAGTGTATGGAGGTCCTTTCTTCTACGTGCTCGAAGGCGACGTTGACGTGGAAGCCGCCGGTGTGGACACGACATTAGACCTTAGTCAGGAATCAATGTTCGGCGGATACGTCGGCGCAGAATTGGACATTTGCCCCAACTCCTCCTGGTATGGTGAGTTCCTGTTCACAGGAGATATGTGGACCCTCGGCACCGGCATCGGCTGGAAATTCTGACCACATCTGTTTAAGCTGTACAAAAAAGGCCGGCTCATTCACGCCGGCCTTTTCATTTAATCATGAAATCAGTTAAACAGTCCGCCCGGCGACAAATCTCGCCGTCTCGATAAGGGCGTCCTTCCCGTCGCCGTTTTTTATTCCCCCCAGTGACACAATAGCCCGCTTTACAAACTCCTCCGCGCGCCTTTGAGCATACTCGATGCTGCCGTGCTCTCTCAGCATTTTTGCCAGGGAGACCATCGCCCTTTTCGCATTGGTCCGGCGGCTGCTAATCCACTTTATTGCAGTGGCTTTTTCTTTCTTCCCCGCTGAGTTGAAAAAATGTATCAGCGGCAAAGTCAGCTTGCCTCGCTCCAGGTCATTGCCGACTGGTTTACCCGTCCCTGCCTCGTCGCCCGTCAAATCGAGCAAATCGTCGGTAATTTGAAACGCGATACCGGTGTTGCGCCCGTAATCAGCCAACATTTTCACCTGCCGACCGTTGCCGCCTGCCAGCATCGCCCCAAGCGAACAGGCCCCGCTGAATAACGCCGCGGTCTTCTCGATTATTATCTCAAGATATTGCGACTCACTGAGCCGCCGGTTGCCTCTCTCTGCCGTTTGGCGCAATTCACCTTCGCACGTCCGCACGGCTGCCGACGCAATCGTCTCCGCCGCCTTTGTATCCAGCTCAACGCACAGCCGAAATACCCTGCTTAATAAAAAATCCCCAAGCAAAACCGCCGACTCATTGCCCCGAAGATGATTGAGCGTCGCCGCACCTCGCCGCGTAGCGCCCTCGTCCACTACGTCGTCGTGCAGCAACGTTGCGTTGTGTATCATTTCAACTATTCCCCCCGCCCGAATGTGCTCCTTTGTGATACCGCCGCAGGACAGACCTGAAAGCAGCACCAGTCCCGGCCGAATCATCTTACCCTTGCCCGCCCCGATATAACAGGCCAAATCCCTCACCGGCTTGCTGCAATCCGACAACTCCCGCTCAATTAACGCCCGTACCTGCGCAAGCCCCTTGGCGATAATTGAAAACGCAGCTAACGAACCGCCGCCTCTTTGTGCTGATGATTGCATCGTGCTGAATATGCAGCTCCCCGCGTCTTGCTGTCACAAGACAGCAGCGGGGGCTACTTCTCCTTTCCGTGTGCATATCGGAAGAATTTGTCCCTTAACCGCCTCGTAATCGGGCCAGGCGTGCCTTCCCCTATTATCCGGCCGTCTATCTCCACAATGCCGATGACCTCCGCTGCCGTCCCCGTCAAAAACAGCTCATCGCTGACATACAAATCAAACCTCGTCAGGTTCTTCTCTAGACCCTCAATCCCTTCTTTTCTCGCCAGCCGAATCACAATCTCCCGCGTTATCCCTTCCAGCGCACCCGCCTCAGCCGGCGGCGTATAAATAATCCCCTTCCTGACCATAAATACGTTGTCCCCGGTCCCTTCCGCCACGTACCCCTCGTGGTTATACATAACCGCTTCAGGCACATCGTTGTCCAGCGCCTCTATCTTGGCCAGGATATTATTCAGGTAGTTTAAAGTCTTCGCCTGGGGCGGTATCGCGAGCGAATGATTCCGAACCGTCGTAGCGCTGATTATCCTCAGTCCCTTCTCGTACAGCTCCTCCGGATACAACTGGATGTTGTCCGCGATTATGAACACCATCGGTATCTCGCAGATAAAAGGGTTTATCCCCAACGTCCCGATGCCGCGAGTGACAACCAGCCGAATATAACCGTCCACTACCTTGTTGGCCTCGACGGTTTTGTTCAGCGCATCGATAAGCTGCTCCCTGCTCATCGGTATCTCCAGACGAATTCCCTTGGCAGAGTTGTAAAGCCGGTCTATATGCGCCTCAAGCTCAAACACTCGCTTGTTGTAAATCCGTATCCCCTCAAATACCCCGTCCCCGTAGAGCAATCCGTGGTCGAACACGGACACCTTCGCATCCTGTTCATCAACGAGTTTATCACCGAGCCAAATCTTCAACGCCATAAATTATTCCTAATCATTCAATCCGCAATCTGCAATCCGAAATCCGCAATTTACTTCATCCTGCCGTCCGCCAGCGTCATTATGCGCCCGGCCCGTTTTGCAACCCGCTCATCGTGCGTCACCATAACTATCGTCTGACCCTCACGATGCAGCTTTTCAAGCAGTTCAAGGATACCATTTCCCGTCGCAGAGTCAAGGTTGCCCGTCGGTTCGTCCGCCAAAAGCAGTTTCGGCTCATTAACAAGCGCCCTCGCTATCGCCGTCCGCTGCCGCTCTCCACCCGACAACTGGTATGGCTTATGCGACGCCCGTTCGTTCAGACCAACCGCCTCTAACAGCTCCCGCCCCCGCCGTCTTACGCTAACCCGCTTCGACATCCAGCTTATTATCCCCACCGGCACCATAGCGGGCAGAATCACGTTCTCCAATACACTTAATTCGTCCAATAAATGATAAAACTGAAACACAAACCCCACTGTTTTATTTCGGTATCTGTTCAGAGCGCCGCCGCTCATACCCCCCAGTTCCCGACCCTCAAATCGAACAACGCCTTTGTCGGGCCTGTCCAGTGCGCCAAGTATGTGCAACAGCGTGCTTTTCCCGCTGCCCGACGCGCCCACTACCGCCACAAATTCACCTTTCCTGACTGCAACATCGGTCCCCTTAAGGACTCGGACCTCCGCCGCACCCATCCGATAGGATTTGTGAACGCCCTGTGCCTCTATTATGAAATTATCTCCGCTCATAACTGGCTCACCTGTAAAGCATCAATGGGTCTGGCCCTTGCCGCACGAATGCTCGGCAGCAATGCGCCTGACAAACACGCCAAAACCGCACACCCCACCACTACCAGCAGCATCGCCAAATCCAACCTGTGAGGTATCTCTCCTATCGCATAAATCGTTCGGTCCCACAACTGAAATCCGAATCGCTCAAACAACCATCCTTCTATCGTATTTATATCCCGCAAAAATAACGCCCCTGCCGCAATCCCGACAGCAGAACCCAAAATACCAACACACGCCGAAAAACCCAAAAATAATGCCGCAACATCGAAGCCCGAAGCCCCCACGCTCTTCAGGATGCCAAGGTCTTTGGTTTTATGACTGACAATCATGTAAAAGACAACGAAAACTATAAACACCGTCGTTAGTCCAACCAGACCGAACATCACAATCAGCATCACCTGTTCCTTCTCCATCGCCGCGATAAACTCTCTCCTGTATTCCTTCCAGCTTTGCACGCTCACCTGCGCCAACAACTCCGCGTTGTCCTTTCCCTGCATCTGGTCGCTGAACTTCGCCCACAACAGGCGCATCTTCCCACAGCCGTCTTCGAGCTTTACCCCCGGCTTAAATTTTATATGCAGCCACGACGCCCTCTTGACCGGCCCGTCCATCCCGCAAAGCACCTGTGCATCTCCAAAAGGCAGATAGACTACCGATGAATCTACTCTCGCCAGCCCACTCTCTGAAAAATCACTGAAATAAAACGTCTTCGTGCTAACCAGCCCCGTTCCCGCCTTCGCCAAAGCTCCCCTGGCCGTCAAAGGAAAACACGTCACTCCAATCGCCGTCGCCTCAGGATTCGGGTCATAAAAATACTCGCCATGCGAATCCCGCTGAAGCCACAAATCCGCACCTACCACGCAGCCAGGCAGACTCGCTTCAGACAGGGGTTCAAACGCACGCGACGCGTCATCTTTGTGATAATGAAGCGTATTTCCGAATCCCGTCACGCTGCTGTATCCGACCGGGTTAATCCCGATTATCTCCACTCCGATACTGTGCTCCGAATCTTCCGCACCCACCAGCGCGTAGCTGTTTATCACAGCCGACACGCTTTCCACAAAATCCGGCGACTCCAGAACCCGTGTAAAATCCTCGTAATACGGGAATCCCACAAGCGATTCCGTCCCCACCACGCAATCGCCTGTGAAACTGTGGTTTTTCTTCTTGAAGTCCCCGACCAGGCCCGTCATCACCGTCATTACAACAACCACGATGAATACACACAGCGCAACCGCCCCAAGCGCAAGGTAACTTATCCGCCGCCGATAAAGATAACGTAATGCCAAAATAAGCTTATACACCTATTCATACCTTAAAACGTTGACCGGCCTGGTTATCGCTGCCGATATCGCCGGTATCAGTGCCCCGACTGACGCGCCCGCAATCGCTGCTAGGACTATCCATAACACGGCTTGCCAATCGACCTGATTAGGTATCCTGCTGAACATATACACGCTCGCTTTCCAGAGTTTCAACCCGAACGCGATTCTAATCCAGCCCTCGAAGGTGTTGATGTTCTTTGTTATCACATAACCCAACGCTGTCCCGAACACAGCCCCGACGACACCTATAAATCCGCCGAACCCGACAAATATCAACGCAACCGCTCCGCTGCCTGCCCCGCAGCTTTTCAATATTGCCATGTCCCGCCGTCGCGTCTCTACAATCATATAAAAAATACAGAAAATCAGCAGCACCGCGCTCAAGCTCACCACCCCGAATATCAAAAGCAATACCCCCATCTGCTTGCGAATCTCCGCCACGTATCTCGCCTGCATCTGCCTGGCAGTCTCTATCCTCGTCCGCTCTATCTGATATTCGTCCCACCCGAGTTGCTGAGATGCAAATACTTTCCAAACCCCACGAATCTGGGCCAGGGCAACATCGATATCAGTGCCTCGTTGCAGCTTAATCTCAATTTGATCTGCAATCGGCTTTATGGAACCCGGATACATCGCTTCCTGCAGGCGCTCTATCGGAACACGAACAACCCGGCTATCAAGATAATACACTCCATAAAATACCACGTCTGAAATTACAAGCCGCATCGTTCGCCTCTTAAACTCACGGCGACCCTCTCTGTCCTCAGTAATCGCACCTGTTGTAAGAACAACCTCTCGTCCCATCTGCGCCCTGGCTGTCTCCAGGTCATACTCATCGGTCTTGTCGTTCGGCTCGCACAGCACCCCTATGCCAATATAGCCGTTTACTACCTGGTCACCCGCCGGCGATTTCTCCTGCGATTCCGCCGGCTTGCCGTTCAAAAGCATCTTCTCAAATGCAGTCACCCTGCCGCGCTTTTCAACCTCGATCCCCAAAATCTCCACCGCCCGCACGTTGCCTCTGCCTATATGCAAAAGCCCTTGCGCCGACAGAGCCGCTGTCGCCGCCTCCACTGATTTAAGCTCCTCCAGTCGATTGATAAGCTCAGGATAATCCGCAAATTTCGCCTGCGGCGCCAAAACAACGTCACCCATCGCGTCCACAGCCGCTTGCTCAAACGCGTCGATGAACCCGCTGAACAAGCTGGCGACGACTATCAGAAGTGCACACGATAAAGCTACCGCTGCAACACTCAGCAGCACCACCCTCCTCTTGCCAAGGTATCGCAGCCACAAAAATAGCTTCAGCATCTATTACCCGTTCGATTTTGTTTCACTGCGGTGAGTTATTTCTTCGCCGGCTTCAACAACGGAAACAGCACAACGTCACGAATGCTCGTCGCACCCGTCAATACCATTATCAGTCGGTCTATTCCTATCCCTAATCCCCCCGCAGGCGGCATCCCGTATTTCAAAGCCGTCACAAAATCCTCATCCATCGTCGCCATACTCTCATCCTGCCCCCGAAGCTGCTGACGAAAATTCTCCTCCTGCACCGCCGGGTCGTTCAATTCCGTATAGGCGTTTGCCAATTCCATTCCCGCGATATACAGCTCGAAACGTTCAGCTATGTCTGGATTGTCTTTCTTGCGTTTGGTCAGCGGGCACAGGGCTGCA
>CAYNVP010000023.1:0-22111 GCA_964400665.1 uncultured Pirellulales bacterium | reverse complement strand
AGTTGAAGTTTCTTTGCACAGCCCGGCAAACGCCGCGGATACGTCAGCGCATACTGAATCGCAAGAGTCATATCTGGGCTGCCCATCTGCGCCATCACCGAACCATCGACAAACTCCACTAACGAATGAACTATCGACTCGGGATGAACGAGCACTTCAATTTTCTCCTGTCCAATATCGAAAAGCCAGCGTGCCTCAATTATCTCCAGCGCCTTGTTCATCATCGTAGCCGAATCGACGGTAATCTTGGGCCCCATTTTCCAAACAGGATGCGCCATTACCTCACTCATTGTTGCATTCTGTATATCCTCAAAGGTTGCCTGCCTGAAAGGCCCGCCAGAGGTCGTCAGCACAATTTTGGCTACTTCTTTGCGCCTGCCCGCCTGAAGGGATTGAAATATCGCTGAGTGCTCGCTGTCAACAGGTAACAACTCTGAGCCGTATTTTTTCGCTTCTGCGGTTATCAGCTTGCCGGCTATTATAAGCGGCTCCTTATTGGCTATCGCTACCCTTTTACCCTTGCGAACCGCAGCCAACACCGCAGGCAAACCCGCAACACCCACAACCGCCGCAACGACCGTATCAACGTCGTCAAGCTCCGCAATTTCATTCAGCCCATCTGCACCGGAGAATACCTGAACGTCAATGCCTTCTATAAGCCGACGAAACTGCATTAGGTAATCGGAATCGGCAACCGCCACGAACCTCGGTCTGTATCGTTGCGTCTGCTCCGCCAGTAGCTTGATATTGCTGTGCCCGCTCAGGGCAACAACCTCAAACCGCTGTCCTTCTTCGAGCGACGAATTAAGTCCGTCAATTACCCGAAGTGCAGTTGTCCCAATCGACCCAGTCGAACCCAATATGGCTATACGTCTGTGCATAAAAATGGCGTCTCAAAAGACGCCATTATAACGCACGATTACAAAAAAACCACCCCCGGCACCAACTCCCCCTTTTCAGCCCGCTGATTATCTTCACCTGCAGAAAAACATCCTTGTCTCAGTTCAGCCCGCTACTGCTCGTCCCGCCCGGTCCTTTCACACCCCAGTAAACTTTCATTATCCCGCTGCTGCCATCCACAATTCCCAGTATTCGGGTGTCATATTTATCGTTCAGTGGTTCCGGCTCAGAGGGCTCAATATCTGTAAATGACTTCGGGCTAAACTCCGAGTCAGGAATCAACTCGTTTATCCTGTCATAGCAAAACCGCTGCATACTGCTTGTAAGACCTCCGTCATCAATCACCTGGGCAAGCATATTCGTCTCTGCGTCAATCCATCCAATTTTGACACTGCCCCACACACAATCGTTCTCCAGACTAAAGCCCCAGGAACGAATCAAATGGCATTTGCGGCCGTCCAGGACATCCTCTCCAAAATATTCAAGTGTGCATTCTTTTATCGCTCCCGTAATGCCTAATTCAAAAATCCTGGCATAATCACAAATGCTCACATATTTATCGCGCACCTGCTCAAACGGAACGGTAACCAGCCCCTCTTGTTTGCCCTTGTGATAGAACCAGCAGCTCTGCCCGTCACTGCCCACCAGAAAAGGGTGGCCCATTTGGTCCGTGATATCCGTTAAAAACTGTTTGTCGCCCTGCATCTTGAAAATTGCCCGTATGGTTTTGCCGTCTTTGCCAAAATCCCAAACGGTATGAACCGTTTCCGACAGCGACTTGATATTCGAGCGTGTTTTTCGAACTGCCTGCAATATATCGATTAGCTCCCGGGACTTTGCTGCCTTAGCCAGCCGCTCTGAAATGTCCGGCGAAAATAATTCTCGTCCCGTCGAATATCTAAGCACAATCGGCTCTGCCTCAGCCCCTGTCGCACTAACAAACCCGCTCAGCTCAATTGTCCCATCCCAGTCAGGCGGCAGCGTTAGCGGAACTGTGAATTCCGTCTTGTCCGCGCTATATCTAACGTTTTGGCGGAGCGATTGAGGTCCACGGGGCCACGAGGATTTTGTTTCTGTTCCGGGTAGTCCCAACTTGAACTTCTGAGCAGATATCGGCTGGTCGAACACAATCTTCAACTCGGAAACCGATGCTATTTTCGAACCAGAAGCGGGACTGACGGAGATGACCTTCGGTTTAGGTGCATCAGCAGCCGTAACTGCGCCCTTTGTGCTAAAGCCCCATTCAAACTCCCCGGCATCCATACCATCGACACTGACAAATCCTTTTTGTCTCTGCTCGCGAAATGCACTCCATTCATTTGCAATAATCCGATGCCTACAGCCAGCTTCAAGCTCTACCGGAATCACAAATTCCCGCAATGTCGCATCATATCTGATACTTCCGATATTCCTGTATTGTCCCTCTTTCCAGCGAAAGTTCGTTTGTTCCGGGTTCATCGGCCTGTCGAATCGAATCCGAATTTCAGTCGCCGGCTCAACCTCCATTGCACCATCCTCAGGCCAGACCAAAACGACACGCGGCTTATTAACATCCACGCTCGCAACAGAACTTTGGTCGGAAAGCTTCCCGTTAATCCTGACGTTACTTATCGAGGCAGCAAACTCATACTTCTTCGGCTCAGACCCTTCTTCGTCAAGGCGATAATCGCTATGGTCAAACAACCACAATCCCGGCTTATGCAGCTTGAACGTCCAGTCAAAATGCATATCATCATCATCAATCTTGATTTTTAACGGCACATAGTGTGTTTCATCGGCCGCCGCGTAATCCGAAAAATACTCATAGAGATTATTACAATCAGCCCTGACAGGAATCATCTTCTCTGCATCAATCCAAAACGTCCCTTTATCTATCTTGCGTGAGAAGTATCCTCGCCATCCTTTTTCGATTCCGTTGCCTATGCTAACTCGAGAATCGGTCAACCCAAAATCAAGCTTGATAGTTCCATCGTCCTCTTCAATCGCGGTATATTTCGCAGCAGAGGGTTCCGTCGCCAGCTTATGAAGAATTGAATCATAAGTAATGCCCTGCCGTATGGTCCTGCCAGCCGACAAAGGTTCTGTCACTTTATACGTGTGCGGCTCGTCCTGATAAAGAGCAAAGTCGTACGAATAGCTCTTAACCTCCGCCGCCGGTCCAATCAGCCAGTAACGGTTCACTTCAGCCATTTTTTTGATAATCTGCTCTCCCTTGCTTTGAATCGCACTGTGCTCACCCGGCAAAGACCCTTCACTTGCTAAGCGGTAGCGAAAAGACGTCGTGATGCTGCCGCCCGCAGGTATCATCTTTTCGACGTGAAGCTCAATTCGCCCGTCTCTTGTCCTTCTCTCCATATCTTTCGGAGTAGTGCTAATCAATTCCGCACCCGCCGGCAGCAAAAACGTCTCCACCCTGCGCGTCTCCTCGCTCGCACTCGGCCAGTGTCTGAAATGATATATGTACTCCTTTTCCGCACCGGGCGCTTTGCTAATCAGCCCTGTAAGCTGTCCCTCATGGCTGTATTCCATTACCTCGCCCGGCCTGACCGGCTTATTAAACACAACGTCATATTTCCAGTGTTCCCCCTCGTCTTTGGTCGTAAACTTAAGCGCCCGACCAGCATCGTCGTTCATTGCCGTCACATTGACAAACTTCGAATTTATAAAGCTTGTCCTTGATATCTCCCGCCCGGTTCGATTGACCTGCCTGCTGGTGCTTTTGAACAGAATTGTTCCATCCGGCCGAATATCATCATACATAATCTGCGTATAAGGCACTGATTCAGTCCCACTCGTTTCCTTTTCCGGTTCCGGGGCACGCTCATTTACGCTTTTCGCCTTTGCGAGTAGCTCTTCCGGGATTAGCGTTGGTTTGCCGTCTTTACCTTTAGTTGCAAATACAAGAACATATGGTCTGGCCGGTTCGCCTGCGGTATTCACAAAACCAATATATGGTTCAATATTAAACGCCACCAAATACGCCTTACCCGGCTCAAGTTTCACAGGCAGCGTGCAGGTCCTCTTTGCGTTATCATAGTAAGGGCTGCCCGTCGTCTCGGGATAGGGGGCGTCCCATTGAACCCACGACCACGATTTGTCCGCCATCCGCTGATTAAATGTAACCGTGAGATTGTTCAAATCAGGCGAGACATCGTTAGCATAGGTTACGGGGGTTGTTTTAACAACAACCGGCGGGCCTGTTCTCCTCGGCTTACTCATACGATTCTCTTTTTCCGCGTTAGCCCCGTTGGTATCACCAAACTCCGCTGCACTGATAACCGGCTTTTCCGCCTTTGCCATCGGCAGCAATACCGCTGCTAAAAATATTACTGCAACCAAACCGATGATTCCCAGTTTTGCGGTTCTGGGTATGGGACGAGTCAGCATTCTTTTAATCCTGCCGGCAAGGGCGCTTTTTGATTCCACTACGCCGACTAATCGCAAGCTCAACGCAGGCCGCTCAAATGCCAACCGCGCAACATTCAGCAGCGTCTCAGGATACTGCTGGGCCTTTTCGCCGAGTGCAACCTGAACCGCCTCATCCACCGCCTGCTCACGTACCCGGCGAATCACCCAGTTGGCCAGCCACAACAGCGGATTATAAAAGTACACAATCTGCAAAAGCGTCTGCGCCAGATTCACCCACAAATCGCCTCGCTTTATATGCGCCAGCTCATGCATTAGTACAACCTTTAGCTGATTTGAGCCGAAATTTGAGCCGACCCCGTGAGGAAGGAGGATAACAGGCCTAAACAATCCGCATACCGCGGGGCTTGTCGCATTCGGCGAGATTCTCAGCCCTATTGTCTTTTTGACGCCCATTGCCCTGCTGCAAAAGCGAAGTATATCATTCATCAAATCGTTTGCCTCTTTTGACTGACGCACAAGCCCGCAGACAAACATCGCTCGCTGCAAAAGCAATAAAATCATCGCGATAACAACCGCCAGCCACACCAGCAATACCCCGCCCTGCCAGGCAAGCGACACCGCCGGCCGAATTGGGTGAGCAGTGGGCACAATCGGCTGAATATTGGCAGAGACCGGAGAAGGCACATAAAGCAAGGATTCGGATGCTTCCGTAGCAACTGGCGAGGGTAACACAGCACCGCCCACGGGCTGTTTACTTGCGGAGATATTGATTGCGGCCACTTGTTCACCAATCAGTTGGCCTACACTCACCGGCGACGACAGCGACGTCGGCAAAACAAGCTTGATAATAATCAGCATCCAAAGCCAGTAGCGAAATACCGCGCGAACTTTTCTCCGCAGCAGTATATCCACGAGCAGCAGAACCGCTATCAGCGCACTGGATTGCAATAGCATCGGCCACGCAAAGTCAACGAATCCTTTACCCGTCGAATTGATTTGTTCTATTATGGTGTGCATATTCAGACCTCCCATTTCAGGATACCTTGCTTTCTTTACATCATTTTTTACTTTTACCTTTTACCTTTTTACTTCTTATCATTGCTTCCAACTTGTCCAGCTCGTCTTTGGACAAACTGTGGCTGTCCAGCAGAAACTGCATCATCGGTGTAAACGCACCGTCAAACGCACGCCTCATAGCACGCATTATTTCTCCGCCTTGTGCATCTTTCATCGTGACGGTCGAGATGTAAAGAACAAGGTTTCGCACCCTCTGCGTCCGCAGCAGACCCTTGTTGACCATCCGGTCCATCATTGTCTTGACCGTGCTGTAGCTCCAGCGGGTTTGCTTTTCAAGCTCCTCCTGAACTGTAGGTGCAGCGCACGGCTCATTGTTCCACACCGCCTGCATAATAAACCATTCGCCTTCGGTAAGCTCCGTTCGTTTCCTTGCCATAATAACCTCCATAATGGCTCTAATGATTACGAGCATACTCTACAAGTGTAGAGAAAGTCAAGCAAAAATTGAAAATCTTGAAAATTTTTTCACCTCGTTCACGGGCTTGACAGAGGCAGGCCAAAAAGGTTCTAATATAGCCCATCGGGGCGATTAGCTCAGCTGGTCAGAGCGCACGGATCACACCCGTGAGGTCACAGGTTCGAACCCTGTATCGCCCAGTCTTTGTTTGCCGCTTATTGGAGGACGATGACTGCTACGGCGTAGCGGCGTGAGCTGCGAAGTTGAGCATTTCGATTATTTAGGAGCGGCGAACTACGCCTTGGCAGGCCATCGGCATATGTGCCTTTTGGGCGCTAAAGGTCTTGTTGCGAGGGCAGGAAGGGATCTCTTATCGTTCCCGGTGTCGGTCTCACCGATTATGAAAAGCGGGCGATGGGATTCGGACCCACGACATTCGGCTTGGGAAGCCGACATTCTACCACTGAATTACGCCCGCAAGGATTACTCGTATTATTATAACGTCATCATGGAGGGTTTCCAGAAAAATTAAGTTCGATAACTGACCCAAAAGTCCCCGCAATCTTTGGGACAGTTATTTTCCGCTCAATGTTGTTGACTGATTTGCCGGCTGAGGTTATACTTGACTATCATGTAATGACCAGCGAGGCGGCCTCTCCAAAGTTAAGGACAACGGTTAATGCCGGAAATCGAGAAACATATCGAGTGGGTGATTCCATCCCCAAGAAAGCTTTTCACGCCAGCCGTCACCGCGGTGCTCATTTTGTTTGTTTTAGGTTTTACGCTGATTCACTACGCGACGGATTTTACGCTTGATTATCTCGCCTTGACCACAGCGGGTATTTTGCACGGCAGGATATGGCAATTCGTGACTTATCCGTTTATAAACAGTTGTAACTGGCCGTTGGTTTTCAATGGTATATTGGTTCTCTTTATCGGCAGCGCCATTGAGCGCGAGTGGCGGACAGGCTCGTTTGTTTTGCTCTGGCTGATTGTCTCGGTGGTTTGCGGGCTTATTTGGATTGGCATTAGCGCGTTAACAGGCACCAACTACATTGGTCTGAGTGCGGCTCCTTGTGCGTACGGGCTGATTGCGGTATTCGGCTTGCTTTACCGCCGGAAGAGATTCCTCACTTTGTTCTGGGCCCTTGAAGCACAGCACCTCGCCTGGATTCTCATCGTCATCGGAATTGTTTTGGGAATCCCTCAGCCGATAACCTGGATTTGGGTGTCGGGTGCGCTGGTGGGGTATCTTTACGTAAAGCTTCGCTGGCGTGCGTCTTCGGCCGGGAGGACCGCCCCAGCCGAACAAAGCAGGCCCCGCGGCTTTGTGGATATCGATTGAACGTTATGGACCCCGCCATCCACAATCGGGCCGGCTCGCGGGCGGAAATCGCCGAAAGATCGTTACGATGCTGCCGGCTTTGCCCGCGCAACTGTGGTGTTGACCGCACGGCGGGTGTGAAAGGTTACTGTCAGCTGGATGCAAGCGTCCGATGTTTTCGGGAAGTTCTGCACTGGGGCGAGGAGAAGGCATTAAACCCGTCGCACCAGATTTATTTTGCCGGCTGTAACCTAAGATGCGAATTTTGCACAGTGGCGGAGTGGAACGAACAGCCGGAGGCGGCCAAGCTTATGGACGTTGAGCAGCTTGCCGCCGTAATCGCCCGGCGCAAGAAAGAAGGTGCCCGAACGGTCAACCTGCTGGGCGGCGAGCCGGCAGTCAGTGTTCACGGCATTCTTAAACTGCTTGCCCGACTGGATGCTTCGACGGTGGTGGTTTGGAACTCGAATATGTATTATAATACAATAGTCGATGAGCTGACGGCAGGACTGATTGATATTTGTCTTGCCGATTTTAAATGTGGCAACGCCGATTGTGCCAGCCGGCTGCTTGGGTCGGCGGATTACGTTGAGGTGGCGAAAAGCAATATTCTCAGGGCCGTCAACCATTCCGACGTGATTATCCGTCACCTTGTTATGCCGGGCCATACTGATTGCTGTCTTGAGCCGATTCTAAACTGGGTGGCAGAAAAACTGCCGAATGTTAAGTTAAGCTTGAGAGGCAACTATGTGCCGCCCGTTGAGGCGACCATGGCGCCGTCGCGGTATTTGCAGACCGATGAGCTAAAGCGGGCCGAGCATCTGGCGGCAGAGAAGGGATTAACGCTGGTCCAATGAAGAACAAACCATACAAGCGAAAGTGCGGTGACTTTGAAATCCGCGTGCTGTCCGATGGACGGATTGTTATGCTGGCGCCGGATGACGAGCTTATGGAAATTGCGCGGGAGCTGGACCCGAACAGCGAACTTTTGCCACCTAAGACAAAGGACGATAGATATGCCCGAACCTAAGAAAACGCCGAGTGGTAGTAGCGCCGAAGGCCAGGCAGGCCAGAAACAAATGAGCGAAATCGAGGTCCTCATACGCGCCCGTTACCCGCTTATCTATGTTATCACCTGGGAGGAGCAGCGGCTCCTGAGGCACGTAACCAGAATCGGCTCTCGATTAGGTAAAAGGATTTTTGAGTGGTCCGTTACGACGGGCCTTGTGCCCGCGGGGACATCAATTCAATCTCAGAAGCACAGGGACACCGCAACACAGGACCCGCTCGTTGCTCTTGATAACGTGATTGAGCACGTCGAGCCGGCACTTTACGTCTTCAAGGATTTTCACCCGTTCCTCAAGGGACAGAATATGGCGGTCATCCGCCGGCTGCGCGAGGTTTCCGGAACGATGCAAAACACTTACAAAACCATAGTTATAGTCAGCCCGATATTCGAGCTTCCCGCTGAGCTTGAAAAAGACCTGACCGTTGTGGATTTCGATTTGCCGGGCAAGAATGATTTTGCGGCGCTATTGGCCAGAATCATCGATGAGGTCAAGGAAAATCCGAAACTGAATGTCAAGATGGACGGCCACGCCAGAGAGCAGATTGTATATGCGCTTCTGGGGCTTACGCTTACGGAAGCCGAAAACGTTCTGGCCAAGACGCTGGTTGAACATCGCAGCCTGGGAGAAAAGAGTTTGGAGGTCATACACAGCGAGAAAAAGCAGATTATCCGCAAGAGCGGCCTGTTGGAGTATTACGATGCCGAGGAAGGCCTCGGCTCGGTCGGCGGGCTCGACGCGATGAAAAACTGGCTGATTAAACGCTCCGTTGCTTTCACCGACCAGGCGAGACAGTTCGGGCTTCCATCGCCCAAGGGAGTGTTATTGCTTGGCGTGCAGGGATGCGGCAAGAGCTTGATGGCCAAGACAATCAGCAATACCTGGCGGCTGCCGCTGCTGCGGTTCGACGTCGGGAAGGTCTTCGGCTCGCTTGTCGGCTCCTCCGAGCAGAACATTCGCAGGGCGATAAAGGTAGCCGAGTCCGTGGCGCCCGTGGTTTTCTGGATAGATGAAATTGATAAGGCGTTTCGCGGCTCGCGTGGAAGCGGCGCCAACACCGACAGCGGCACATCGGCAAGGGTATTCGGCACGTTTCTCACGTGGCTTTCGGAAAAGGACTCGCCGGTTTTTGTAGTAGCCACCGCTAATGACGTATCGCTTTTGCCGCCGGAATTGCTTCGCAAGGGCCGTTTCGATGAGATATTTTTTGTAGACCTGCCGGCGTTCGCCGAGCGAAAAGAGATATTCCAGATTCATCTCAAAAAGCGCCGGCTCGACCCGGCCAAGTTTGATATCGAAGCACTGGGTCACGCCTCCACGGGTTACAGCGGGGCTGAAATCGAGGAGGCCATCATCAGTGCGATGTTCGATGTATTTTACGAAAAGCAGCCGATGACGACCGAGCGACTGGTAAAAAGTATTGGGCAGACCGTTCCCCTGTCAAAGACAATGAGTGAGGACGTCGATGGACTGCGCGAATGGGCGAATGGCCGGGCACGGCTGGCGACAAGCAGGGAGGTTGCCGTTGAGCCGGGTGCTGATAAACGTCAGCTCGAAATATAATCACAGCAGAAAACCTGAAATAAGGAGCAGTATATGAGTACCGTGATAATTCTGACGCCGATTATCATCGGCGGCTGGCCTTCGATTATGGCTGCTGTTGTAGGCGCCGCCTCGGCGCTGGGGCTTGTGGTCAAAGAAACCGTCAAAGAAGAAATCAAACAGCAGCAGGCGGTCGAGGAAAGCGTCGAGATAGAGCTCGCCAACAGCGAAGTGCTTGCCCAGAATCTGGCATCCGGGAAAGAGGTGGTTCTGACAAAAGGCGACATCGAGATTCGCGTCGGCAGGGACGAGCGAGGCCGGTGCAAGGTTTGCGCCAAAGGCAAGGGCCATACAAAGGCGGAGCTTAAACAGATTGCCGAAGAGTTCAGCCGGAAAATGACGCAGTGCTTCGTTTACAACCGTGTCGCCACGGAGTTGAAGAGCAAGGGCTTCCAGATGGTCAACGAAGAGGTTATGGAAGACCAGACTATTCGAATAAACGTAAGGCGTTGGGTGGATTAAAAAATGGCACAGCACGAGGTTGAGATAACCATTTCCAAAACAGGCGAAGTAAAGGTCCACGTCAAGGGCGTCAAGGGCAAGGGCTGTCTGGAATATGCCGAATGGCTAAGCAAAATAGTCGGCAAGGTAAAGGACCGCAAGCTTACCAGCGAATACTATGAGCCGGAAGTCAAGTCGCGAATCAATCTTCATCAGCAGTTGAACAACGAACAATAGGGTCGAGATGCGATGTCAGCGATGCCAGTTTGAGAACGTTCCGGGAGAAAGCCGATGTTTCAAATGCGGCTCCATTCTGAGCGGCCAGAGCGTTACCGTCGATGTTCACCCGCCGAGAATGGGCAAGTTTGCAAGGCCGTTTCGCGCTGTGTTTCGACGATTGCGTACCTGGCAGGTTCTGCCCGACGGCGGCATACAAGCGTGGTTTCCTGACTGGCTGAAGATAATGTCGTGGAATGCCTTTTTTGCGATTGCTCTTTCGATTGCTCCGGGATTGGCACATCTGGCACAGGGACGATTCAGGCAAATCCGCTGGTATTTTGTCGGTTGGGTGGTGTTTATTTCGGTGGGGATGTTTTTATATGGCAGCAATCTGGGTTTTTTGCTGGTCGGGCTTGCAGTGGCGGCCCACGCTTGGATAGCGTTTGATGCGTCGCTGATTAAAGAGCATAGTGAAACGGGCCCCAAAGCATTTGACATAGTGATGCTGTTGGTATTTTTCGCATTTATCTACTGGGGAGTTCGCGTTGTGGCGTTCCGGGATTTTGTCTGGGGTTATACTAGCATAACGATTCCTTATCAGTCGGTTCAATCGGGCGATCTTCTGCTCGCGCGTTACAGTTTGGCACAAACTAATCCTCTGCCACGAGGTTCGCTTGTGCTTGTCCCGCTTGCACATACAGCGAGGGGTGAAGGCAGAATGTTAGTCCAGATTGTGGGACTTCCCGGTGAGAGGATTAAAATCACCGATGCAGCATTTTTTGTGGACGGCAAGACGCTTGATGTTGAGCGATTTCCAGTCCCTGAATGGCTGCAAGGGCATAATATCGCGGCGATTGCTGTCCCGGAGGATTCGTATTTTATAAGCACAGTGTATAATGTTACTATTCGCGGTAATAGGGCCCTCGATACAGGGCTTGTCGCAGGTGCCTGTTTAGTAAAGTTTTCCGAAGTGCAGGCGAGAGCGATTATGCGGTGGTTTCCGTTGGCAAGACGCGGATTTTTAAGGCCATACGAATGAGACGTTTTTCCCGGCTTGAATTTGGTGACAGGTCCGACGAGAACGCAGGCAAACGAGGCGCCGGTGAGGAGATACGCGACGAAGAGTATTTCCATAAACAGGCCGTGCGGTATTGGCTCGCGGGTGATTTTGAGCTTGCGCTGCGAAATTACTCCCGTGCGCTGGAGCAGAACAGCACCTTCTATCCCGGCTGGCTGGGACAGGTCCTGATGCTTATCGAGCTGGGCGAATACAAGGAGGCGGCGGTGTGGGTGGACAAGGCATTGGAGATGTTTCCCGAGCACCCGGAACTGCTGGCGGCCAAGGCGGTCGCCTGTGCCCGCGACAGCAGGATGGAAAAAGCGATTGGATATTCGGACAACTCAATTGCCAAAGACAACGTCACTTCAATTGTATGGCTCGCAAGAGCAGAGGTGCTGCTGAATCGCAAGAGCAATATAGCACAAAACTGCATAAGTAAGGCGGTGAGCGCCGCCGCCGGCGAGGAAGGGCCGATGGTTCGGCTACGGGCGGGGCACCTGCTCAATCAAAGAGGTGATTATGCCGCCGCTTTGCAATACCTGCGGGCTGTTACCGATGAGCTTCCGAAGTCCGCGCTTGCGTGGTATGAGCTTGGTTGCTGTCAGGCCCGGCTCGGCAGGCCCGAAGCTCAGGTGAGCTTTGAGCAGGCGCTCAAGATGCGCCCGGACTGGCCTGTAGCCGAGGAGGCGCTTAGGAAATTCAAACACAGGGGATTTTTTTCGAGATTATTTGGAAGATGACCTATGGCGGTACAAGGTGAAATTCAGCGTATATTGGCAGTTGCAAGGCGGGAAAACGCATCGGATATTCATATCGTCGCGGGCCTGCCGCCCTTGTTTAGAATCAGCGGCGAAATCGTCCTGGCGGACCTGCCTCCGCTTACCAGAGAAGACACAAAGCAGCTCAGCTACAGCTTGCTAAATGAGGAGCAAAAGAAGGTCTTTGAACGCGACTGGCAGCTTTGCTGCTCGGTCTATGACGAGAAACTGGGGCGTTTCCGCGTTTCTGTTTATTACCGGGTCGGCAATCCCGAGCTGGCCATTCGTCCCGTTATGGACCACATCAAGACTCGAACCGAGCTGCGCCTGCCTGAACAGATCGAAGATTTTACGAGATTGTCCAGCGGTCTGGTGCTGATAACCGGCCCCACGGGCACCGGAAAAACCACCACGATGAATTTTATGATTGACCTGATTAACAGCGAACGCCGGTGCAAGATTATCGCCATCGAAGACCCGGTCGAATATATCCACATGTCCAAGAGAGCCATCATTGTTCAGCAGGAGCTTTATACTGACGTGAAGTCATTTGGCAGCGCGTTAATCCACGTTTTGCGGCAGGACCCCGACGTTATCTGCATCGGCGAGATGCGGGATATGGATACCACGGCTACTGCGCTTGTCGCGGCTGAAACCGGCCACCTTGTTATCGCCACCTGCCACACGCCGAATACGCTGCAGACCGTCGAGCGAATCGTGTCGATATTTCCCGAGAACCAGCAGCCACAGATTTACGCACAGTTGGCCAATTCGCTGCAGGGGGTCATCGCGCAGCGGCTTATCCCCTCCGCCGACAAGAAATGCCGGATTCTTGCCACTGAGCTGCTCATTGTCAACCATGCGGCGAGGAAGAATATCCGCGACAGACAGCTTCACCTGTTGGTCAACGTCATTCAGATGGGCCGTAAGACGGGCATGCACCTTATGGATGACTCATTACTCGAATTATACGAGGCGGGTGAAATAACCTACGACACGGCGATAAACTTCTCGCACGACCCCGCCGACATGCGAAAGAGAATCCATAAGGAATCGAAGTCCTCCGAGGAGACGTCATAAAGTCGCGGTTATTCTCGAACATCGCACCGATCGAGTCCGCTCGAAGGACACAGCGGTCTCAGTAACTGAAATGGCATCCGTAGTGCCTGTAGAAAAGTCCTATCGAGCGCATAGCGATAATCGCGACAACCTGCTCAGCAAGATTCACCGCGAGATTACCTGTGATTTGCAGCGATGATGCTGTTGGCGAATATTGTATGGCGTTCGCTTCGATATAGCAGGCGGCGGCGAGTAGCCCGACAACTACCATATAAGGGACAATTGCCTTAAAGACAGGAGCGATTAAACGGTCGAGACGGAACAATTCGGGAAGGTCTTCAATGACCGCCGCAGCCAGTATGACCATAGGGAACAAAAACAATCCCCCGATAAACAGACCTCGCAGCAATAGATTCACGGCAGTTCTCGTTTCCCATATACTCTCCCAGGTTATCCCTTTGTCTTTGAAAAGTGCAAGAGCGGCGATGAACGGAAGCTGCACAATAAAGGCCGCGAATACAAAGACAAAAATCGGCCTTGTTATATGCCACAAAAACGTGATGCTCGTCCCCATTTCGATTTCAGGCAGCTTGTCGGTGCCGACGGCTGTTTCGCAGACAACGTTCAGGTAGAACCCGAGAAGATACCCCCAGGCAGCAATATACATCACAAACCCAAGGCAGCATGCGCCCGCAGAGAAAAACTTAAGGCATACCGCCGCGGTCACAAACACAATCGCCGTCAGATTGTCCTTGTCGAAAAATATCTTCCAGCTATCGATGAAAACGGCACGGTAAAATCCGGGCAGGGGAAATTCCGGTTCGACTTTCGGTTCGATTTTTTTGGGTTTTTGGCCTGATTTTTCGGGTATTATTTGTTGCTGGCCGCAGGTCAGGCACTTCGCGGATTGGCCGGCGTGTTTGTCGGTGAAGGCGATTAGGGCGCCGCATTTGGGACAATGAAATTGTATCGTCATCTTTGTCTCTACCCGCTCTGCTGCATCGCGTCAGTGAAGCTTTTGAGGTCGTTGGCCCATTTTTTCGCTTCCAGCAGGTCAATTTTATCCTGCTTGACAAGCTGGGCGAGGTGCTTTTCCATAGTGGTCATTTTCTCATCCGGCTTGGGCCTGGTCTTGGTCTGAAGCTGCGAATATATCTGCTCGACTTTGCCGGTTCTTATCAGGTTTGCGCAGGCGTAATTGTTGTTGAGTATCTCCATTGCTACAATTCTTCCGTTTCCTTCTTTTCGCGGTATGAGCTTTTGGCAAATAACGTATGCAAGCCCCAGAGAGAGCTGGTTTCGGACTTCATTTTGCCTGCCGGAGGGGAAGTAATCCATTACGCGGGTTATCGTGCCGGTGGCGTCTCTGGTGTGCAGGGTCGAAAAGACCAGGTGTCCAGTTTCGGCGGCCATAAGTGTCATCGATATGGTCTCAGGGTCGCGCATTTCGCCGACGAATATTACGTCGGGGTCCTCCCGTAGCATCGCACGCAGGCCGTCGCTGAAGTTTTTGACGTCGCGGCCGATTTCCCGCTGCGATATCATACTGTGCTTGTGCGGGAATATGTATTCTATGGGGTCTTCAAGCGTAATTATCCGGCAGGCGCTTTTTTCGTTTACCCGGTCTATCAGGGAGGCGATTGTTGTGGATTTGCCGGCTCCCGTGATTCCCGTAATCAGGACTAATCCTTGTTTGTGTTCGATGATGTCTTCCCAGACGTTGTTTGGAAAGCCGATGGACTCGACGGCAGGAATGTCCAGTGACAGCGCTCGTATGGCTGCACATATTCCGTCGTTTTCCCGGAAGACATTTATTCTAAACTGAAGCTGTCCCACTCGGTACGAGCAATCCACATTGCTTTCCTGTTGGTACTTGCGAAGATTGGCGTCGCTCAAAAGCGGATATATCAGCTTTTGTGCGATTTCGGGCGTGACCGGCGGGCCCTTGAGGTATGTTATATCGCCGTCGATTCGATACGCCGGCGGCGTGTCCACTTTGATGTGAAGGTCCGAAACGCGCATAGCGCCTTTCTTCTCAAAATAAGCAAGCAAATCATAGATGCTGAGCGGCCCCATATTCTCGGTGGGGTATGTTTTGGTCGTAACAACGTATCCCTCAGTCATATTCGCCTCCTATTGGCCTTCTTCTCACCGGGCCTGTATCATTTGCAATAGTATAGCACCGAATTTGTCCCTGGTAAACCTGTATTGGTGATTGATAATTGATTTAGGACGTGAGATACTGCTCAAGGACGGTTTGGCGTTGTTTATGTATGTTTGTTTATCTCACGTCCTAAATTAATGGTTGATAATTGACGACCGCTATGGATGCAAAAGCGGAAATCCGAATACCATTGACGAGAATACAAAAGCTCATCGGCCAGAGGATGCTCGAAAGCAAGCGCACCAAGCCCTGCTATTATATGGGGATAGAGGCCGACACGACGGAGCTTATGGACAGCCGTCACGAATTGAAAAAGCGGCTCGGCGTTAAAATCACCTCCAACGCCTTTTATATCAAGGCCCTCGGCCTTGCGGTTAAAGAGTTTCCCTTAATGGTCGGCACACTCGAAGGCGACAATATCCGCATAGCCGACTCAATCAATGTTGGTTTTGCCGTAAACGCACCGCAGGGATTGGTTGTTCCCGTAGTAAAAGAAGCCGACAAAAAGACGCTTGCTGAAATAGCGACTCTCGAAAAAGAGCTCACCGACAAGGCAAGGAGCAATAAACTGACGCTCGACGAAATCACCGGCGAGACGATTGGACTTAGCAACCTCGGCGTTTACGACATCGATTCCTTTATCGGTATTGTCCCGCCTCCCGCGACGACGATTCTAAACGTCGGCAACACCTTGCGAACTGCCGTGCCAAAAGATGGCAAGATTGTTGTCCGCAAAATCACCGATTTGACCATAGCCGTGGATTCAAAAGTTGTCCCCGACCCCTACGCCGCTAAATTCCTTGCCCGTATCGCAGAACTACTGCAGGAACCAGAACAACTCATATTATAAATGTAAAAAGGGATTATGTCGGAGCTACGGGGTTGTCCGTATTAAACTCCCCAATTTCTCTGCGCTGGTCAGCAGAAGTTGTATTTGGTGTTTGCACCGGCTCTGGGTGGTTTGTGTCGGTCATCTCGACAATTCTTATGGGAGGCGATTGTGTTTCGACAGTAGTGTCGGAGCTGTTGGCTATCTGGAATCCATTGTGTATCAATTGAGCGACTTTGCGGTAGTCCTCGGCGCCGTGGCAGGAAGGTTCGTATTCGAAGATGGTTTTGCCGTAACTTGGCGCTTCGGCAAGCTTGATATTTTGACGGATGCTTACGGGCAGGATTTGTGCCTGCGACCAGGCACAATCGGTGTTGCGGGCGTTTGCGAGGAAACTTTCGATGTCGGCCTTAACCTCGTTGGGCAGCGACGCACGGCTGTCGAACATACAAAGTAAGACCCATTTGACACGCAATACGGGATTGATTCGCTTATTGACGAGCGAAACGGTCTGCAATAATTTGCCTAAACCCTGTAAAGCGAGGAAATGCGGCTGAAGAGGTATAAGTATCTCATCGGATGCAGCAAGGGCGTTGAGGGTAAGAAGTCCCAGCGACGGTGCACAATCGATAAAGATATAGTCGAGCTTGCCCTCCAGGGGTGCGAGGGCTTCACGCAGAATCGTTTCTCTGCCGACGACGCTGACAAGTTCAGATTCAGCTCCGACGAGGTCGATATTGGCGGGCAGTAACCATAGGTTTGGCCTGACGAGCATCATCTCGCCTTCAAAGGATGCTGATTGCGTAAGGACATTGTATGAGCCGGTTTTGATTTCATCAGGATTGACGCCTAAGTGCGTCGTGAGATGTCCCTGAGGGTCAAGGTCGATGACGAGGACTCGCCGGCCCGCGTTGGCCAAAGCGGCTGCGGTATTGACTACAGTGGTGGTCTTGCCCACGCCTCCCTTCTGGTTTAATACCGCAATCTTTCTCATTTTTCGTCCTTGGCTGCGATTGCCGGTTGCAGTTTTTTCAGAATGCCGTCCAGCACGCCGTTTACGAAGCCGGGTGATTTATCCGTGCCGAATTTTTTCGCAAGCTCGATTGCCTCGTTGATAGCGACCTTGGGCGGTATGTCGGGGCAGAATTTCAACTGGTAAACCGCCAGCCGAAGGATGCTTTTATCGACCTGCGAAAGCCGCGACAGCTTCCATTTTAGCGCAGCATTTGTTATCAGCTCGTCGCAGGCCGGCAGATTTGCCCACGTCTCTCTCGTCCAGTCAATTGCAAGCTTGCGAACCGTCTCCTCCGGTGCGTTCTCCGTGAAAAAGTCATTCAAATCGGAAAGCAAGCTCTCGCCCTGCGCGTCGAGCTGAAACAGTGCCTGCATTGCAATCTGACGTGCCTTTGTCCTCGGGTCCACGCATTGACCTCTCTTGTTCGATACTCGTCGAGCATCGAGGATTTAAATCTGTTCCATTACGCCGGCCATTTCCATCGCCGTCATCGCGGCGTCCGCGCCGGCGTTGCCTCTCTTTGCGCCTGCTCTGTCGACGGCCTCTTCGAGCGTTTCACATGTCAGCACGCCAAAGACCGCGGGGATTTTCGAGTCGTAATTAATCTGGCCTATTCCCCGCACGACCTGCTGAGAGACGGCCTCGTAATGCTGTGTCTGGCCCCGTATCACTGCGCCGAGGCAAATCACCGCCGAGAACTTACCGCTTTGTGCCAGCTTCTTTGCGACGGGTATAATCTCGCAGGCGCCAGGCACCCAGACGATGGTTATCTGCTCGTCGCCTGCCCCGTGTCGTTTGAGGCAGTCCGTAGCGCCCGCCAGCAGTCGAGCGGTAATGAACTCGTTAAACCTGCTGACAACTATGGCGAACTTCCCCTTGCCTGCCGTAAGCTGACCTTTGATTTCTTTTATCATATTTGCGATTCTCCATTACAGTCTTAAGGCAATCACCGAAACGGCGATTTGCACCTCGATAAATCAGTGGACACATTATAAGACCAAATAAGGGCACTTTCCATAAAAACACCTGCCTCAGGCAGCCCAAACGGCCGGCTAAAATCAGACAGATTGAGCTAACCTGTTCAAATATAAGGTGTTATGGCAGCTATTTCCAGCAAAATTTCCCCGTTTTCGTTGACGGTTCAAAGGGCTGAAAAATCCGCTAACCTGACTACTTTTGCTTGGCGATAAGTGCGGTGGGTAATATGCAATGGTCCGTGGTTCGTTTGAATGGTAACTATCCATTTATGATGGCAGGACGGCAATATGCTTTTTGATGAAACACCGTACAGCTCGTATGACAACGGAGAGCAGAAGGCGCAAAAGGCGTTCGAGCTTTACGAGGATGGTAAGTTAACGCAGGCCATCATCGAATTGAATGACGCCCTCGAGATAAATCCCGCGAGTTGCTCGCTCCACTTCAATAAAGCGCTGGCCCTGGACAGCTTGAGCAAGTTCGAGGACGCAGCGAGCGAATATGAGACGGCGCTGGCGCTTAATCCCTGCGACCTGGAGATTCTCAACTCGCTGGCAGTCGATTACACGCGAATGGGTCAGTATGACCAGGCAATTGCGACCTTCGAGAAGATTGAGCAGCTCGATGCGAGTTTTGAGCCGTGCTACTGCAACAGGATTATCACCTATACGGAGATGGGATTGCACGAGCAGGCCGAGCAGATGTTCTATCTGGCACAGCAGATAAATCCTGACTGCGCCCTGTGCTACTACAATATCGGCAACAGCTTGTTTGCACGGGAGCAGTACAAGAAAGCCATCCATTGCTGGATGAAAACCGCTGAGCTGGAGCCATCTCATCCGCAGATTAATTATCACATTGCACAGGCGCTGTGGGCCGAGGATGAAATCGAGCGAAGCCGGCAGCATTTTCTCAAGGAGCTCCGGATAAATCCCGGCGACGTCGATACAATTGTGGATTTCGGACTATTTTTGTTGGATAGAAACGAGACCGAATCCGCGAAGGAGAAATTCAACAGGGCGCTGGAAATGAAGCCGGATACTGCCATTGCGTTATTTTACCTTGGCGAGATAGCCCTCAATGCCGGCGACCAGAAAAGAGGAGTTGAGTTATTCAAGATGGCGATGGAAAGGGACGCGTGTTTAGCCGGGCCGCGGTATCGGCTGGCTTTTGTTTCCCTGTCGCAGGGCGATATTAAGGCGGCCAGAACCTATCTGGCTTCGGAAGTGAAGCTGGCAGTCGACGATTCGGACGTGCTTGTTTCTATGGCTTCGGCATTTCTTGTCATTGCGGCGCAATCCCACGGCAAATTCTCCGACGCTTTCGATTATGCAGTCAACTGCCTGCTTCGGGCGGTAGATGTTAATCCCTCTGACGCCAATGCGCATTATTATCTTGGCTTGGCCAATGCGATGAACGGCCGGCCGGATGACGCCGCGGAGTTTTTTACTCAGGTCTTAGACATCAATCCGCAGCACGTCCTGGCGATTCGCGATTTGGCAGGCGTGTATATGGCAATGCACCGGCCCGACGAGGCGGCTAAGGTCCTCGAAAGCGGCTCGCTGCATATCGGCGACCACCCGCAGCTCAAGCAGATTCGCCGCAAGGTCCGCAGGTCTCAAATCACGCAGCAGTTAGCCGACATCTTCCATCCTTCGCAGCGGCAGAAATAAAGCCGCTGCTGCGGAGGATGAGTCGGTAAAAGTAAGCATTAATTTTTGTTGTTAACCTGCCGGTTACTTATCCTGTTCGTTACCAATGACGTAACCGGCTCCTCCGCCAATGGCTCCTCCAATAACAGCTCCTCCAAATCCTCCGGTTACGCCGCCGATGACTGCGCCGCCGACGCCTCCAATCGCTCCGTAGGTCTGTGCGTTGTTTGCACAGCCGCTAACATGCGTAAGACCGAAACACAGCACAGCCAGCATCGCTGTTATCAACAGTCTTCTAATCACTTTAATTCTCCTTTTTGAGCTGTTTTCTTGTCATTTTACATATCTTTTCGGCTGCAATCCACCGAAAAGTGTGTCGTTCTCAAATCGCCCGGTAAACAGCGGACCTCTTTGGCAGGTGAAAAATGAAAAAGGTTCCCTTTCGACTTCCCTCAGGGCAGGCTGACACCTTTTTTCTATTTCCTCCGGCAGCATCTATTGTTTGTTATTTGCTAATAGTGACAATAGGACTATCGAAACGGCCGAACCCAGGGCATAGAAGGGGAATTGCAGCCAGACAAAATCCGTTCCGATAAGGGCCGCACCGACCAGTGTCGCTCGAAAAGTCTGGAGAAACTCCGCCTTCCAGAGTTGGAGAAACTCCAAAACGCAGGTAAAGAAAAATACGATAAGAGGGATTTTCACGGTATTGGCCTTACTCGGCCATAAGAAAAACAGGAAAAGGCACCAGATAATTTCATAGACGGCGCCCGAGACATAGAACCTGACCCAGTATTGGGCCCAGCCGCGATAATATCGCCACATACAAAAGCCCAGCAGCGTGGCGACAGCCAGACAAAGCAAAATCTTAATTCGCTGTCTTGTGAATATCATAGAAGGATAACCAGCAGAAGGATTCGAATTTAAAATCTCCGGTTATTTCGGTGCGGCCCATTCGACGGCGTTGCTAATAATCCTGCGGATGTTGGGGTCGTAGAAGACGGGATTGGTCTCATGGCCGGGCTGAAAATAAAACACCTTACCCTTGCCGATTTTCCAGGTCAGGCCCTGCCTGCTCGTGTCGGTGTCGCCGTTATTCAGCGTGTATGTCCCCTCGAATACCACCGCTGCCGGCTGGGGCACGGCGTATGGCTCGCTGTAGCGCTCATCGTGAGAAATTGTAAAATCCTCCACCCCACGAGCGATAGGGTGATTCGGGTCCTTGACGGTTATCTTCAGCGTGTTTGAGTCGCTGATATAGGCCTTCCAGGAGCAGGGGGTACCCATAAGTTTTATGTTGGGCCTGGCGAAATGTGAGGAATGCAGGGAGATGAAGCCCATACCTTCATCCTTTACCCGGCTGACAATTTTATCAACCAGCTCTTTGCTGACCTGGTTGTGTTTTCTGTGTCCCCACCATATCAGCACGTCGGTCCGATTCAGCAGTTCGTCAGGCAGACCCTGGTTGGAGTCCGATAGATGTGCTTCGACGACCTCCCAGTCCTTCAGCTCCTTCAAACCCTCGGCAATTGCGCCGCAGATGTCGCTGGGATAGATGTTTTTTGGTGCGGTGCCTTCCGACCACACTACCACGCATCGACTGGCCTTGACCTTTTCGACCTGCGCCATACCCATACTCAACACCAGACCCGCGGCAGCTGCCGCCACAAACAGAAGAAAAGTTCGACGTTTCTGAAGGACCATTGCCTGCTCCTTTCTTGTGAATCTTCTCGTTTCTCAGGATGTGTATTTTCCATATATACCTTTAATCAACAGCCAACGGTCGGATTCGAACCGACAACCCCCGGTTTACAAAACCTGAATCAGAAAATGCTAACCAGTTGGATAATCAAGCACTTACAGAAACCGGCGAAAGCGTCTTGGCGTCCTGCTTGGCGCTTTTGACCCCAAAATACCCTGATTTGGCACTTGTTGTCAAGAGTTGGCCGAACCTGCCGGAGTATATAAGACAGACAATCAAAACACTCCTGACAGCAGGAAGATAACAGACAGACAAAAACGACAAGGTGCCTGAAGGTTATAGTTGTGGGTAATTAGGGCCTTCACAGTGTTCTGCTCGACCAATAGAGTTCTGTGGCCATTGTTGCTTTTAAAAAAATGTTTTACATCAACATTTAGTGCAAGTTAAACGCCTTATTTGTTGAATGATGCAAGGGATGCTCTCAAAGACCGAAGGCGTGCG